>JAFGUS010000185.1 GCA_016938395.1 Coriobacteriia bacterium | reverse complement strand
TCCTGTCGGGCAGTATCGTCAGCGCGGGTCGAACGGTGACGGTGTCGTAGCCCCTCCCACGTATGCCCGGAGCACCCACGACCGTCGCCTCCACGGTGGTCACGTCCACCGCGCCGAGTGGAGCACCGGCGGGGGTGGTGATCCTCACGACGACCGCCACCGACTCTCCCGGTCCTAGCGTGATCTCGCTCACCGGTGTGGTGCCCGACGCGTCGAGCACGTGCGTGGCCCACCCTGCCTTGGACGTCGCGGATAACCGGATCGTGTACGGCGAGGCACTGTTGTTCATGACAGTGTTCACGAACTCGATCGTGTCGCCCGAAGTGATCGAGCCGCTCTGGTCCGGAACCACCAGGAGAGGGCCAACGGTGGTGATGTCGGTGGCGGTGTCGGATGCCAGGCCAGTGATCGTGTTTGCGGTATCGACGTGGCGTACCGTCACCGAGAGCGTGTCACGTGTGCCATCCGCCGTGGTGCCGGGGATCGAGATCACAGCCTTGACGAGCGCCGAAGCCCCGGGCGCCAGGTCGACGTACTCGATCGGCGTGATGCCATCGGCTTCGCGGAGACTGACCGTCCAACCTCGAGAGGACGTTGCGGTCAGTCGATAGCGCGAAGCGATGTTGCCGGTGTTGCGGACCGTGTGCTCGTAGACCACGTCGGTGCCTGCAGCGGCGCCCAACGCGCGATCGGGTTCGATGGTGACATCGTGATCGACCAGGTGGATCGTTTCCGCGTAGTCGGACGCATTGCCCTGCGACGCATAGAAGCGGAGCATGACCGGCGTGTCCGGCTGAACACCCAGCGTGCTCCACAAGACCCGTCCCTCGAACTGTGAGCCGCTGTCCTCACCGATGGCCGTGCCGCTGGTCGGGAGCGGCACCGGGTCGGTCCCGTACTTCTTCATGTCGGTCCGGAGTGTCGTTCCGTTGATGTCGTCGCCGAGGGTGGTGTTTGCCGGCACGTATGAATAGACCGTCGCGGAGCTGAAGGTGTTGCTTCCGGTGAGGCTGTATTCAAGGACGCGGTCGGTCGCCTCCATGCGTCCATCACCATCGAGATCGATGAACACCAGGTAGTTAGGCGCAGCGCCACCGCTCGTCGTGCCGCGCCGCATGTAGGTATAAAGGTAGTCCGCGTCACCAGTGGTCGCTACGAGCGTCAAGTCGGCATCGGTGTTGGATGAATCGCCGGCCAGGTCGTATCGGCAATTGGCCGGGTCGTCGAACACCGGCGTCCAGTCGGCGAAGGCGCCGTCGATCGTGATCGTCGCCCGAACGAGGGCCGAGGTGGGTGCGATGGGAAGCAGAACGGCCACCAGCACAGCGCTCAAGAGGCGCAGGCGACGCTTCCGCCTGCCCCCGGCCTTGTGCCCCTGCCGGCGGGCGTTCATGTCGTATGAAACGTTCACCATTCGGCCTCAGAATCCGGCGTCACTCGCGCGGTCGTCAGCACTAGTTCTGCATATCGGCTTGCACCAGATGTATCGGCACGTGCTCGATACTTTCGCAGGCTTAAGCGCTGGCAGTCCACGTATTTGTGATGAGCGGCATAGTAGAGAGGATGAGTGGTTGCCAGAGGGGTGACAGACGCTTCCAGGAACCGGAGGTGCCCTCGGCCGCCCGTCAGTTGCGCAGGCTTCCCAGCGGAGCGGGCATGCGTCCTCCGCGGTTGATGAGCTTGGCGCTGCTCCACCTGGACACGTCCATGACCGGTGCCGCGCCGAGTAGTCCGCCCCAGCTCACGTGGTCGCCCGCCACCTTACCCACGGCCGGGATGAGCCTCGCCGCAGTGGTCTTGCTGTTGATGACGCCGATGGCGCAGGCATCACTGATTATACCGGCGATCGTCTCAGCGGGTGTGTCGCCTGGGATGGCGATCATGTCGAGACCCACCGAGCACACGGCGGTCATCGCTTCAAGTTTCTCAAGGTTGAGCGCGCCGTCCTCCACTGCACGCACCATGCCCGCATCCTCGGAGACGGGAATGAACGCGCCGGAGAGTCCGCCGATCGAGGACGTGCCCATGGCGCCGCCCTTCTTGACCGCATCGTTCAGGAGCGCGAGTGCGGTGGTGGTGCCGGGCGCGCCACAGCGCTCCACGCCCATCGCCTCGAGTATCTCGGCCACGCTGTCACCTTCGGCAGGCGTGGGTGCGAGCGAGAGGTCGACGATACCCATCGACACGCCGAGACGGCGGGCGGCTTCGCGGGCAACGAGCTCTCCGGCGCGGGTGATCTTGAAGGAGGTCATCTTGATGGCCTCGGCCACGGCGGTGAGATTGGCGTCATCGGGGAGTGCGGCGATGATCGCGCGCACCACACCCGGGCCGGAGATGCCCACGTTGATGACCGCATCGGCCTCGCCGGGGCCGTGCATCGCACCGGCCATGAACGGGTTGTCCTCCACCATGTTGGCGAAGATCACGAGCTTGGCGCAGCCGATGCTGTCGGCCTCGGCGGTGAGTGCAGCGGTCTCCTTCACGGTGTGCGCCATACGCGCCACCGCGTCCATGTTGATGCCGGCGCGCGTGGAGGCGACGTTCACCGACGAGCACACACGCTGCGTGGTGGCGAGCGCCATCGGGATGGAGCGGATGAGCGCGTCATCGGCCGCGCCAACGCCCTTCTGCACGAGCGCCGAGAAGCCGCCGATGAAGTCCACGCCCGCGGTGTGTGCCGCGCGGTCCATCGCAACCGCCACCGCGGTGAGGTCGTCGCACGCGCACCGACCCGCGACGGCGGCCACCGGGCTCACCGAGATGCGCTTGTTGCGGATGGGGATGCCGTACTCGCGCTCGATCGCCTCGCACACCGGCACGAGCCGCTCGGCCGCGCGCGTGACCTTGTCGTAGAGGCGGCGGCCCATCTCCTCGGCGGTGTCCGCACCGCAGTCGCCGATCGAGATGCCGAGCGTGACCGTGCGGATGTCGAGGTGCTGCTGGTGGACCATCAGCAGGGTCTCGGCGATCTCTTCGGGAGAAATGCGAAGCATGTGGGAAACCTCCAGGGCGCGGGCGGTCGGTCAGGGGCGGGCGGATCAGACGAGGTGCATGAACCGGAACACGTCCTCGCGTTGCAGCGTCACCTGCATGCCAATCTCCTCGGCCACCTCGGCCAGGCGTGTCTGGATGTCCTCGAAGCTATGGGCGTCCTCATCGACGGTGACGAGCATCGTCATGGAGAACACGTCGGAGAGGATCGTCTGGCGGATGTCCTCGATGTTCACGGAGAGCTCGGCGAGCGCGGTGGCGATGGCGGCGACGATGCCGACACGGTCAGCACCGAGGACGGAGAGGATGGCTCTGGTCTTCATACGGCTCCTTCGGGCGGTCGGCGCTGCGGCCGGGCTGGTCGGCGAGTGTCACGCGGTATACTCTACCCGCCCCGTACCGCTGGCGCGACCGAGCATGGAGTGAACGTGGCCGTTCCGATAACACCGATACGTCTCGGCGATGTGGTGCGCCTCAAGAAGCCGCATCCATGCGGGACCAACGAGTGGGAGATAACGAAGCTGGGGATGGACATCGGGCTGCGCTGCGTGGGGTGCGATCGCAAGGTACGCCTGGAGCGCTACGAGTTCGACCGGCGGTTCCGCGGGTTCATCCGCCGGGCCGACGAGGCTCCGACCGGAGCATCAGACGCCGGATAGCGCCTACGAGCCGCCCGGGTCATCGAGTTCGCCCGGTTCGGCGATTCGGTTCACCTGCATGTGGACGTGGTCGCCACCATCGCCTGTGTAGCCCGCGAGCTGCAGATCGATGATGCCCGACATCTGCCGGATCGCAGCGATGCGCGTGACGCCGCCCACCACCCGGTCGCCCGCCTCCACCGACGCATCAGCCACATGGATGAGCACCACATCGAGGTCGTCGGCACCGTCCGGGCGGATGTGGATCTCGACGTCATCGTACATATCGTAGAGCAGATAGGGCCGCACCAGGACGACGGTACCCGAGACGGGTGCGTAGACGTCCGTTCCCGGTGTGGCGCCGATGTCCGCAGCCGTGTCAGGCATACCGCTCCGACCAGTCCTCCATAATCGCAGGCAGACACCACCCCAGATGTCGTCGCTGTCGGCGGCCTCGGCCACCTGCGCCGAGAGCGACTCGGGGTCGAGCGAGGCCTGATCCGGAACGTCGGGTACGAGCGACGTCATCGCCTGCGCGCGATCTCCGGACGCCTGGTGGAACGCGAGCGCGGTGATTGCCGGGGGGTCGACCGGCAAGTGCAGGTCCACGCCCTGGACCGTGGCGAATCGCGGAGCCGGGGCCCGGTCGGGCTCGGCGGCCACAAGCACGACCGGCGTTGCCTCGGCGCTCTGGCGTCCGGGGGCGCTCCACGTGAGCATCCAGACGATCACGCCGAGCCCCAGCACGGCGGCCACGATGGTGAGCGTGGGATACGGCGATGCCGGGCGCGTTCGCGCGGTTCGGCTCGCGTGTCGTCGAGTCCGGGATGGAGGTCTGTATCGAGGCTGGTGGCGCATGCGATACCTTCTGCCGGTCCGATGCCGGCGTACGGGGGGACACAGCGTCTGTTTGGCGTACTATACCTGTAGCGACCCGTGTGCCGACAGCGGCACCCGGGCGGGCAGTGATGCAGCGGGACGGATCGGGGAGTGTAGTGGAGAAGCTAGAGCGCATCCTCGATGCGGAGGAGCGGGCGGCCGACCTGATCGCCGAGGCCCGCGAGCGGGCCATCGCCATCGATCGCGAGGCCAGAGCCGAAGCCGTCCGGGTCCATCAGGAGCTGCGATCCGAGGCCCGGGCCGCCGTGGAGCAGGAGACCGACGAACTGCTCTCCCGCACGCATGACGAGGCGGATGCCATCGCGGCTCAGGCGTCCGCTGCGCGGGCCGCTATCATCGACGCCGCGCAGGTCCGCGTCCCCGACGCGGTCGCAGCGGTCTTGAGGGGACTGGCTGACTGATCGTGGCTGTCGCGCGTATGCTCCGCGTCACCGTGCTCGGGCATGCTTCTGCGCTCGAGAGCCTCGTCGACCGCATGCAGCGTGTCGGAGTGCTCGACATCGAGGCGTTGTCCGAGGGTGAGGCCCCCTCGCTCGGCGCGTCCGACCCGGCTGTGATCCGCCGCCTCGAGGAGTATCGCGCTGACTCGGTCTTTGTCCGCGATTTCCTCGGCAGATATCACACCAACGAGCAGCCGTTCGGCTCGTTCATCTCCGAGAAGCTCCACATGAGCGAGTCAGAGTTCGCGTCGCTTGAGGTGGATACGGCGCTGCTGCACGTCTACCGGCAGTGCGAGGGCGTGGCCGACAGGATGGCTGTCCTCGGCCGTGAACGCGCACACCTCAGCGCGCTCGTGCACGAGCTGGCCCCGTGGGAGAGCCTGCGGCTCGAGATCGGCAGGTGGCAGGGCACGGAGCACGCCGTGCTCTTCACCGGTGTGCTTCCGGCCTCCGATGACCCCGGCGTTCGGCAGATGCTGCGCGAACTCACGCCGTTCGTGTCCGTTGAGGAGCTCTCCTCGGTCGACGGCCGGTGCGCGTGGGTGGTGATGGCGCACCGTACCGTGGTCGACGAAGTGCGTACGGCGCTGGCTGCTACGAGCTTCATCGACGTCGGCTTCCCCGGGCTCACCGACTATCCTGCCGAGGAGCGGGCGATCGCGCGGGAGCGTATCGCCGAGATCGACCGGGAGCTCGCCGAGCTCGACGAGCGGGCGGCAGCGCTCTCCGAGCAGTACTACACCGACGCAGTCGCGCTCGTGGCGGCCATCGACGCCGACCTGGATGCGGCGACCGTGCGCGAGCGGTTCGGCGCCACCGAGCGGACGTTCATGGTCAGCGGCTGGGTGAGTGCACGGCGACGCGATCGACTCGACGAGGCGCTGGCACCGCTCGCCGCCGAACTGGACATCACGTACGAGCAGCCCCAGCCGGGCGACGACCCGCCGGTGGAGCTCGAGAACCCCCGGCTGCTGCGGCCTTTC
>JAFGUS010000184.1 GCA_016938395.1 Coriobacteriia bacterium | reverse complement strand
TCCCCGGTCTCGAGCGTGTACTGCTGTCCGTACAGCTCGAAGCTTTCAGTTACCTTTCCCATTCCTCTTCCTCTTCTCCGGCCGCGTCGCCCCTTTGGCGGCGGCCTTCTCATGCGGGGTCTCGTACCCCTACGTCAGTGAAGGCGGGACACGGCCCGCCTTCACGTGGTTCCGCTGTTAGCTGCGGAGACCGAGCTTCGCGACGATCGCGCGGTAGCGCTCGATATCGTTCTTCTTGAGGTAGTTGAGCAGCCTGCGCCGCTGACCGACGAGCTTCAGGAGCCCGCGACGGCAGTGGTGGTCGTGCTGGTGGGTGCGGAGGTGCTCGGTGAGGTCGCGGATGCGCTGCGTGAGGAGCGCGATCTGAACCTCGGCGGAGCCAGTGTCGCCCTCGGTGCGGGCATGCTCGCCGATGATGGACGTCTTGACGTCCTTGGGTAGCGCCATATTCGTTTCACCTTTCGTGTGTAGTCGCCCGCATCCGAGAAGAGCGTCGGTGAGTCGCCGATCCAGGAGACGGGTCATCAGGACAACCATCGAAGTATAGCACAGCCGAAGGCCGAGGGACCCCGAGCGTGTGGAGCGAAGACAGCAGCTAGGCGAGCATCTCCCGGACGCGGCGTACGTCCCGCGCGATCGCGTCTGCGAGCGCCGCCCGGTCGCTGAACGCGCGCTGTTCGCGGAGCCGCTCGACGAAGTGCACCGTGACCGATGCCCCGTACAGGTCGCCCTCGTAACCGATGAGATGCGCTTCGAGCAGGCAGGTCGCATCGCGGAAGCTCGGGGCCACCCCCACCGACACCGCCGCCGGGTATCGTACGCCTCCGGCCTCGGCATACGACGCATACACGCCGGGGGCCGGCAGCGCGAACCGGGGGTCAACGTCGAGGTTGGCCGTGGGTGTGCCGAGCGTGTGGCCGAGTCTCTGGCCGCGCATGACTGTGCCGGTCAGCCGGTGGTGTCGGCCGAGCATTCGTGCCGCACTCATGACATCCCCGGCGGCGATGGCGCGCCGTATCCGGCTCGAGGTGATCGGCGCTTCCCCGTCGCGCACGAGTCCGTGCGTGACGACGTCGAACCCGTGGCGCGCTCCGAGGGCGCGCAGCGTGTCGACGTCGCCAGACGCCCGGGTGCCGAAGCGGAAGTCGTGTCCGACCACGCAGACGCGAGGCTCCATAGCGTCGAGAAGCACGCTGGTGACGAACTCCTCGGGCGTGAGCGCTGCGAGCTGTCGGTCGAAGGGCACGACGAGCACGACGTCGGGTCCGAGTGCCGTCAGGAGGGCGATCTTGTCCTCGACTGCTGTGAGCTGCGGTGCGGCCCGATCCGGCGTGACCACCTGGTCGGGGTCGCGGTCGAACGTGACCACGCAGGAAGCGATATCCCTCTCGGTGGCGAGTGCGACGGCGTCGGAGATGAGGGCCTGATGCCCGAGGTGGACACCGTCGAACACGCCGATGGCGGCAGCGGCAGGTCCGATCGGGTCCATACCCGGCTGGTGCTCGATGATTCGTGTCACAGGGGAACGCCTCCCGCGAGAATCGTCTCCGGCACGAGCCGGTCGCCGTCAGGGCGGTAGATGCCGAGTAGCGCATGCCCGTCTGTCACCGCGATGAAGTCGACGGCGAGGCCCTCGCGGCCGCCGACGTCGGTCACCTGCAGGGGTCGTCCGTTCGCAGCAACCGAGGGATCCACTACCGTCACGGGTATACCGAGCAGGCCGACCGGGTCAGCGAACAGGTCGGGCAGCTCGGCGCGTCCCGCTGCCTCTATCACGCGTGCAACCGAATGGGCGTCGGAGATATCGGCCTCACCGGCACGTGTGCGCCTGAGCGCGCCGAGGTGGGCTGCGGTACCTACGGCCTCCCCGATGTCACGCGCGAGCGCACGCACGTACGTGCCTTTCGAGACGGTGAAGCGCACGTCCCACGTGTCAGCCTCTGCGTCGAGTGCAAGAAGGGCGGCCTCATGGACGACGATCGGCCGGGCCTCCAGATCGGGGGTGCCGCCCGCCCGTGCGAGCCGGTGCGCGGTGACGCCGTCGCGCTTGATCGCCGAGAACGCCGGCGGGAGTTGCGCTGCAGGGCCGACGAACCCGGCGAGAATCTCCCGGGCAGCGGTCTCGGAGTGCACCGCATCGGGCACCGTCTGTGTCGCAGTGACCACGCCTGCGGCATCGAGCGTGTCGGTCGCAGTCCCGAAGACGATGCGGGCCTCGTACGTCTTGTCGTGTCCCGAGAGGTATCGCTCGAGGCGGGTCGCCGGCCCGACGAGCACGACGAGCAGTCCGGTGGCCATCGGATCGAGCGTCCCGGCGTGCCCAACGCGCCCCTCGCCCGACGCGCGCCGCACCGCAGCTACCACGTCGTGGCTCGTGGGGCCTTCGGGCTTGTCGACGAGCAGGACGCCGGCGAGCCCGCTGGCTCCTCGGCGAGCGCTCATCGGCTGCCGCCGGGAAGCATCGGCAGGATCTCGTCGAGAAGCGAGTCGCGATCGCCTTCGTAGGTGAACCCGGCTGCCGCGCGATGCCCTCCCCCGCCGAACCTGCGTGCGACGGCCCCGACATCGAAGGAGCCCTTGGCCCGCAGACTTCCGCGGACCGTGTCCCCGTTGACCTTCGCGAGCAGCACAGCCTCGACGCCACCGAGGGCGCGCACGTGATCGATCAGATTCTCGGTCTCCTCGGGACGCGCTCCAGTCTCCACCAGGTCCGACTCCTCCATCCAGGAGTACGCCGTCCGCCCTCCGGGGGCGAGCACCGTGCGGGCGAGCACGCGGCCGATGAGCAGCTGCGCCCCCACCGACCGGCTCTCGTAGACCGCGGTGTGGATCTCCGAGGGCACCGCCCCTGCGGCGACCATCTCGGCGCCGACTCGCAGTGTCTCCGGGGTCGTGTTCGAGTAGGAGAACCGCCCGGTGTCGGTCACGAGCGCGGTGTAGAGGCACGTTGCGATAGCGACGTCCGGCGTTACACCGAGGTAGTCGAGCAGTCGCCAGATGAGCACGCCGGTTGCTGCGGTCGTGGGGTCGATGAGCGCCACATCCCCCGCCGCTGAAGCGTCCGGATGATGATCGATGACGATGACCCGATCCGTCCCGCGGGCCACGGGCGCGGCATCGCCTAGGCGCTCGAGCGATGGGCTGTCGAGCGCGGCGAACACGTCGCAGGCGGGCGCCTGTGCAGCGGGGAGGAGACGGTCGATCCCTGGCAGGAACCCGTAGGTCGCGGGCGGTCCGTCAGTGCCGGCGAGCACCGGGTAGGCGGTGCGACCGGCGGCCTCAAGCGCGAGCGTGAGGCCGAGGACGGACCCGATGGCATCGCCGTCGGGATCGACGTGCGAACCGATGACGACACAGCGCGCGCCGAGGAGCGCGTCCGCAACCGTGCGGAAGGGGTCGTGGGCGCTCACGTCTCAGTCCTCCGGGACGACGGCGTCCTCCGGGGCGTCCGTCCTCGGGGCATCGTCGGGCGAGTCGGGGTCGTCGGACACCGCGCGCAGCCCCTCGGGCACGTTCTTGAGTGCCTCGTAGATGCGCATGCCCTCGTCCACCGAATCGTCGAGGAAGTAGCGCAGCTCGGGGATGAACTGCATCGAGACACGGCGAGCCAGTCCCGCTCGGATGCGCTTGTCGGCGGAGCGAAGCCCTGCAAGCAGGGCCTCGTACTCGTCAGGTCCCCCGTGAGTGGTCACGTACACATTGGCGAAGTGGAGATCCGCACTCACCTGCACGGAGGTGATCGTGGCGAGCTCCACTCGGGGGTCCTGCACCTCGGTCAGCAGGACGTCCGCCAGCGCTTCGCGCACGGTCTCTCCAAGCTTGCGGGTACGTGGGGTGCTCTTCAAAGAGT
>JAFGUS010000183.1 GCA_016938395.1 Coriobacteriia bacterium | reverse complement strand
TGGTGCCCCCAAGGGAATTCGAATCCCTGTTGCCGCCTTGAAAGGGCGGAGTCCTTGGCCGCTAGACGATGGGGGCCTATATGCAACGCATGTGCGTCGTATCGCTGGTGGGCCGTGCTGGTCTCGAACCAGCGACCTTGGGATTAAAAGTCCCCTGCTCTGCCAACTGAGCTAACGGCCCGTGACCTGCATGTTCCGTGCCGGGTCGACTCTCTTCGGCCCAAAGCGCAAGGGGTAGTTTACCACGGGACGTGTGGGGGTCAACGTGACGGAGCACTCAGCCACGCAGGGCGGTGTCGAGTATCGCGCCCTCGGCATTGGAGGCCATCTTGAGTTCCACCATCTGGTTCGCCGGGCGCTGACCGCGATCGTTCGGCACGCTCAGCCGCACGATCCGTCTGCCCATCGCCAGCATGACGATGAGACCGACGACTGGCGTTGCCACAAGCGTCAGCAGGCAGCCGAGATTGGTGTCGTAGCGTACCTTGCGGCCGACCGCACTCGAGAGCGGGAAGCTGAGCGTCGCCTGCTCGCCGCGCATGAACCTCGCCCTGCCCGTGAAGTACAGTCCGAGGCCCACAAGCAGAAACAGCATGCCGACTCCCATGAGGCAGAACGCCGCACCCATATCGCTGTCGCTCGTAGCGCCTCCGGCCACGATGAGCCCGAACACCAGCCCGATGACACCGATGGACAGCAGTGCCGCGCCCCCGACGAGCGCCCCTCCCCTGTGGCTGGAACGCATGCCGGTGACGCTCATCTGGCCCTGCTCGATCCGCACAGTGACGGGGCCGAAGAACCCCGAGCCCATGGAGTTGCCATAGACCGTGGCTCTGGCACGCACCTCGACCGTCTGTGAAGCCGGTGGAGCCACCGCTGCCTGCGGTGCGGGTGCCACCGGCGCCTCCTCCGGCCACACGACTTCGTCGGCTGATGGCCCACTCGGAGCTCCAAGGTCGGTGATCTCGATCGTCTGGCTCCCTTTGTCCAGAACGAGCAGACGCTCCCCCGTGTCCACTCCCTGCAACTCGAAGCCAAACGAGATGTACTTCTCCTCGTCCGGATTGATCGAGATGCGCCGATCGTCCCGGAACCGCGCGCGGAAGACGCCTTTGGTGGTGGGGTGTTCCTGTATACCCAGGTACGCGCCTGCCGCGATCGACACCTCGTTCGGCCCCGTCCGTACGACCACCGAGAACCCATGACCGCCGCGATCGGAGAACCAGTTGGAGACCCGCGCAACGTGGATAGCGTGCAACTCCGTGTCCATGACGCCCCCCATGAACCACCGCACCCGCGAACAGCAACGAGAATCTATACCCACGTACGGGGCGTCATAGGCTGCCGCAGACGACTGTGCGTCGCGCCGAACCCGTATAATCGACCCGTACCCCGCCGACAGGAGACGCCGATGACCATCATGGGACTCACGCTCGCCTCAGACGCACTCGTGAAGGTCGGCATCGTCCTGTCGATCATCGTCGCCACCGGGATCGGCATGCGTGCCGTTGGCAAGATCGTGCGCCGCTCCATGTCGGTCGCGGGTGGTGTCGTGCCGGCGACAAGCATGCTCGTGAACATCGCCCGGGGCGCGATCCTGGTCATCGGAGCGCTGGCGATCCTGAGTGTGTTCGACATCTCGATCACGCCGCTCCTCACCGCCCTCGGTGTCGGCGGTCTGGCCGTCTCCCTGGCACTGCAGGATACGCTCGGCAACCTGTTCGCCGGCCTGCAGATCATAGCCACCAAACAGATCCGGCCCGGAGACTACCTGGTGCTCGAGAGCGGCCATGAGGGTACCGTGATCGACATCGCGTGGCGGACGACCACGCTGCGCACCACGGTCGACAACCTGGTGATCGTTCCCAACGCGGTGCTCGGGCAGGCGATCGTCACCAACTACAAGCTGCCCGCCGAAGCGGTAGCCGTGATCAACCAGTTCGGCGTGTCGTACGGCGTGGACCTCGACCAGGTGGAGCGAGTGACGCTCGAAGTCGCCGAGCAGGTCCTCGATGAGACCGGCTACCAGTCCGACGCACATCCGCCGGTGTTCCGCTTCCAGGCGTTCGCGGACTCGCAGATCACCTGTGCCGCGATACTCTACGTGCCATCCTTCGGCGAGCAGTTCGCGCTCAGGAGCGTGTTCATCAGGACGCTCTACCAGCGGTTCGCCGCCGAGGGTATCCACTTCCCGTTCCCCACGCGCACCGTGCACGTGGTGCAGGAGTAGCGGCT
Organism: Coriobacteriia bacterium; assembly: GCA_016938395.1. The sequence continues at coordinate 7,442 of JAFGUS010000183.1, read as the reverse complement.
AGAGGTCCTCGAGAGCCCGCTCGAGGCGGACGGGGTCCGCGAAACGGCGCAACGCCGGGACGCACGAAGGGCCGCACGCGGCGGCCCTTCGGTCGATGCGATTGGGTCGCTCCCCTAGTGGCGGAAGTGGCGATACCCGGTGAAGACCATCGACACGCCGCGCTTGTTGGCTGCCGCGATCACCTCGTCGTCGCGGATCGACCCGCCCGGTTGGATGAATGCGGTCACGCCCGCATCCGCGCACACCTCGAGGGTGTCCGGGAACGGCATGAACGCGTCGGAAGCGCACACGGAGTCGCGCACCTTGGCGCCCGCAGCCTCCACGGCGATGCGTGCCGAGTTGACGCGGTTCATCTGACCGGCGCCGACGCCGATCGTCGCGAAATCCTTGGCGAGTACGATGGCATTGCTCTTCACGCTCTTCACGACACGCCACGCGAAGATGAGCTGCTCCATCTCCTCGTCGGTCGGCTTGGCGATGGTGGCCACGCGGAAGCGCGACTGATCCTCGGTCACGCCGTCCGAGGTCTGGATCAGCATGCCGCCCTCGACCGCGCGCGATTCGTAGTGGCCCACCACCGGACGCACCCCGCCCGTGCGCAGGACACGCAGGTTGCGCTTGTCGTCGAGGAGCGCGAGCGCCTCTTCATCGTAGTCGGGCGCGATCATGACCTCGACGAACTGCTTGTTCTCGTAGATGGCCCGCACGACATCGCCGGTGACGCGCCCGTTGAACGCCATCACGCCGCCGTAGGCGGAGACCGGGTCGCACTCGTGGGCGCGCCGGTACGCTTCGGTCAGGCCATCACCGATGGCGACACCGCAGGGGTTCATGTGCTTCACGATCACGCAGCACGGCTGCTCGAACTCGCGGACCGCCGTCCAGCAGGCGTCAGTATCCAGGATGTTGTTATAGGAGAGTTCCTTGCCCTGGATCTGCGTGGCGCGCGCGAGCGTATGCTCCTTGCTGTCGCTGAAGCGGTAGAACGCCGCGTCCTGGTGCGGGTTCTCGCCGTAGCGTAGGCTCTGCACCTTGTCGAGACGGAACCGGACCTCTTCGGGGAACTGCTCCTGGCCGTAGCCGGAAAGATACCGCCAGATCGCGCCGTCGTACGCGCTCGTGATACGGAAGACGTCGGTGGCAAGCCGCTTGCGTGTGGGATAGGAGATGAGGCCTCCCGACGCGCGCATCTCATTGATGACCACGCTGTAGTCGATCGGATCGGTGATGACGGTGACCGACTCGAAGTTCTTCGCCGCCGAGCGGAGCATGCTTGGCCCGCCGATGTCGATGTTCTCAACCGCCTCTTCGGTCGTGACACCCTCGCGGGCAACCGTCTCCTCGAACGCGTAGAGGTTCACCACCACAAGGTCGATCATACCGATGCCCTGGGCCTCAGCCTGCGCCATGTGCTCCACCGAGTCGCGGCGCGCGAGCAACCCGCCGTGCACCTTGGGGTGGAGTGTCTTGACGCGGCCGTCCATCATCTCCGGGAAGCCGGTGAGGTCGTCGATCGGTCGGACCTGCACACCAGCCTCGGTCAGCGCGGCGGCGGTGCCTCCGGTGGAGACGATCTCGACGCCGAACTCGGTCGCCAGCACCTTGCAGAACTCAGCCACGCCGGTCTTGTTGGTGACCGAGACGAGCGCGCGCTTGATCTTCACGTTGTCCATGCCGGGATACTCCCTTACTCCTCGCTGATGTGAACGGTGCGGCCTTCTAGGCGCAGGCGTGCGGCGGCAACAAGCCGGACCGCCTCCGGCAAGAGCCGGTGCTCGACTGCGTGGATCTTCTCTTCGAGCGTCTCGAGCGTGTCCGACTCCTCTATGCGTATCGCCTCCTGGCACAGGATCGGCCCGCGGTCGAACTCCTCGTCAGCGAAGTGCACCGTGACACCGGTGACCTTCACGCCATACTCGAAGGCATCGCGGATCGCCGATGCGCCGGGAAACGCGGGCAGCAACGCAGGATGCAGATTGATGACGGCCCCTGGGAACGCCCGCAGCACCTCGGTGCCAAGCAGGCGCATATACCCTGCCATCACCACGAGTTCGACGCCATGGTTCTCGAGCGCCTCACGGATGGCGTGATTGTATGCGCGGTAGTCGCCGATGGCCGGGTCGATGTGCACGGATGGGATGCCGGCCTTGCGCGCCCGCTCCAGACCGTAGGCGGCCTCCTTGTTCGAGATCACGACAGCGACGCGCGCGTCGAGCGAGCCCGCCGCGATTGCGTCTATGAGGGCCTGCAGGTTGGTTCCGCTCCCCGAGATGAGCACGCCGAGTGCAAGCGGCAGAGGTTCGGCCGGAAGTTCGACGCCCACGTCCGCAAGCTCGGACCGAATGGCCTCGTCGAGCACCACAGGGCCTGTGGGTGCGTCTCCCGGCGCCATCGCTCCGGTCTCCACCCCCACGCGCCGCAGGAACGGCGGCACGGGGTCGCGGTAGACGTCACCCATAGATGACCGCCCCCGAACCCTCGATGATCTCGCCGATCTCGGCCACCGTCTCGCCGAGCTCAAGCAGCTTGGCCGCTGCGGCCGGCGCGTCCTTGGGGTCGAGCACGAGCGCGAAGCCCACGCCCATGTTGAAGGTGCGGTACATGCTGTCGTCGTCGATGCCTGCAGCATCCTGCACAAGCCCGAACACCCGCGGCACCTTCCACGAACCGCGCACCACGCGCGCGTCGCACGTCTTGGGCAGCACGCGGTCGAGGTTCTCGGTGATGCCGCCACCGGTGATATGCGCCATGCCTTTGATGGGCACCTCGGCAAGGAGCGCGATCACGCTCTTCACGTAGATGCGTGTGGGCGTGAGCAGCAGCTCGCCGAGCGTCGCACCGCCGAGGTCAACCCTCGGCAGTGAAAGCTCGTCCTCGTGGCCCTCGACGAGCACCTTTCGAACCAGTGAGAAACCGTTGGAATGCAGCCCGCTCGAGCCAAGGCCGAGGATCACATCGCCGGGCACGATCGTCTCGCCGGTGATCATCTTCGGCCTATCGACGGCCCCTACGCAGAAGCCGCACAGATCGTACTCATCGGGGTCCATCGTGCCAGGGTGCTCGGCCATCTCGCCGCCCACGAGCGCACATCCGGCCTGCTGGCAGCCCTCGGCGATACCCGCGACGATGCGCTCCATGCGAGCGGACTCGAGCTTGCCCACGGCGACGTAGTCGAGGAAGAAGAGCGGTTCGGCACCCGACGCGAGGATGTCGTTGACGCACATCGCCACGAGGTCGATCCCGACGGTGTCGTGCTGGCTCAGCAGCTGTGCGAGCACGAGCTTGGTCCCCACGCCGTCGGTACCGGAGACCATCACGGGGTCGTCCATGTCCTTTAAGGCCCTGGCCGAGAAGAGCCCCCCGAAGCCGCCGATGTCGCCGATCACCTCGGGCCGGTACGTGGCCCGCACGTGGCTCCGGATGCGCTCGATGGCGCGCGCGCCTTCGGCTGTGTCCACGCCAGCGGCGCGGTAATCGACAGGATGCTTCGGCTCGTCGGTTGCCATGGTCTCCCCTCGGGACTGCGCGACGGCATGTGCGCACGTGCATTGTAGCGCAGGGGCGGCCGGCTCATGCCTCGATCAAGAGCACGTCTGGGTAACCACCGTGGGCCGGGCGCCGGTGCGGCCCACCCTCTACCCGAGCGCGCCCGCGCCTGCGGAGATCGTGACGGTGAGCGCGAGCGCCACACCCATGGCGGCGAGCCAGCCGGTGCCGTGCGTGACGCGCCGGCCCACGGTGGCGCCCACCAGCATCGGCACCACGTAGCCGATCCCGAGCGAGACGAACGCCCAGGTACCGACGAAGACCCAGCCTGCCCACTCGGGGGCACCGCCGAGTGCGGTGATGGACACGCCATCGTAGAGATCGCGCGCATGTCCGAGGATGCGCAGCCCATCGCCCACGAGCCACCCGAGGGCGACGACGCCAAGCGCCTCGACGCGGCGCTCCCGTGGGGCACGGGGATACCCGGAGATGCCTGCCGCAATGGCTGCGGCGATGGCTGCGGCAAGCGGGTTGTACGCGACACCGAAGCGCAGCCCCTGCAGGAGCGCGCTGAGCGCCGCGACGGCCTCGGTCACTCGGCCTGCTCCAGCCGCAGCTTCCCGCGTCTCAGCGAGTCGGGGATGTCGATCGGGTAGGCACCGTTGAAGCACGCGGTGCACAGATCGCCCGCAGGCCGTCCGGTGGAGGCGACCAGGTCCTCGAGTTCGAGGAATGCCACGGAATCCGCACCGATGAACTCGGCGATCTGCTCGACCGTATGGCTCGAGGCGATGAGCTGGTCCTGCGTGTCGGTATCGATGCCATAGAAGCAGGGCCAGACGACCGGCGGGGACGTCAGACGCAGGTGCACCTCGGCCGCGCCGGAGTCTCTGAGCAGCTGCACGAGCTTCTTGGAGGTGTTACCCCGGACGATCGAGTCGTCGACCACCAGAAGACGCTTGTCCTCGATGATGTGACGGAGCGGGTTAAGCTTGAGCCTGATGCCCTGCTGCCGGAGCGACTGCGTCGGCGAGATGAACGTGCGGCCCACGTAGCGGTTCTTGACGAGGCCCTCGCCGTACGGGATGCCACTCGCCTGCGCGTAGCCGACGGCGCCGGGAATGCCCGAGTCCGGTACACCTATCACGAGGTCGGCCTCCACGGGCGCGGTCTTCGCGAGCGCCATACCCTGGGTGCGACGAGACTCGTACACGGAGCGGCCGGAGATCACGCTGTCCGGGCGGGCGAAGTATACGAACTCGAACACGCACAGGCTGCGCTTCTCGGCCGGCACGGCCTGTTCGGCCTCGAGCACGCCGTCCTTCACACGGATGAGCTCGCCGGGATTGACGTTACGCACGAACTCCGCGCCGATGATGTCGAGCGCGCATGTCTCGGATGCGAACACCCAACCACGGTCCTCGGGAAGCCGGCCGATGCACAGCGGGCGCACACCATGAGCATCACGGAAGGCGTAGAGCGCCTGCTCGGACATCATGACGACCGAATACGCACCACGCATCAACCGCATCGCATCGCGGATCCCGCCACGGATGGAGTCGTGCTGCTGCGTGAAGTGATCGACGAGGCGCACCATCACCTCGGAGTCGGTGGTGGAGCGGAACCGCACGCCGAGGGACTGGAGCTGCTCGCGGAGCGAGGCGGTGTTGACGAGGTTCCCGTTGTGGGCGAGCGCGATCGTGTTGGGCCCGATGGCCGAGATCATGGGCTGCGCGTTCTCCCACTTCTTCGACGCGCCGGTCGTGGAGTACCGCGTATGACCGACCGCGAGGTCACCTTGAAGCGAGTCGAGATCGCTCTCGGTGAAGACCTGTGCCACAAGGCCGAGGTTCTTGACGACCATGAGGCTGTGACCATCCGCCACTGCGATACCCGCCGACTCCTGCCCGCGGTGTTGGAGCGCATGGAGGCCGAAGTACGTGAGCCGCGCGACGTCCTCACCCCTGGCGTACACGCCAAAGACGCCGCACTCCTCTTCCATGTGGTCGGGGCGTTCGGCCAGGATCCAGTCGTCGTCGCGATGGCTGTCGATCATGCCGGGATTCCACGTCCTCGCAGAAGTCGGGAGATGTGCGCCGAGTAGGATAACACGAGCCGGACGGGCCCGGTGTGGCGTAGCGCGACAGCGAAGGCGTAAGACACTACGGCTCCGCGATGATGCTGCCCGTCGTGCGGTGCCGCCGCCACAGACGCCACAGCGAGTAGACGACTCCAGCCGAAACGAACACCACGAGCACCGGCGCGATGAGCGCCATGACGGAGAGCACGAGTGCACCGGCATCTTCGGCGGCGCTCACGGCCGGCGTGCCCACACCGGCCGTCGTCAGGTTGACGGCCGGACGGGTGGTCGCCTTGACCGCGTGCACGCCGCCCGCCAGGACGACACCGGCCAACACGAGCAGCCACGGGCTGATATCGACGGCGCTTCCCGCTGCGGCGACCGCCACCACGCCACCGGCCGCCGGGCGGACGAATCCCTGGATCGCATCGTTGACGTGATCGACCGCCGGAATCTTGTCGGCCACCATCTCGACCACAAGGAGCACCGCGATGATGGCGATCATCCACCACTCACCGAGCACGTTGAAGGGTGCTTTCAGCTCGAGCCACTCGAAGTGCTGCGAGATCGCGACGACGAGCAGCGGGATGTATGCGTTCAGGCCAGCGGGAATCGACAGGCCGAGGCCGGTCAGCAACTCCACGTCTGCCTCCTTACGTACGCCGACGTGGGAAGCATAGCACCGTGAGCACGGTCCGTGCTCAGGTCTGCCCGTGCACCAGACGCTCGAGTGTCGGCTCGAACGCCTCGCGAAGTTCGTCGAGCGCGAGGTCGACAAGCCCCTCAATGCGCAGGCGGTCGCCACCGACCGCCCCGATCTGCGTGCATGGCGTCGCGTGCGTGGCCGCAAGCATCTTGAGGGCGTCGTAGTGCTCGGGGGCGACCGTGAGAACCACCCGGCCCTGCGTTTCGCTCAAGAGCGCCGCAACGGGAGGGAGCGTGCCGCCGAGATCGACGGTGGCGCCAAGGCCGCCCGCGATGCAGCTCTCGGCGAGCGCCACGCCGAGACCGCCCTCGGAACAGTCGTGGGCGGAATGCACGATGCCGCTGCCGATCGCCGTCACGAGCAGCTCGCTCAGCAGACGCTCGTCCACCAGGTCGACCCGCGGAGGCCGGCCCGCGACCATGCCGTGCACGACCTTGAGATACTCGCTCCCGCCGAGCTCGTTCTTGGTGCGGCCGAGCAGCACGATGGCGTCGCCCTCGTGCTTGAAGTCCATCGTGCAGTGCGCTGAGACGTCCTCGAGTACGCCGACGAGCCCGACGGTCGGTGTGGGGTAGATGGGAGAGCCGAAGCTCTCGTTGTAGAAGCTCACGTTGCCGCTGATAACCGGCACACCGAAGGCCACACACGCATCGGAGAGTCCGCGGACGCCCTCGTAGAACGTCCAGAACACCTCGGGCTTCTCGGGATTGCCGAAGTTGAGACAGTCGGTGATCGCGGCCGCCCGGCCACCGCTGCAGGCCACGTTGCGCGCGGCCTCCACGAACGCGATCTGTGCACCCGCGTATGGATCGAGATAGCAGTAGCGTCCGTTGCAGTCGGAGGACACTGCGATGCCGCGCTCCGTGGTCTCGCCACGGCCCGTATCGCCGATGCGAAGGACAGCCGCATCCGAGCCGGGCACGACGACCGTGTTGAGCATCACCTGGTGGTCATACTGCTCCCAGATCCAGCGACGCGAACAGATGTTGGGGCTCGCAAGGACACGCAGCAGTGCGTTGTTGAGTCCCTCGACCGTATCCGGGTGCTCGAGCGTCATGGGGTCGAACGCCTGGACCTCATCCAGATACGCCGGACGCTCCTTGGCCGGGTGGTAGACCGGCGCGTCGTGTGCAAGGGTCGCCGCGGGCATGTCGGCCACGACGGCTTCG
>JAFGUS010000182.1 GCA_016938395.1 Coriobacteriia bacterium | reverse complement strand
TTGCCCGGGTGATCGAGCGCACCAACGAACTGAGAAGGCTCTACCGCTTCTACGCACAGGCCTGGCCGGAACTGCCCGCACTCGAGCTGCCGTACGAGACGGCGCACGTGACCTTTGCCGCCGCAACGCCGGAGATGGCCCGGCTCGCCGCGGAGGTGGCCTGCGAGCACTGCGAGGGGTGCACGCGGGAGCCCGATGTGACGCTCTACGACCAGATGGAGTTCGACTTGGCGTCGTAGGGGAGAAACGGGCGTCGGCAGCGATCGCTGCCGGCGCCCGTCGGTGTAGTTGGAGTTATACGCAGTATCGGAGTAATGTGCGTATAACCAAGTACGGGAGGTACCATGCGGCGTCAGCCCCTTGAGGTACAGACGATCTACGCGGAGCTGATCGACCAGCTCGCCGCGTACGAGGCGTCGCGCACGATCGGCCATACGTCCGGGTCGTTCGTCACCAAGAGGGTGAAGGGCCAGGAGTACTACTACTTCCAGCAGCTCGGTCCCGGTGACGTGAAGCGCCAGACGTACCTCGGGCGCCGCAGCCCCGCCCTCGACGAGCTGGCGCGCCGGTTCGCCGAGGGGCGCGAAAGCGCCGGACCTGACGTGCGCTCGATCGAGCGGCTCGCCTCGCTCCTGCGGGCGGGCGGCGCGATGGTGACCGATGCCCCTTCCGCCCGCGTGCTCCGCGGCCTCGCCGACGCGGGCGTGTTCCATGCCGGCGGCGTCCTCGTCGGTACCCACGCGTTCATAGCGTTCGGCAATCTGCTCGGAGTCCGGTGGTCCAGCTCGCTCAGAACGCAGGACATCGACATCGCCGCCGAGCCGCACCTTGACGTGGCGGTCCCCGGTCCGGACGCCGATGTGCCATCGGTACTCGAGAGCCTTGAGATGGGTTTCCTACCGGTTCCGGGGCTTGACCCGGCCAATCCGACGACGTCGTTCAAGGTGCGAGGGCGCGGTCTCCGAGTCGATCTGCTGACGCCGGTTGCGCGGGCACGGACGCGGCCGGTCCCCATTCGCAGATTCGGGGCGGCTGCGCAGCCACTCAAGTACCTCGACTACGTCATCGGATCGCCGATGACCGCCGCCGTCATCAACGGCGGCGCGGTGGCGGTCAACGTCCCCCAGCCCGCCCGGTTCGCGCTCCACAAGCTGATCGTGGCAGGCGAGCGCCCCGCGATCTTCCAGGCGAAGGCGGGCAAGGACCTGTCCCAGGCTGCCCAGTTACTCGAGGTGCTCGCCGAGGACCGCCCAGGAGATATCGCTCTTGCGTGGGAAGCGCTAGCCGGACGCGGGGCAGCGTGGGTGCGCAAGGTGCGGGCCGCGCTTCCCGCGCTGGAACGCATCTCGCCGGACGCGGCCGCGAGCATCTCGGCGTTGGTGTCGTAGCGAGGCGACGTTCCGGGGCTGCAGCCCTGAGCGGATGGGAACGGGCGCGCCGGCCGCGTTCGCCGCGCCCTACGCGGCCCCCGCCCGCTCCCGCCGCAGCACGTATGCGAGCGTCGCCACGAGTGACGCGGACATGAGCACCTCGCCGAGGTTCACGATGATGAACATCGGGCCCGACTCGCCGGCGAACTGCCCGGCCGGCACGAGCAGCGCACCGAGGAGCAGCCAGGGCCAGCGGCCGCGCGTGCGCACCGCGATGTAGAGGCCGGCGAGCAGCACCACGAGCGTCATCGTGAGCGACGGCGGCGGCGGCGTGATGAGGCGCCCGACGTTGGTGTAGTAGAGCACGTCGGCCTCGCGTACGAGCTCACCCTCAAACGAGATGACCTCGTTGATGAGCCCCACCACGACCATTGCCGCATACAGCACCCACGACCCGATCTTGGCGATGCGCCCCCGGCCTGCGAAGGCGCCAAACCGCGTGGCGAGCATCGTGGCGGCCACGATCCATGACGGCGTGAAGAGCGAATGCCCCAAGAACCTCGGGAAGGTGAGCGCCTCGAGCGCGGCCCCGGCGCCGATCACGCCGCCGAGTCCGATGATGAGGTTGTCGTACCACACGGTCGCGATGGGCAGCATGAGCATGAACGCTCCGGCGGTGCGGTCGCGGCGCCACAGCACGAACGCCCACACGGCGAGCGCGGCCTGGAGGAAGCCATAGACGATGTAGCCGATCGAGTAAGGGCCCACGGTGCCTCCGTTCCGGCGGAGTACGAGGAATGTTGGGAGTAGGGTAGCAGAGCGGGTAGAGACGCAGGTGGCGTGCCGGCCCCTCGGCGCTTCTCCGCGTCGGGTACAGTACTCGTAACGCGATGATCCGACGATCGCCCGCACCGCTGGAGGCCTCATGCGCAACCTCGCCATCGTCCTCGTCGTCCTATTCGTCATCGGTCTTGGCGCGTTCGCTTTCGCGACCGGCGGCACGCCCAAGCGCGAGCCTGCAGCCTGGCTCACCGAGCGGCTGATCGCACACCGTGGCGTGTGGACCGACGGCCCTGAGGCGCCCGAGGACTCGCTTGCCGCCTTCGAGGCTGCCGCCACCGCCGGCTACGCGGTCGAGCTCGACGTGCACCTCTCCTCCGACGGCGTGCCGGTGATCATTCACGACGACGACGTGGAGCGCATGACCGGCGAGCCCGGCTCGGTGGGCTCGATGACCGTCGCCGAACTTCAGGAGCTCCGCCTCCTCGGCGGCAGCGAGACGATCCCGACGCTCGATGAAGCGCTCGCGCTCGTCGACGGCCGCGTGCCGGTCTTTGTTGAGATCAAGAACGAGGGCGAGGTGGGCGCGCTCGAAGACGCGGTGGCCACCCGGCTTGAGGCGTACGACGGCGACGTGTGCGTGATGTCGTTCAACCCGTTCACGCTCGCGCGTGTGGCCGTGGCCGCACCGGAGATCCCGCGCGGCCAGCTTGCGAGCGCATTCAGAGGCGAGGACCTCGCCTGGTACGAGAAGTTCCTGCTGCGGAACCTGCTCATGAACTGGACCTCCAAGCCCGACTTCGTCGCCTACGACCTCGCCGAGCTCCCGTCCTTCGGCACGGCGCTGCAGTCGCTCCGGGGCCGCCCGCTCCTCGGCTGGACGGCCGAGACCCAGCCCGAGCGGATCGCTGCCGAGGGCCTGTGCGACGCCGTCATCTGCAATCCGGGGGCGCTGCCGTAGCGCCTCCACCTGCACGTTTACGAGCCTTTCGCGTGCGCCTTACAGATGTTGAAGGCAGTGTTGTCGCGCGTGCAACCACTTCGGCTCCCCCGACCCGTATAGATGTGGTGCGGACCTAGTCAGGCCCGCGCCGCTCGCGGCGGCACTCCACGACCGAAGGGGCAGGGGATGGGCGATTCTACGCATGATCGGACGGCGGGTCTCTCACGCAGGGATTTCGTGACGGGTGTGGGCGCGGCCGCGCTTCTGGCCATGACGCCCGGTGTCGCCTCGGCGATCGAACTGGACTCGCAGTCGGCCCGGGTCAACGGCCGTGGCGTGATCTTCCTCGTTGGTGACGGCATGCCGCTTGGCGTGATCCGCGCGATGCACGAGGTGGCAACGCGTGTGTTCAAGGAGCCGAACACGGCGTTCTACGAGCTGATGGCCGACCGAAAGACGATCGCGAGCTATATGGGCACGGCGAGCCTCTCCAGCATCGTGACCGACTCGGCGCCGGCCTCGGTAGCGTGGTCGACAGGCTCGAAGACCATCAACGGCTCGCTTGCCACGCTGCCCGACGGCACGCCACTGGCCACCATCATGGAGATGGCCAAGGCCAAGGGCCTTGCCAACGGTCTGGTCACCACCACGCGTGTCACCCACGCGACCCCCGCAGCATGGGTCTCTCACAACGCTGACCGGGACGCCGAGAACGACATCGCGCGCGACTACTTCGACTTCCAGCCTGATGTGCTCCTCGGTGGCGGCAGCCGCTTCTTCGACGGCACCCGTCGACCGGATGGGCGTGACCTCTTCGCCGAGTTCGCGGCCACGGGCTATGACGTGCTCCGTACCCGCGATCAGCTTCTCGCGCTCGGTGTCTCGGACCGCAAGATCTTCGGCACGTTCAACTCATCGCACATCAGCTACTACGTCGATCGTGTCAACACGCCTGCGCTCGGTGCGGCCGAGCCCACGCTCGCGGAGATGACGGCGGTCGCACTCAACCGCCTCTCCCGCAACCGCAAGGGCTTCGTGCTGCAGGTCGAGGCGGGTCGTATCGACCACGCAAGCCACGCCAACGACGCGTGGGGTGCGCTGCTCGACACCTACGAACTGGATCTGACGCTGCGCGTGATCCGCGATTATGTCGCGATGAATCCCAACACTCTGCTCGTCATCACTTCTGATCACGGCAACTCCGGGTGGGGCGTCAACGGCACCGGTCCGAAGTACAACGACGCGACGATGGCGCTCCTCAAGCTTGCGCCGATCACCGCATCGTTGGAGAAGATCGCGCCGATGCTTCGGAACAAAGACCTCGCCCAGATCAAGGCGATCGTCGCGCAGTACACGGGCTTCAACGACCTCACCGACGCAGAGGCGCAGATGATCTACGACACGCTGCAGCCGGGCTTCCGGCACTACGGCGACTACACGTACCTTGCTGAGACGCAGCTCGGCCGCATGCTTGCCCACTCCGACTACTCGACCGGCGTGCGGCGCGGCAACGTTGGCTTCACGTCCAACAACCACACCGCCGAGGACCAGCTCGTGCTCGTGTACGGCAACGGCGCCGACCGGCTGGGCATCAGCGCGTACATCGATAACACGCACCTGTTCAAGGTGATGTGCGACTGGCTCGGTCTCAAGCACCGCAACCCGCGGATGTCACCTGCGGCCGCCGCGAAGCACATTCGGCCGATGAGCGAGGCCGCGTGGGCCAAGCACATGGAGCTGCACGTGCGCTAGCGCTCCTGCAGACCCCGCGCCCGGTCTCGGGCGCTGGCAGTACGACCAGAAGGGGCTCTGCGGAGCCCCTTCGCACGTGCTTAGGGGGCGTGCTATGGTTTTGGCGCCTGGCCTCTCGGCCGGGCATGGCGCCGATTTGAGCTACAGCTTGCGGGCGCGGTACAAGTGCAGCTAAAGCGTGGGTCAGACGAGCTGGCCCTTCTGTGGCCGGCTCGCTTCTGTTTCGGCGCGCCACGTCACTGTGCCGCCCCGCCCGTACCGAAGGGCGGTGGGAGTCATGAGCAAGGACAGCCGGACTGATGGCGAGTGGATCGTAGTGGGGGAGGTCACGCGCTTCCGGGATGTCATCGAGCACGATGGCCACGCGTGGGTGCTCGCGCACGATGCGGAGCGTTGGTTCTACGAGTGCCTCAAGTGCGGGAGCCTCGTCGGGGTGCTCACGATCGAGGAGATGAACAAGGCGATCGAGAACCACTACTGGTACATGCCGCTGATGCACCGGGCGCCATGGAACCGGGCTCGAGACGTGCAGATGTTCCATGGCGACGGCACGAGCACCATAGAACACAGGCCGCCGTATCCGCCGTGTCAGAAGCCCGATGCGGCGCTGCCGGACGTGTCGCTGCTTCCCCGTGGAGCGGTGGTCGCGGTGCCGCAGAAACGGGCGCAGCGGTGAGATCGGGCGATGGGCCGGGGTCTCTCTGCGGCCCGTCGCGCGCGTCTCGAGACCCGCGCGCGCCTGAGACACGCCCCGTGGCGTGTGCAATATGCCCGTTCGTCTGGGTTGAAAGCCGCAGAGCGTCGTCAGACGACCATTGGGCGTAGATACTTTGCCGTTCATCGGCAACATCGACATTTCTTGAAATCGCCCTTGCGCCCATCGGAGGCATGTCGTAGAGTGGTGTTGTCCCGAGAGGTCGATCCGGGAGAACCGCGAAAGGTAGCGTACCAGTAGCTGCCGGCGGGGTGTTCAGTGGAAAGGGCTTCGCGCAAGCTGGCCGGCTCTGCTGGGGCTCCAAAGGTGTGAAATGGGAAGCTGCGGAGTAGAGGATCTCATGGAGAGGTTTCTCGGGACACCTCTATTCTCTGGCTGATTCCGGCCGCACCGCTCACACTCGGGCCCACAGAGGCCCGTTTCCCTACTCTGGGCCTACGTGGTCCGCTCCCTATCGATGTCAGACCCGTCTGCAATCCTGCGCGCAGGGGGGTGGCATCGATGCACCTGGAGAATCGAGTACCGAAGATCCTGGGGTCCTGGCTCGGCTACGTTCGCGCGTACCAGCATCTCGCGGAGCACGCGCCCGATCCGCTACCCACGCCCACGCTCGAGCTCACGAGCGCGTTCGCGGGGGCACTGGTGGCAGACCTGGCAGGCGGCGTGGCCGACCCGCTGGCGTGCGGGGTGCACGTGGTTCTACCCGACGGTTCGCAGGCGCTCGTGGCAGTGGCATCCGACGCATTCGGCGTCCGGGCGGGCATGACGATCGATCCCGCGCGCTGCACCGCCGAGGGGGTCGCGCTTGTCGCCTTCCGCGGCTACGACCCGGTGGCGATCCACGTGATCGACAGCAGCCATCTGGCGGAGCTGGGACGCACGCTCGGCGGCTGGGAGCCGGTCCCGGACGGCGCGCCCGCAGGCGCCGTGACCCTCTCGACATTCCTGCACTGGAATCTCTGTCTCGAGCCCGTCACAGCCCGGGTGCTCGGCGTGCGAACCTACTGGATCGGTGCCGACGGTGTGCGCGAGGTGCCGCTTCCGGTGGCCGAGCCGCCTCCTAGGTACCCGAATCGAGCAGCCGTCTGAGTCGGGCCACAGCTTGTTGGGCCTGCTCTACAACCTGCGGGTCGTCAGACGCGGCCGCGCGCTCTGCGGCGCGAAGCGCACTCTCGAGTGCCACCTCGGCCACCCGGGTTGCGTCGGCGAGCTGTGCTGCCGCTTCGGGATCGGGCTCGAGGCGTGCGGCCAGGCCGAGCTCGGCGGAGGGCGCGAAGCTGGCCAGTCGCGCCGTCGGCATGGGTGGCTCGATCCCAGACGCCAATGTCAGGTCCGCTGTGGGGTCGGCGTCCGGTACCGGGGCGGACCCGGGGGGCATCGCAGGCGCGTAGAGCGCATCCGCGGCGTCCTCCGACATCGGCTTGACGAGGTCGCCGATCGGCCTGCGCGAGAAGCCTGTCACGCGACGGGGAGCGGGAGCCGAGACCGGGCCCGGGGCCTCATCGTCGGACCATCCGCCGCGCAGTCCCATCACGTGTTCGGCCGCCCGGTTGCTGCTCTCTCGCCCGTAACGGTTGAGCATCCGGTTGGCGATCGTCTCGCCCAGCAGTGTCTCGGGTGCGAGCCCGAAGTGCCGCGCGAGTGCCTCCACCGAGTCGGGGGAGGGCAGCCGCTCGCCGCGTTCGATCCGGGAGAGCATCGCCACGGAAAGCCCTGTTGCCGTCGATACTTCCTCGAGTGTCTCGCCGCGTCCGTGGCGTAGTTCCCGCAGCTGACGGCCGACGTCCATCTCGTTCATCGGCGCACCTCCTCGGCTTCATTCTACACGACTGTCAAATCATTTGACACAAATGGCAAACAGGGTGTACGGTGCATTTGCCAAAGGTGTCAAACATGCTTGACAGGTATGTCAGACCGCCGGGCCATAGTGGCCACGGGGTCAGCAAGAAGGGGGTTCACCATGAACGTTCCACAGGGCGGTAGCGGCACAGGCAAAGGACGGGGCGGCGGCGGAAAGGCGCCGGCAGACGGGGCGGCCCCGAGCTCGTCGGCCTCCGGCAAGAAGGGAGGGCATCACAAGTCGAAGACGGACAGGCGGCCTCCCCGCACGCGCCAGGAGGACCGGACGATCCTCATCAACTTCGTGCTCGATAAGTCGGGATCGATGGACGTCATCCGTCAGGCGACAATCTCCGGCTTCAACGAGTTCCTGCGCGACCAGCGCCGTGAGGGTGGTCGCGCGTTCATGACCCTCACGCTGTTCGACACGCAGTTCCACACCGTGGCGCATGCGGTGGACGTTCGGCACATGGCACCGTTGGACTCCTGCCTCTACGAGCCGGGCGGCTGCACGGCTCTCTACGACGCGATCGGCCACTCGATGCACATGACCGACGACTACGTGGCCAAGCACAGGCCCGACCAGGTGCTCTTCGTCGTCATGACCGACGGCATGGAGAACTCGAGCCGCGAGTTCGATCAGCGCATGATCTTCGACCTGATCGCCGAGCGGCAGGAGAGCGCAGGCTACGAGTTCGTCTACCTCGGCGCCAATCAGGACTCGTATGCCGCGAGCGTGCAGATGGGCATGCGGCCCGGGCGCTCGCTCGACTGGATGGCCACGCCGGAGGAAGCGGCTGCGACGCTGAAGCGCGTCTCGCACAACGTGCGTGCATACCGCCGTGCAGGCGTCAGCCAGATGAACGCGGACGTGTTCTTCTCGGACGCGTTCGAGGCCTCGGGCGCCGTGGACTACGAGGAGTACAAGCGGCGAGCTGCCGCAGGGGTGGGTTTGGCGGATGACGCAGGGTCCGCTCAGGAGGACGGCCCCGCCGCCGGGTAGCCGATAGTCACCATCGGATGCAGAAGGGCCCCGGCCGATCGGTCGGGGCCCTTCTGCACTCCAGGTGCCGCTTGCGGCGTACCGGGTGTCGCCTACGGCGTGTAGAACAGTCCGTTAGCGCCGGGGCCCGTGAGCCCGCCTGCCGACCCGCCCAGGCCGGTCCCGTCGGCGGCGGTGATGCTGTAGTTCTCCATCAGCGGCGAGCCCGTGGTGTAGAGCGCCATCTGCAGGAGGCTCCACTGCATGCCGCGT
>JAFGUS010000181.1 GCA_016938395.1 Coriobacteriia bacterium | reverse complement strand
TACGCCACCGACACGCTGCTCGGCCTCACCGAGGGTCTGCCCGCCGACGCGCGCGAGCGTGACTTGCTGGCGAGCACCGGTGAGGTGGTCTCCGCAGTGGTCGTGGCTCACGAACTGAGAGGTGCGGGCGTTGACGCGGCGGCGTTCTCCGGTGCCGATGCGGGTATCGTGACCGACGGCACGGCCGGAGCGGCGGCTATCACCGAGGTGCACACCGCCGGGCTTCACGCGGCCATCGACGCCGGGCGAGTGCCGGTCGTGGCGGGCTTCCAGGGTATCGGCCCGGACGGTACCGTCACCACGCTGGGCCGAGGCGGTAGCGACACCACCGCGTGTGCGCTGGGGGTGGCGCTCGAAGCCGAAGCGGTCGAGATCTACACCGACGTGGACGGTGTCATGTCCGCCGATCCGCGCACCTGTGGGACCGCCGGCGTGCTCGAAACGATCGGAGCCGAGGAGCTCTTCCAGATGGCCCGGCACGGCGCCCGCGTGGTGCACACGCCCGCAGCCGAGCTCGCACTAGGGAGCGGCATACCCCTGAGGGTGCGAAACACCTTCTCCGACCACCCCGGCACGCGTGTCGCTGACCTGCGGTCGTATGCGCCTGCGGGCGTTGCCACCGCCGTGTCGCACAGCGAGGGGATCACCCGTGTGGTGGTCGCGCTGCCAGCAGCCGAGGGGACCACGGAGCACATGGCGGCTCAGGCACACGTCTACCGCGCGATGGCGGAAGCAGGCGTGTCGCTGGACATGTTCACCCCTGTGGGGGAGACGCTGGTCTTCACGGTGCCGGACGCGGCCGTCGGCAGCGCCTGCGACGTGCTTGACGCGCTCGGGCTTGCGCATGTCGTCACCGGCGGACTCGCCAAGGTCACCCTCATCGGTGCCGGCATGCACGGTGTCCCGGGAGTCATGTCACGCATGGCGGGGTATCTTGCCGAAGCCGGTGTCCACATCCTCCAGACCGCGGACAGCCACACGACCATCTCGGCGCTCATCCCGACGGGGGAGTGCGACGCAGCCGTGAAGGCGCTACACGAGGGGTTCGGGCTCGGGGCGCCTGGCTGCTAGCCCCCCGGCGACGCACCGGCGGGCAACGGGAACATCACACGGGGGAGCCCGTAGAGGGCTCCCCGGTCCCGCTTGTGGCACAATACAACGGATGACGACATGCCCGGCCCGCCCCGAACGACGGGTCGGTCCGTTGGGGAGGCAGCCATGCCCACACCACGCTTCGGCCGACTCATAACCGCGATGGTCACGCCATTCACCGCCGATGGCGCCCTCGACCTGCCACGCGCACAGGAACTCGCGCTCCGGCTGCTCGACCAGGGGAGCGACGCCCTCGTTGTGTGCGGCACCACCGGCGAATCACCGACGGTGTACTACGACGACAAGATCCGGCTGTTCGAAGCTGTGCTCGAAGCCGTCGACGGCTCCGCGCCGGTCATCGCGAACGCCGGTGACAACTGCACCGACGACTCGGTCGCGTTCGCGCGCAGGGTGGTCGCGCTCGGCGTGGACGCCATCATGGCCGTGGTCCCGTACTACAACAAGCCGCCGCAGGAGGGCCTCTACCGGCACTTCGGCGCGATCGCGAGCGCGGTGGACGTCCCCGTGGTGCTCTACAACATACCCGGGCGCTCCGTCGTCAACCTCGAGTCGGCGACCACGCTGCGCCTGGCCGGCCACTTCGAGAACATCGTGGCCGTCAAGGAGGCGAGCTCGAACCTCACCCAGATCGCCGCCATCATCGACGGCGCACCGGTGGGCTTCGAGGTGCTGTCGGGCAATGACGAGGACACCCTGCCGATGATGGGCCTTGGCGCCAAGGGCGTCATCTCGGTGGCGTCGCACGTGGCCGGCCCACAGCTTGCCGAGATGCTCTCGGCACAAGCCAACGGTGACCATACACGTGCGCTCAAGATCCACCTCGAGCTGATGCCGCTCTTCAAGGCCTTGTTCATGACCGCCAACCCGATCATGGTCAAGAAGGCGCTCGAGCTTGTGGGCTTCCCCGTGGGGGAGACGCGCCTGCCGCTCATCCCCGCTACCGAGGAGCAGACCGCCGAGCTCGCACGCATCATGCGTCACCTCGGCCTCATAGACTGAACGATACGCGGCCCCACCGGTCGCGTGACCCATCCACGCACGGCAACCGAAGGAGTACGACACATCACTCGATGACATCGAAGAAGAATCGCCTGCGCGTCATC
>JAFGUS010000180.1 GCA_016938395.1 Coriobacteriia bacterium | reverse complement strand
GACCGGCTCGCCTTCGCACGCGAGGCCACCGCCGACATCGTCAAGCGCGTCTGGCTCTACGTGCTCATCGGCGTGGGGATCGGCGCCATCATCCATGGCTGGATCCCCGAGGCGTGGGTGGCCGCCGTCCTCGGCGAGGGCAACGCGTTCTCGGTGCTGCTCGCAACGCTCGTAGGCGTGCCGATGTACGCCGACATCTTCGGCACGCTGCCGATCGCCGAGGCGCTCGTGGCCAAGGGCGTGGGCATCGGCACGGCGCTCGCCTTCATGATGGCGGTGACTGCGCTCTCGCTCCCCTCACTCATCCTGCTCAAGAAGGTCGTCAAGACGCCGCTCCTGGCCACGTTCTTCGGCATCGTGGTCACCGGCATCCTCATCATCGGCTACGCGTTCAACGCCTTCGGCGGGCTGCTGACGTAGGGCGAGCAGACCCGGGAGCGATCCATGCGGCCCTGTCCGTCCGGCCGTTGTGGCCCGATCGCCGCCGTCCCCTTGCTTCATGTCAGGGCTCGGGGATACACTTCTGGTGTATCTCACTCGTGTATCCGGGGAGGCCTCATGCCCGTCTACAAGGTGAACGTGTCGCTGCCTGAGGACCTCGTGGTCGAGATCGACGAGGCCGCCCATGAACTCGGCCTGAGCCGGAGCGGGTTCATCGCCGAGGCGGCCACCCGGTACGTCACGGACGTGCAGAACCTCTCTGCCGAGGAGCGCCGTCGCAAGGACGTCGAGCGCGCGATCGGACTCTTCAAGTGGGCCCGTGAGCAGGCGCCCTCGGGCGCCGGTCGGCGGATGCTCGAACAACTGCGGGCAGATCGTGCGCGTGACACCCCCCAGAGCGACCGCCCATGAGCGCGCCCCTCGTC
The DNA here is from genome assembly GCA_016938395.1 of Coriobacteriia bacterium. The sequence goes on along the minus strand of JAFGUS010000180.1, from coordinate 174 downwards.
ATCGACACATCGGCGGCCTACAAGTGGTTCGCCGACACCGACGAGCCCGGCCTTGAGGCCGCAGCCGCCCTGCTCCCCGCGCAACTCGCGGGCGAGATCGAGCTGCACGCGCCAGCGACGCTTCCGGTTGAACTCGCCAACGCGCTCCGCTACTCGGGACACGCTCCGGAGGTG
>JAFGUS010000179.1 GCA_016938395.1 Coriobacteriia bacterium | reverse complement strand
CTACTCACCTCTCTGGCAGCCCACGCGCGTCGAGGAGACGCGCGTGTGCCCGCACGTCCGCGCCCGCGGGCGCGGAGCCCCTACCAGCGAAGAGGCAGGTGAACGCATGCGTAGGCTGGCCACCACGCATCCGAGGAAGCGCCGTCGCAGGTACGAGATGACGGTCCTTCTCCAGCGCCAGGTGTGCGCTGCAGGTTCGGTGGTGCGCATCAAGCCGGCCAAGCGGATCTTCAGCTCGGCCACGCCGTTCCACTTCTAATCACAGGGCTCCATCTGCGAGAATCGCCGTATGAACGGCGACGTCTCCATCACGCGTGCGACCGTCGAGGACGCGGAGCAGATCCTCGCGCTCATCCATCGTGCGTTCGCCCCCGTGGCGGTCCTCTACAACGACCCCACCCTCCCGCCGCTCACCGAATCACTCGACGAGCACCGTGCCTGCTACCAGACCCGCGTGGTCCTCAAGGCCGAGGACGCAGAGGGCGCGCTCGTGGGCACCATCCAGGGCGAGCTGCAACCTGACGGCACGTGTTACCTCGCGCGGCTCGCGGTGGAGCCCGAGCGCCAGGGAGAGGGGATCGCGCGGGCGCTCGCGACGGCTGCCGAGGAGGTCTTCCCTGAGGCGGCGCGCTTCGAGCTCTTCACGGGGCACCTCAGCACCGCATCGCTCCGACTGTACGCCTCGCTCGGCTACCGCGAGACCCGTCGCGAGTACGTGGACGATCGCCTGACGCTCGTGTGGCTCGAGAAGGTGCGGTAGCGCTCACTCGGGCACGATGAACGCGCTCCCCACGCCTATTCCCTGCCCGGCGGCCCACCCCTGCGGCAGCTCGATCACATAGCGGCTCTGGCCCGGACTGTTGACGAGTCGCTCCTCGCCGGGCGAGAGCGGCTCGATGGCGCTCACGGTGAGGTCCTCGGCGATGAACACGATATCGATGGGGAAGTCGACGTCCTTCATCGCGAACGTGCGGGGGGCCGCCACGTCGAAGACGAAGAGCATGCCGTCGCCGGGCTCGAGCGGCGCGTGGTCCTGCAGGCCGCGGCCGCGCTCGGCATCATCGTCGGCGATCTCAACACTCACAGGAACGCCGCCGAGCGTGACGGCGACCCGTGCAGGCTCAGGATCGGGAGCGCAGCCGGCGACGAGGCCGGCCGTGAGGAGCACGGCGGCAAGCAGCGAGGACAGCGCGCAAACGCGGGGCGTCGGTGGCACGGTCATCCGGCCGCGCGGAACCCACCCGGCCCGCCGCTGCGCTACCATCGTGCGTGTGAGGATCGCATACATCACCGACACCTATCTGCCCGAGACGAACGGCATCGTCACCGCCATCGTACGGCACACGCGCGGACTGGCGGAGCGCGGGCACGAGTTCCTCATCCTCTGCCCCCGGTACGGCGACGACGACCCGGGCAGCAGCGAGCACGTCCGGGTGGAGCGCTACCCCGCATGGAGCGCCGCGAGCAACGCCGGGACGCACGTGGCGTTCCCGTGGCTTCCCCGGATGCTCCGCCAGCTTCGGAGCTTCTCGCCCGACCTCGTGCACGTGCACACGCCGCTGCCGGTGGGCGTCACGGGCGTGATCGCGGCACGGCGTCTCGGCGTCCCGCTCATCCAGACCTACCACAGCTACATACCGGGCTTCCTGCAGTACGCAGGGCTCTCCCGTCTGCTCAGGCTCGACCGCGGACCGCGCCGTACGCGTGAGACGTGGTTCTCGTGGCTGGTCACCAAGATGCTCTACAACCGCTCGGACCTGGTGCTCGCGCCCTCCCGCGCGCTCGTCGAGCTTCTGCGGCGCCACGGGCTGAAGCCGCCTGCCGTCGACTACACCAACGGCATCGACCTGGCCGAGTTCGTACCCAAGACCAGCTGGTCGCTCCGTCAGCGCATCATGCACTGCGGCCGTCTCGGTTTCGAGAAGAACGCCGAGGTGGTGGTGGAGGCGTTCGCGCGCTTCGCCGCCGGCCGACCCGACTGGCAGCTGCACCTTCTGGGCGAGGGTCCGGCCGAGCCGTACCTGCGCGAGCTCATCGGCCGCCTCGGCATCGGCGAACGCGTGCGCTTCGAGGGCTTCGTCAGTCGCGAGTACCTCGCCGAGAGCTACCGGGAGGCCGACATCTACGCCACTGCGAGTACCATCGAGACGCAGGGCATCGTGGTGCTCGAAGCGATGGCCTCGGGCACGCCGGTGGTGGGCGCCGACGCGCTCGCCATGCCGGAGATGGCGCGCAACGAGCGCAACGGGCTCATGGTGGCGCCCTACGATCCCGACGCTATGGCAGCGGCGTTCGCGCGCCTGGCCGACGACGATGCGCTCCGTGAGCGGATGGGTCGCTCGTGCCTCGCCGACGTGCGCGCACACGACCTCGGCACGGCGATCGACCGCCTCGAGAACGTGTACACCGGGTTGCCGGCAGCACGCCGGCACGACTGAACGGGAGCGATATGGCAGGGCACGGAGAGTCCAAGACAGCGGTCATCGCGGCAGTGCTGGCCAACCTGGCGATCGCAATCATCAAGTTCATTGCCGCGGCCATCACGGGGTCATCCGCGATGATCTCGGAGGGCATCCACTCACTCGTGGACACGGGCAACGGCGGGCTGCTGCTCTTCGGGATGAAGCGCGCAGCGATCCCCGCCGATGAGGGCCACCCCTTCGGCCACGGCAAGGCGCTCTACTTCTGGAGCCTTGTGGTGGCGATGTCGATCTTCGGCATCGGTGGCGGCATGTCGCTCTACGAGGGCATCGCGCACATCCGGCACGTGGCGCCCGGGGCCGAGCTCTACGACCCCACCGTGAACTACATCGTGCTTGCCGTCGCACTCGTGGTGGAGGGCTTCTCGTTCTCGGTGGCGATCCGCTCGTTCTGGAAGGCCAAGGGCTCGCGCAGTCCCTGGCAGTTCATCCGCGAGTCGAAGGACCCGAGTCTGTACACCGTGGTACTCGAAGACTCGGCGGCGATGCTCGGTCTCATCTTCGCGTTCCTCGGCGTGTTCTTCGGCCATCTATTCGCTAACCCGTACCTGGACGGCGCCGCCTCGATCGCCATCGGCCTGCTGCTGATGGCAGTGGCGTGGGTACTCGCCGCCGAGACAAAGGGACTGCTCCTCGGCGAAGGCGCCGACGAGGCGACACTCGCTGAGATGCGGCGGCTCGTGGAGGCCGACGCCGACGTGGATCGTGCGGGGCAGATCCTCACCATGTACATGGGGCCGCACGAGCTGCTCGTGAACCTCGGCGTGAGCTTCAGGCCCGGGACGTCTGCCGAACGCATGCACACGTCCATCGCGCGCATCGAGGCGGCCATCGCCGAGCAGTACCCCGAGTGCACGCGCGTCTACATCGAGGCCGAGTCGCTACCGGTGGTGGCTGCGTAGCCGCGACAACAAAGACTCGGTCCGCCGCCGGGAACCCCAGTGGCGGACCGATGGCGGGGGCGCGACGTGGCGTGCACGGCTCAGTGCGCTGCGACGGCACCACCCGTCATACCCGCGGCGGGCGCGCCGTCTGCATGCAGAAGGATCTCGCGGACCGCGGCGAGCGTGGCTGCGTGCTGCGTACCGTGACGGCGAAGCCGATCGGCGAGACTGATAATGCGGCGGGTGCCCTCGGCGTCAAGCTTGCTGAAGTGGAGGATCTCCCAGTCGCCGCGGCTGCTGACGGCCCACAACTCGCCGATCAGCCAGCGCAGCGTCATCAGATCCTCCTGCGAGAGGTAGTGCCAGTCGGCCTTGAGACCGTGACGGAGCCGTTCCAGTGCCCGCTCGACGGCGCGCTGGCGGTTGACCTCATGCAGTCGCATGCCGAGTGTCTCGTCCGTCGCCTCGAGGCGAATGCCCATGCCCATCGGATTCGTCCCTTCTACCGGGGGATGAGCGCACTATTCGGTAGAGGGGATATGTCTCCTGCAAGCATAAAGAAGCCCGAGGAAGCATGAGCGTTCCTTGTGAACGCGTGCACATGAACCTGGTGGCAGGAGCGCTGTTCCCGCGCCCCTACCCGCGCCCGCTCATCACCCGCGCCGCCATGGAGTCGGCCTCGTGGCGGAGCATGACCACCTCCGGGTCGAGGTCGAGCGCGTGCTCGAGATGCTCGAGCAGACGGTCACCACCCCGCAGGCCGGCCCTGCGCAACCGCCGGGCAAGCGGCTCCCACGGACTCTGGCGATTTCGAATCCAGACCCACGCGGCGGCAAGCGCCAGGATGCAGAGGGGCAGTACACCGACCCATGAGTGCGACGGGAAGAGCGCTGCGGCCGTGAGACCGAGTGCGAGTGCGGTCAGCAGCCACACGAGCGGCGTGGGTTGGTTCATGACGAGGAACATAAGCTTGGGGACCTCGATCACCCCGCCCTTGGGTTCGAAACCGATCTCGGCACGGCGCAGCGTGATGTAGACCGCCAGCGCCCCGCGGCGGCGTCGCATGTCCCACATCGTCGCCAGCAGGAACGTCGCGAATACCACGCCGACGGTCCAGCGCACTACCGGCGAGCCACCCGGCAGGCCGAGCACGAGCCCGGCACCGGCGAGGAGCGCGGCGAGTACGTAGAGCGGTGGCAGACCCGCCACAGGCTCGTCGAGCCGCGCGTCGGCTACCTCTGCCACGTCGGTCGAGAGCAGGTAGCCCCAGCCGATGGGATCACGCAACGCGGCAACGGCAACGACCAGTGCGAATCCTGTGAGACCGAGCACGAAGGAGAGCACCTGCGGTCCTTTGTCCGTGAGTTCCTTGTACTCGGAGTACGACACGCCCAGGGGTATCCCTCCCGTCTGCCGTCGATGACCGCTCCTGGCCTCTAGCGGCATCGGGTACACTTGGAGCGATCACACGGCAGCAGCGAGGTGGTGCACGACGTCACGGCTCAAGACCCTGTTCACCAGCCCTGAGGCGCGTCCCCGACTGATCGTGTGGCTCGGTGTCCTGGCCATCGCGGCGCTGGTCTTCACCGCCGTGAGCACCATCGGCACGTCCACCAACTGGTTCTGCACGCAGCCGTGCCACATGGTGCATGATGACAACACGCTCGCGTTCAACGCCGGCTCACACGTGATGATCTCGTGCGTGTCGTGCCACGAGCCCGTGAACGGCAGCCCGGTCGAGTTCATCCTGATGAAGCTCGAGGTGGCGCCCGACCTCATCCCCACGGTCATGGGCACGTTCCATCTGCCGATGAACGAGAACAGCGCGATCTCTTTCGAGATGACCGACGAGTACTGCACGCAGTGCCACTCGCTCGACACGCGCCAGATCACGCCCACCTGCGGCATCCTGATCGACCACGATGCGCATACCGCCGAGGGAATCACCTGCACGTCGTGCCACAACCGTGTGGCACACCCCGAAGAGGACATCACCTTCGTGCTCGAGGGCTCCAAGTACCATGAGAACTGGATGGTGATGGACGCGTGCTTCCGCTGCCACGGCCTTGAGCCCGATGCCGAGGCACCAGGGGCCTGCGAGGCATGCCATCCGGCTACCTTCGACCTCGTGCCGGCGAGTCACGACGCCGAAGGCTGGTACGAGCAGTTCGGTGAGAGCGGCGGGCACGCGGCCGCATATGCCGAGGAGACCTCGCGTGTGATCGAAGCCGAGGCGTGGGCGGAGGGCTTTGAGGAGATCGAGCACCTCGCTACGTGGGACATGGGCTACGAGCAGACGGTGAATACCTGCTACACCTGCCACGAGAAGGCCTACTGCACCGACTGCCACGGCGTGGAGATGCCGCACCCCGCCGGTTTCGTGGAGGAGCACGGGGAACTCGGACGTGAGAAGCCCGAGGTCTGCGCTACCTGCCATGCCGAAAGCGAAGCCCAGGCCGAGGCGGCCGACTTCTGCAACGCGTGCCACCACCCGCAGGGCGATCCGAACGCACCGTGGCTGTCGCAGCACAGCGGCGTGGTCCGTGACGAGGGCGCCACAGGTTGCTTCGAGTGCCACGATCCGACGTACTGCGCCGCGTGCCACGTACGGGGCGGGTAGAGGCCACACGTAGCCGCTCACGGTACACTTCGTAGCGCGGCTCACAGCCACGCTCGGAATCCGCCGCCCGTCCCGACCGTCTGTCGCGTACCACTCAAGGGCGGCGCGCTTGCACCGATAGCCTCACCACGTGCCCGAGACAACCGTCTCACGGAGGAGGAATCGGTGAAACGCACCATCGTTGCAGCCATCATTCTCGCATTGACACTCACAATCGCCCTACCCGCCGTGGCAATGGCAGTCGGCGACCAGGTTCAGCACGGCCGTCCCGCGGGCGACATGCCCTATGCCGGTAATGGCGACCGAACGGGCGGCGACTGGGGCAATCCGGACAACGCCCGGTAGCCCGTCTCGACAGGCGCACGACACGCGAGAGACCCCGGGAGCGATCCCGGGGTCTCAGTGTTGCGTGGTGGGCGATGAGGGATTTGAACCCCCGACTTCCTCCTTGTAAGGGAGGCACTCTCCCGCTGAGTTAATCGCCCGATGGTGGTGCG
>JAFGUS010000178.1 GCA_016938395.1 Coriobacteriia bacterium | reverse complement strand
CGGTCGGCGTGATGCCCGCGGATGAGGATGATGTGGTTGCCGAGCGGCGCGCGCAGGAGGTCTCCCGCCTCGCCGCGCGACAGCGTGATATCCACCTGCGTGCGGCACAGGTTCTCGGCGTCACCGTTGGCGGTGATGTCGCCCTCGGCGAGCCACAGCGCATCCATCATCGCGCCGCCGATGCGCGCGAGCGTGACCGGCCCGAGCGGGATGTCGCCCTGGATGCCCACACCGAGACCGGATTCGAAGTGAGAGCGCAGCCGGTAGCGCTCCACGAGGCCACGCGGCACGGTACAGTGCGCGAGCTTGAGCGTGTTGGCGTCCTCGTCGAGCTCGGCCGGATTGGCCATCCAGGGAATCTCGCCGGTCACGAGCGAGGTCCAGAGCAGACCCACCGTGCTCACGAGGTCGCCCTCGCAGCCGGAGATGACGCCCGCGTCGGTGAGTGCCGAGAGCGCGAAGCACCCGGTGGTCTTGCGGTCGAGCACGAGATCGAAGCAGCGCAGCGTGAGCGCGTCGAGGTCGTAGCGGTCCACGAGCGCCTGAAGCCCCGCGTACACGCGCGCAACGTCCGCCATCTCCTCCGCCGAGGGCTCGAGCGATTCGTACGCGCCGCCACCGAGATCGGCCACCGCTGCCTCGACGTTCGCATCCACTGCCGCATCGATGGCGACCTCGAGCTCGCCGAGCGCGATCGGCACCACGTCGGGACCCCAGACGTCGCGCACCACGTCGGCATCGGGCGAGCTCGCCACGAGCCAGTCCGACGGGTCGCCGATAAGACCGATCCGCGTTGAGCGCAAGGCGGCCAGAACCGCCACGTCATCGAGCGCCTGCGCGAGCTCGGCAAAGCCGGTGTCATCGCCTGGCGAGCGCAGGAAGACGATGCGCCCGCGCGCGCCCTCCTGGTGGAGCCGCGCGAGCACTTCAAGTGACGCGGGAAGCGAGTTGTTGCCCGGATGCGCAACGAGAAGCACCGGCTCGTCGGGCACGAACTCCTGGCGCGCGGTGTACAGGTCGAGCACGACGCGCTCGGTCCCTCCGGTGGCCACGAGGAAGCACAGCGGATCGGCCGAGCCGTACTGCGCCACGTCCCACCGCTCGCCACCCATGGCTTCAAGCGCCGCCATGTAGCCGGCGACGACATCCTCCACCTGCCCCGCACCAGCAAAGGGCGGGACGACCGGGGTGAATCCGAAGCGCTTCGTCATGTGAGGCTCCTTGGTCGCGTACTATGACATTCCGTACGTACCCGAAGCACGCCCCTCGGATATCCTCGGCATCGGTGTTGCTCATGGTCGGCAGCGCCGGACCCGGAGGCCGCATGTCCCGTCCCGTCATCGCGCTCGCTCTCGTACTCGCCACCCTCACCGGGTGTGTCGGCGGGCTGCCGGCACGCGTCATCTACCCGTCGATCACGCTCGACGAGGCGGTCACCGACGACCGCACGGTGACCACGCGGTTCGTCTTCGAGGGCCAGCCGGTCGAGTTCACGCTCACGGTGGACGGCAGCCTGTATGCCGGCGCCTCGGCGGCCACCAAGAGCGTCACCCGCTTCGGCCGCGCGCGCGAGAACGACTGGATCGAGGACTACTACCCGGCCTTCGTGAACGAGCCCGCGCAGGAGCCGTTCTTTGCCGACCTGCTCGGCGCCCTGCGCGCGGTGCGCGACGAGCGCGGCCTGGATGCCGACCGCTACGCCGAGCTGCTTACCGTTTTCGCGCAGTCGGTCGCCTATCGCACCGACCCGGTCGACCTCTCCCCCAAGTTCCCGGTGGAGACGTACGTCGAGGGCGAGGGCGACTGCGACGACAAGACGCTGCTACTCGCCGCGCTGCTGGCGCGCGAAGGATACGACGTCGCCATCCTGCTGTTCGAACCCGAGCAGCACGTGTCGCTCGGCATCCGCTCCGAGACCGGGGGCTACGCGGGTACCGGCTACGAGTTCGTGGAGACGACCGCGCCCGCGTTCGTGGGCATGGTGCCCGACGAGTTCGCGGGCGGCGTGACCCTCACGAGCATGCCGAGGGTGTTCCGCATCGGCGACGGCACACAACCGTTCACGGCAGCCGACGAGGTGCGCGCCATCCTCGAGGGCCGCGACCGGATCATCGAGACGGCACTCGCGCTCGCAGACGAACTCACCGCCGCCGATGCCGAGCTCACCGCGCTCCAGCAGGAGGTGGCCGATGCGCGGTCCGAACTGGAGTCGCTTCAGGCCGCCGGCGACGCGACCGCATACAACGCGCTCGTTGCGCCGTACAACCGCCTTGTCGACCGCTACAACGCGGCGGCGGCGGCCCGTAACGACCTCGCCGAGCGCTACAACGAACTCACCGAACTCGAGCGGGTGATCGTGGAAGGGCTCGACGACCGCGCCGGCACCTACGCGCTCGTGGCAGCGGCGCTCTGACGTGGGCGGACACCGCACCGTCACGGCTGGTTCATCACTTCTTCACACCGTCTTTGGCTCTGATTCACGTCAGGCCCGTATACCTCGTATGAGTTCGCGGAGCCACCACCCAGGTCGGTTAGCCGCACACCACGTACGCCCGTCACACACCTCTGCGCTCGTCCCTACGCGAATGGAGTCTTAATGGCCTGCGAGAAGGCACCTCTGGCACCGCGTCGCACCTCCCGGGTGGTGCGCTGGAGCATCCTCGGCATCGTGCTCCTGGGAATCACCGCCCTCGGCGTGGGGCACCAGTACGGCGGCGTGGCCAAGCCCGTCGGCGTGGACGCACTCTGCCCCTTCGGCGGCCTCGAGACCCTCGGTACGCTCCTCGCGGGCGGTTTCCTCATCAAGCGCGTGGCGGTCTCGAGCGTCCTACTGCTCGTTGCAGCCGTGATCACCGCCTTCGTGTTCCGGCGGGCCTTCTGCGGACGCATCTGTCCGCTCGGCTTCCTGCAGGAGCTCTTCGGCGGTATCGGCAAGCGTCTATTCGGACGCCGCCTCACCGTTCCCGCCGCGATCGACCGGCCAGCCCGGTACCTGAAGTACGTGCTCCTCGTAGCGATCCTCGCGCTCAGCTGGAGCACCGCCACGCTCGTCATCCGTCCGTACGACCCCTGGGCCGCCTACCAGCACATCTCATCGCCGGAGCTCCTGACCGAGTTCGGCATCGGCTTCGCGGTGCTGCTCGTCGGGCTTGTCGGCTCACTCGCCTACGACCGCTTCTTCTGCAAGTACGCATGCCCGATGGGCGCCTTCCTCGGCCTCATCTCGAGGGTGAGTGTGTTCAAGGTTCGACGCACCGCCGAGACCTGCATCGACTGCGGCGCCTGTGACCGCGCATGCCCCGTGAACGTCACCGTCTCGACGGTGGACACCGTGACCGATCCCGAGTGCATCGACTGCGGCGAGTGCGTGGCCGCATGCCCCGTGAAGGACACGCTCGCCGTGAGCGCTCCAACCGGGCGGCGGCTCACCCCGGTGACCGCAGCGCTCGCGTCGGTGGGCCTGTTCGCGGCCCTTGTGGCCGGGGCGACGCTCACCGGCGACTTCGCGTGGACGATGCCCACGCT
>JAFGUS010000177.1 GCA_016938395.1 Coriobacteriia bacterium | reverse complement strand
GTTCCTCGCCGACCCGTTCTCCCCCGCCGAGCTTGCCACGATCGTCACGGCGATGTTCATGCACGCGGGCTGGGTGCACCTCATCGGTAACATGCTCTACCTGTGGATCTTCGGAAACAACATCGAGGACCGGTTCGGGCCGATCGGCTTCACGGTCTTCTACCTCGCAAGCGGCATCGCCGCCTCGGCCGCGCAGATGCTCGCAACACCCGCATCGGTCGTGCCTAACCTCGGCGCGAGCGGCGCGGTTGCGGGCGTCTTGGGCGCGTACCTGCTGCTCTACCCGGGCGCGTCGGTGATCACCATCATCCCGATCTTCGTCTTCATCGAAGTGGCTCGCGTTCCCGCCTATCTCGTCATCGGCTTCTGGTTCATTCTGCAGCTCGGGACAGGCCTGGCATCTCTCGCCACCACCGCTCCCGATGCGGGCGGCGTGGCGTACTTCGCACACGTCGGGGGTTTCGTGGCCGGCCTCCTGATGACTGCACCGGTGGCGATCGCCTCCCGCACGCGACGCAGACGCCGCTAGGGTTCGTCCGTCTCGGCCAGCAGGTCCTCCACACACTCGACCCGCACGAGTTGCCGACGGAAGTACTCGCAGTAGCACTCGCCGGCCTCTTCGCGTCCGCGCCGGATCTCGGCCTGGTCGTCGGCCACCATCGCGGCCGAGGCGCTCTCGGGTGCCCGACGCCCGGACGGTGACAGGCCGGGGATCTCACCCATCTCCTCGGCGTGGCGAGCGAGCTCCATGGCCGCCACGAGAAGATTGGGCACACGAAGCGTGGCTCGAAGTGAGGTGCCGCACTGCGGGCAGATGAACACGACTTCCACCGACTCGGTGTCCCGGAAGACGACCGCCGAGATGTCTTCCAGGCCGAGGTCGATGCGTCCGTCATTGGGACAGATGAGCGTGAACTCCACCGTGCTCACCTCCTCCGCGCTCCAAAGAGATTGTACCCTGGAGCGGCTGGCCGCTGTGCTAGTATCGCCGCATGCTGACCACCCCATCGCAGCAAGCCGCGTGCCCGACGGCACGGTCCCGCTTCTGGCGCGGCGCACGGCTCGGCATCCCCATCCTGCTCGGCTATCTGCCCGTGGGCACGGCGTTCGGTATCGTCGCGCGCGACCTTGGTCTGAGTGCCCTGCAGGCGGTTGTGTGCTCCGCCACCGCGCTCGCGGGCGCAGGGCAGTTCATCGCGCTCGCGCTCATGAAGTCCGGTGCCACCGCGTTCGGCGTCATCGTGGCGACCACCGTCGTCAACCTGCGCTACGTACTGTTCGGCGCCGCAATGGCGCCCTACGTCTCACGGGTGCGGCCGATGGGGCAGGCGTTGCTCGCGTTCACCCTCACCGACGAGACGTTCGCCGTGAACATCGACGACCACCGGCACGGCCACGCCGACGCTCACTCGATGGCGGGTGTCGGTGCGATCGCGTGGGTCGGCTGGGTGGCGGGAACCGCGCTCGGCGCGCTTGCCGCGGGGCTCATCAGCGATCCCGACAGCTGGGGCGTGAGCTTCGCCATGCCGGCGATGTTCTCAGCCCTGCTCGTCGCTCAGGCCGAGGACCGACGCCACGTGGCGACCGCCGTCATCGCCGGACTGCTGACGGTGACACTCATGGTGGTGCTGCCGGGGACCTGGTACGTCATCGTCGCGCCGATGGCCGCCGCGACCGTGGCGGCGGTGATGTTCCGATGAGCGACGCGGGCATCTGGACGATCATCGCGGGAATGGCGGTTGCGAACTTCGTCATCCGCTATCCGCCGATCGCGGTACTCTCCCGGCTCACGCTGCCCGGCTGGCTCACGCGCTGGCTCTCATTCGTTCCGGTTTCGGTCATGGCCACGCTCGTGGTAAGCGCTGTCGCACGACCTGACGGCGTATGGAGGGTCGACATCGCGAGTCCGTACCTGTGGGCCGCCGTCTTCACCGGCCTCGTCTACTGGCGCTCGCGAAGCTTCCTCGGCGCGACGGCAGCGGGCATCGTCTCGTTTCTGGCGCTCCGCTCGGTCCTGGGGTAGACTCGCTCGGCAGACATCGCGCCCGGGGAGGAACCATGTCGCTCGTACGTCCGTTCACGGCCCGCTTCTACCGTCACCGGCCCGGCGAGGATCTGACCGCACGCGTGGCTCCGCCCTACGACGTCATCTCCCCCGGTCAGCGCGCGGCGCTGCTGGAGCGCGATCCGCACAACGTGGTCGCCCTCGAGCTGCCCGAGGGACCACTCGACCGCACTGCGCCGGACAACCGCTACGCAACCGGCCGTGCGACCTGGGCCGAATGGCACGACCACGGCGTGATCGTCGACGACGAGTCCCCCGCAATCTACGTGCTCGAGCAGTCATGGGAGCACGAGGGGCGCCATGTGCGCCGGCGCGCCTTCGTTGCCGCGGTGCGCCTCCATCCCTTCGAGGACCGCGTGATACTTCCGCACGAGCGCACGCTGCCCAAGGCGCTCGCCGACCGCTTCGAGCTCCTGCGCGCCACTGCGGCCAACCTGAGCCAGGTCTTCGGTCTGTTCTCCGACCCCGCAGGCGAGACCGACCGCGCCTTTGAGGCAGCGATGGCGACCGCGTCGATGTTCCACGCCGTTGACGATGATGGCGTGGAGAGCCGCGTGTGGGCCATCCGTGATGCAGCCACTATCGCGGCAGTCTCCGAGGTCATCGGCGAGCGTCCCATCTTCATCGCTGACGGGCACCATCGTTACACCACGGCACTCGCCTATCGCGACGAGCGCCGCGAGATCGATCGCACCGTCGACCGTCGGCCGGCGGATCCCGCCTACGACTACGTAATGATGGCGCTCGTCAACATGGACGGACCCGATTTGACGGTGCTGCCTACGCACCGACTCGTGCGCGCCGCCGGAGCCTTTGATGCGGCGTCGTTCTGGAATGCACTTGCGGAGCACTTCAATCTTGCCGAGCCGACCACCGGCCATCTCGAGCGCCTGGGAACCGAGACCGCGCGCACCACGTTCACGGTGCGGACCGCCGACGGCACGACCCGTGTCGCCACGCTGCGACCGGACGCCGACCCCACACGGCTGATTGCGGGAGAACACTCCGATGACTGGAAGCGGCTCGACGTGGCGATCCTGCAGGAACTCATCCTGAAGCCGCTGTTCGGCGTGTCCGCGGACGAGCCCGCCTCGCTCGAGCGGCTCACCTTCGTGAAGGACGCGCGCGCGGCGCTCGAAGTCGTCGATGCCGACGTTGCGTTCGTCCTGGCGCCGACGCGGGTCGAGCAGCTGCGTGCCGTGGCGTTGGCTGGCGAGACGATGCCCCAGAAGTCGACGTACTTCTACCCCAAGCTGCTCTCGGGCCTGCTCTTCCGTCCAGTCGACTGAGCCGCGCGCTCGCCCACACCCCTGACGTCCAGCCCGGTCAGCCGGGGACAGACCGTGCCGAGGCGACACGCGTCGCAGCGTGGCCGCAGGGGCCGACAGGTCTCCCTGCCGATGAGCCACGTGGCCAGATCGAGCGTCCCCGGCGCCTCAGGGCAGATCGTCGCGGCCGCCGCGCGGATGGCTGCGGGTGTGTCTTCGGTGACGAGACCGGCGCGCAGGAACACCCTGCGCACCTGGACGTCATAGGCGACCGTCCCGCAGTCGGCCCCCTGAAGCGCCACGCCGAAGTGGCGCATCAGGATCTCCACCGCCATCGCCGCCTTCTTCTCACCGATACCGTCGAAGGCGCGCAGCCGCTCGGTCACCTCGAGCACGTGCGCGCCTGCGGGCCAGATGGCCGCGGCCGAGCAGTCGTACTCCGATTCGAGCCGCTCGGCAGCCGAGGTGATCCAGCGCGGGACGGTCTTGACGAAGCGGTGGAGCGCCGGCGGGTCGGCGACCGCCGCCGCAACCGCTTCCGGCTCGCGTGCGAGCCGACCGAGGTCGAGGTGGCCGAGACGCCCGGCGAGCAGGTACGGGCCCGCCCACGCACGCTCGGCCGAGATGCCTTGCGTGAACAGCACGCCGAGCAGGAAGGCTTCAGGTGATCGCTTGATGAGCGCGTCGGCTTCCGGAAGGGTCGTGAACGCTCCCCCCACCTGCGCGGCGCCGGTGGCGCTGACCTCTCGTGCGTAGGCCAGCAGCGCGGTACCGACATCGCCCACCGCTGCGGCTCCCGTCGCCATATCCGGAGAGGGCGACCGGCCCTCCGTGCCTGGTGTGGGCGCGTCCGTCACTCGATGCGCGGGCCGTTGGTGAGGAAGAACGTGCACGTGGTGCAGATCTCCTTGGCGGCGGCCCGCCGGTCGACGAACGGGTCGAGTATGAGCATCATGTCGCGCGCCGGCTCGTGCGTGGGCCGCTCGCATTTGGCGAACATGCAGCCGAGCGGGCACTGCTCCTCGGGGTCGATCGCATGCGGACATCCGGCTCGCATCTCGTCATCGCACCCGCGTTCGGACCAGCACGCCACAGCCTCGACCTCCGGTTCGCACTCGGGCATCAGGGCTGCTATTGTATCCCGATGACCCCGCCCGGCGAAGCCGTTCCCGTCTGAAAGTGGACACATGAGCCTTCCGTCCCGCGACCGTTACACCACCGTCATCGCCGGTGCCGGACCGGCTGGCATCCTCGCAGCGATACACGCAGCCGAGCGCGGACCCGTCCTGCTCGCCGAGTCGGGCGCGCTGCCGCGACGCAAGAGCTGCGGCGGCATGCTCCACGAACTGTCCATCGATGCGCTGCGGCCGTACGGCGAGATACCGCGCGACATCGTCTGCGAGCCGGAGACGGTCCACTTCCGCTACCACGACTGGGACCGTGGCATCCAGCGGACCACCGAGCTCGCGTTCTTGAACGTGAGCCGCGCGGGATTCGACGAGTGGATGACGAGCCTGCTCCCTGACGGGGTGGAACTCGTCGGGCGCACCGCGATCACGGGATTCACGCAAGACGAACACGGGGTTCGGATCGACGTCGATACCGCGGACGGCCCGCGCACCATCGAGGCGGACCTGCTCATCGGCGCCGACGGAGCCCGATCGCAGGTGCGCCGCACGCTCGGCATTCGCGACTCGGCGAGCTACGTCACGCTGCAGGACTTCGTGACGCTCACCGGCGACATCGACCCCGTCTTCGACTGCATCTACATGCGCGACATCGGCGACGAGTTCGCCTACGCCTACGTCGTGCCGAAAGACGGAGTTGCGCTCGTCGGTTCGATCTTCTATCCGCACACCAAACGTCCCTGGGAGAAGCAAGATCAGGTGATCGCACTGCTTCGCGAACGGATGCCGACACTCGGAGATGCCGTCGACCGTGAGGCTGCGGCCGCTCTCTACCTGCGCTCACCCGAGGACATCCTGCACGGCGCCGGGCGGGTGCTGCTCGCCGGTGAGGCAGGCGGCTTCATGTCTCCCACCTCCGGTGAGGGCATCAGCTACGCGCTGCGCACCGGTCGCGACGCTGGGCTGGCTGCTGCCGGTGACCCCGCGACCGCGCTCGAGCGGTACACCACGCTGACTGCCCCTGTCACCGCCGACATCAGGCGCCGGTTCCGCTGGCTGCCGTTCATGGAGTCGCGCGTTGGGAAGTACCTCGCCGGCTTTGTGCCCACACCGATCGTCAGTCGCGTGACGATGGGACTCTGACCCGCACGACGGCAGCACACCTCGGAGGCGGGTCAGCGACATGGGCAAAAAGAAGTCGTCCAAGAAGGCCGAAACCTGCGGTGCCTGCGTGAACTTCAAGAAGGGCCGTTGCGTCCGGCGAGACAAGAAGCGCTCTGCCGACGATGAGGCGTGCGGCTGGTTCGCTCGCCGGAAGTAGGCGCCGCGACACCGTTCAGGGTGTGAGCACACCAGGGCCCGGCGCCACGAACGCTGCGTGACTCCCTGCCGACTGCCCGGCTACCGCCGGTGCACCCTACTCGGCGTGGGCTCCACCTGTCCCTGGTAGCGGCTGCCCAACCCCTCGGTGCCGTACGGGCGATCCACCGATGTGGTCATGCGCATGAACGATATCTGCCCGATGGCCATGCCGGGCGTGAGCACGATCGGCAGGTTCGCCACGTTCGAGAGCTCGAGTGTGAGCGTCCCTGTCCAGCCCGGATCGACGTAGCCGGCGGTGGAGTGGATGAGCAGCCCGAGCCTGCCGAGCGACGACTTGCCCTCGAGGCGTGCCACGATGTCGTCGGGCAGCGTGACGCGCTCGATGGTGGCACCCAAGACGAACTCGCCCGGGTGCAGCACGAACGGCTCACCGACCGTCGCCTCCACGAGATCCATCAGCCCGGACTGCTCCATCTGCGGGTCGATGTAGGGGTACCGCGAATTGCGGAACACCTGGAAGCGCGGCCCCAGATGCAGGTCGATGCTCGACGGCTGTATGTCGGCGTGGTCGCACGGCTCGATGACGATGCGGCCGAGCGCGAGTTGCTCTTTAATGCTTCGGTCAGAGAGTACCATCCACGTCACCGCGCCCTACGCACACTTGCTGTAGCCGCACGCTCGACACACCGCGCAGCCACTCTCGTGCTCGAGTGAGCCGCCGCACTCGGGGCACGCGCCCGCCAGATTGACGAGACCGTCGGCGTTCTTCGAGACAGCCGTGGATGCAGTGCCCGTCTCCGCCCACTCGATGAAGTGCTCCATGGCGATGCCCACGGCGTCGGCGCACGAGAGCACCTTCCCGCCCTCGGCCCACGCCGGGCTGGGGCAGCGGATGCCGCGAAGGTGCTTGAGGATCGCCTGCGGGTCCACGCCGGCGCGCAGTGAGACCGAGATCATACGCGAGAGCGCCTCGGACTGGCTCGCGGCGCAACCACCCGACTTGCCCATCTGCGTGAAGACCTCGCAGAGCCCCTGCTCGTCGGAGTTGATGGTCACATACAGGTTGCCACAACCGGTGACGACCTTCTCGGTGCGCCCGATGGTCACCGACGGCCGCGGACGCGGCTCGATCTCACCGTGACGCACCGGCTCGACAGCACCGGACTTGGCGGTCTTGCCGGTGGAGAGAACCTGGTTCTCTTTGCTGCCGTCGCGGTAGATCGTGACACCCTTGACGCCGAGCTCGTGCGCAAGGTCGTAGACGTGGCGCACGTCTTCGACGGTCGCCTCGTTGCCGAAGTTCACCGTCTTGGAGACGGCGTTGTCGGTGAAGCGCTGGAACGCCGCCTGCATGCGCACATGCCACTCGGGCACGATGTCGTGAGCGGTCACGAAGATGCGCTGGACGTCCTCGGGAACGGCGTCGATGCCATGGACGGAGCCGTGCTCGGCGATGAGACCCATGAGGTCGCGGCTGTAGAAGCCCTGCTTGACCGCAAGATCCTCGAACAGCGGGTTGACCTCGATCAGGCGGTCGTTGTCCATGACCGTGCGCACGTACGAGACCGCGAAGAGCGGCTCTATGCCCGAGGAGCAGTTGGCGATGATCGACAGGGTCCCGGTGGGCGCGATGGTGGTGACCGTCGCGTTGCGCAGCCGCATCCCCTCGGGGGTATCGTAGACGGAGCCGGCGAAGTTGGGGAACACGCCCCGCTCGGCGGCGAGCTTCATCGAGGCCTGCCGTGCCTCGGCCTGGATGAACCCCATGACCTTCTCACCGAGAGCGACAGCCTCATCGGAGTCGTACGCGATGCCCATCATGATGAGCATGTCGGCCCAGCCCATCACGCCGAGGCCGATCTTCCGGTTGCCGCGCGCGAGCTCGGCGATCTTCTCGATCGGGTACTCGTTGACCTCGATCACGTCGTCGAGGAAGCGCACGCCACGGTGTACCACATCGGCGAGACGGTCCCAGTCGAGCTCGAGGCCGCCCTCCCCGTAGCGAACGAACTTCGAGAGGTTGACCGAGCCCAGATTGCACGCCTCATACGGCAGGAGCGGCTGCTCGCCGCACGGGTTGGTCGACTCGATCTCGCCGAGCGCCGGCGTCGGATTGTCCCGGTTCATGCGGTCGATGAAGATGATGCCGGGGTCTCCCGTCGCCCACGCCATCTCGACGATGAGGTCGTAGACCTCGCGCGCGTCGAGCTCGCCGAGAGCTGCGCCGTCGCGCGGGTTACGCAGCGCATACGCCGAGCCACTCTCCACCGCAGCCATGAACTCCTCGGTGACCGCCACCGAGATGTTGAAGTTGGCGAAGTCGCCGTCGAGCTTGCACTTGATGAAGTCCATGATGTCCGGGTGGTCGATGCGGAGCACACCCATGTTTGCGCCCCGCCGGGTGCCGCCCTGTTTCACGGCCTCGGTGGCCTGGTTGAACACCCGCATGAACGAGATGGGCCCACTGCTCACGCCCTGCGTGGAGCGCACCTGATCGCCCGACGGACGCAGGCGCGAGAAGGAGAACCCCGTGCCGCCACCCGACTTGTGGATGAGCGCGGTGTCGCGCACGGCATCGAAGATCGACTCCATCGAGTCGCCCACCGGAAGGACGAAGCACGCCGAGAGCTGTTGCAGCTCGCGACCGGCGTTCATGAGTGTCGGAGAGTTGGGGAGGAACTCCAGCGCCGTCATGAGCTCGTAGAAGTCATGCGCGGTCTCGGCCACTTCAGCCGCACTCGCACCGAAACGGGCCTCGGCCGATGCGATGTTCTCCGCCACCCGGATGAACATGTCCGACGGCTGCTCGATCGGATTGCCGCTATCGTCCTTCTTCAGGTACCGCTTCTGGAGCACCTTCAGGCTGTTGGGCGACAGCGTTTCATCAATCGTCCGGGAGTAGACGGCGGTGTCATGCTCGGGCATGGTGGTTCCCTCCTCGCGGCGTTCCTGCTGACATGCCACCGCGTTCCTCAGGCCCCCGGTGACACAAGATGTTGCGCTTCATCAGTCTATATCCGCAACATATGGGGTGCAACGGTCAGGCGACGAACGGTCGCCGCCAGGCGGTGTACGGCACATCCGCGCCACCGGAAGTATGAATGCCGCCCCCGAACGGGGACGGCATTCATGTCACAAGGCAGTAGGCGGCGGGCTCTAGACGGGCTCGATGCGCTGTACCTCGGGGATCTCTTGCTTGATGACGCGCTCGACACCGTTTGCCAGCGTGAGCTGCGACATCGGGCAGCCGCGGCAGGCACCCTGAAGTGCCACCTTCACCACACCGTCGTCGGTCACCTCGACGAGCTCCACATCTCCACCGTCGGCCTGAAGCGCCGGACGGATCTTGTCGAGTGCTGCTTGCACGCGTTCCTTCACGGGACTCTCCTTCCGCTTCGGTCCAAGCGGACCGCTTGTCATTACCACCTGACCCATGGGCGCGGTCGAACCACCACGCCACAGATCCATCCGCTGGATTCTAGCAGAAGCCGTGCCGCCCGACTCGTGGCGGACCGTCGGCCACCGGTATGCCGGCGCACTCCGAACTGGCCAGCAGATGGTCTCCGGAAACGGCAAAGCCGTCGGATGTGTTCAGCGACGTCCTACTCTCCCACGGACTACACCGCAGTACCAT
>JAFGUS010000176.1 GCA_016938395.1 Coriobacteriia bacterium | reverse complement strand
GATGAACCAGCCGAGACCGTCGGTCCCCGCGATCGACTCCGCCAGGAATAGCACCGCCACTGCGGTACCGGTGCTGATGCGGAGTGCCGTGAAGATGTCGGGGAGCGCCGCCGGGAACACCACATGCCGCGCGATATCCAGCCTGCTCGCCCCGAGCGACCGGACGGAGAGCACCGCGCCCTCGGGCACTGCTCGCGCCGCGTCGCGTGCCGTGAGCAGGATCTGGAAGAAGACGATGGTCGCGATGAGCACGATCTTGGAGACGTCACCCAGGCCGAAGAGCACGAGCAGCACCGGCAGGAACACGACCTTGGGCACTGGGTACGTGAGGAACATGAGCGGCGCAAAGATGCTGTCGGCACGTGGGGAACGGCCGATCGCTAGCCCGAGCGGCACGGCGAGAACCGCGCCGATGACCATCGAGATGCTCACGCGCCACAGCGACAGCAGGGCGTGCACGGTCAGCTCGGGGACAAGCGCCACGAACGCCGGAAGCGCCTCGAGCGGCCCCGGGAGCGCGGGCGACCCGAGGGCGAGCGCGAGAAGCTCCCAGCCGAGCAGGAGTGCCAGTACCGCTATCAGGTAGCCGGCAGGGCGGCTGAGGGGCGTCTTCACGTGCGCACCCCCTCCTCGGCGTGCAACGCGCCCTCGCTCGCGAGGATCTCCCTGAGCTCCGCGCAGCGCTCGTGGAAGACGGGATCGAGCCGGTAGCCTGGCTCACCCGCATCCGCGTTCTGCACGATGCTCCGCACCGCGCCCGGCGACGGTGTCATCACGACGACCCGCCTGCCGAGGAAGACGGCCTCCTCGATCGAGTGGGTCACGAGCACCTGCGCGTGGCCACGGCGTCGCCACAGATCGAGCAGCACGTCCTGGAGGTCCTCACGCCGGAGCGCGTCGAGCGCCGAGAGCGGCTCGTCCATCAGCAGCAGATCGGCGTCGAGCGCGACCGCGCGCGCCAGCCCGACGCGCTGCCGCATACCGCCCGACAACTCACCGGGATACGCCCGTGCGAACTCAGCCAAACCCACGCGGTCGAGCGCCTCCCGTGCGCGCTCGCGGGACTCGCGCCGATCTGCGCCCCTGATCCGCAGACCGAGTGCGGCGTTGTCCTCGGTGGTCTTCCAGGGCAGAAGTCCGTGCTCCTGCAAGATCAGTGAGGTCGCGCGCCGGGGGCCCGCGAGCGGCTGGTCATCGACACGCACCGTCCCGCCCGTGGGTGCCAGCAGCCCTGCCGCCAGCAGGAGCATCGAGGACTTACCGCACCCGCTCGGCCCGATCACCGCGATCGGCTCACCTCGGCCCACCGCGAGCGAGAGCCCCTCGAGGGCCCGGACCGCACGGTCCTGGCCCTCGTAGCAAAGCGAGACATCCTGCAGTGAGAGGAACGACATCGCGTCGAGGCTACCGATCGAGCAGGTCGGCGGGGGTGACCTCGGCGGTGAGGTACCCGCGCCCGGCCATCCAATCGAGGACCGCCTGCACCTGCTCCGGCGCCGGGGGCTGCGCCTTCGGGTAACTGCTCACCTGGTAGGTGTCGGCGAGCTCCTCGGGCAGACCCGCCTTGCTCACGAGCGTGGAGCGGAAGTCGTCGGGAGTGGAGTTCAGATCGTCGACCGCGAGATCCCACGCAGCGAGCAGCGCCTCCAGCGATGCGGCGCCCCCGGGATCGGATGTGTACTCGCGACTGATCACAAGTACGCTCTGCGAGATATTCTCCGGAGCACCGGTGTCATCGCCGCCGCCCACGATCGTGGCGCCCTGCAGTTCCGCGAGCGTCACGAACGGCTCGGGCAGCGATGCTGCCTTGAGCTGACCGGACAGGAGGAGCTGGAAGCGCACCGGCATCTTGGGAACCTCTTCTTTGACCACGTCTCCTGCAGCCACACCCGCCTCGGCCATGAGCTTGTCGAGTACGTACTCGGTGATCGTCCCGGCAGCGGTACCGACCGGTACGCCCGCAAGGTCCTCGATCGTGGTG
Organism: Coriobacteriia bacterium; assembly: GCA_016938395.1. The sequence continues at coordinate 26,889 of JAFGUS010000176.1, read as the reverse complement.
ATACCAGATCCGGGAGCCGCGACGACGGCGAAGCGACCCTCGGCGGTGTCGGCGCCAAGCATCACGGTGGAGATGAGGACCGGCGTACCCGAGGCGTGCAGCTTGGCCGCGACGATGATGTCGGTCATGAGCGCGTCGACCGAGCCTGCCGTGAAGGCGGCCTGGCACTCCTGTGCGCTCTGGAAGGTCACGATCTCGACGTCGGTGAGACCCGCGCCCTCGAAGTGTCCGCGCTCCTCGGCAACCCAGAGCGGCAGCGCGTCCTGCGTCGCGAGCGTGCCGATGACGAGTGCGACAGGCTCAGACGAGCCGGCCTCCGTTTCCGGCCCGGTCTCCTCGACGGGCGAGCAGCCGGCGAGCGAAAGCGCCAACACAAGTGCGACAGCCAGTGTGGAGCGGATGCTGCTTCCCCTGCTCATGGATCTCGATTCTCCCTGTGATCGCGGACGTGACGATGCATGAGTCTACACGGTTCTGCGACATCGCACCGCCACATCACGGCGTGGCTGGAGCCTCCGGTGATGCGTAGTCCGGGTCTCCAAGGCAGTAGAACGAGCCATCCCGCGAACCCACGTAGATCCGCCCCTGCCAGACGATGGGCGTGGACTCGAAGCTGCCTGCGGCGAAACTCGCGATCTTCTCGACGCCGACGGTCCACTGGTTGCCCGACCGGTCCTTGAGCGGCACGCCGCCCTCGGCCTCATAGTCGATCCTGAAGACGTTCATCGTCGCACCGTAACCGCCCTGGATGATGTAATCATCCACCATCAGTGGCGTGGAGATGCCACCGCCGACGTTCTGCTTGAAGACGAGCTTGGGTGTCGGCACACCGGACTGCGCCTGCGGGCCCGCCACAGTGCCCTCCGTCTCGTCCTGCGAGATGACGTAGAGGTTGCCGTCGATCGCGGTGAACGCCGCAAGCGCGGGCCTCCTGGCATCCGAGCCGTAGGAGTCGTTCACCGCCACCGACCCGATGACACCGCCCTGCCAGTCGGCGAACGTCCGGTTGGCGGTCGGGAAGAACCAGACGACCGCGTCCTCGCCCGGCTTGCGCGGATCGAGCTTGAGCACACCGCCGCTTCCCGGAATGTACTGCTTCTCGACCGCCTGGAGGATATGCCCATCGGAGGTGGTGACCGGGGAGCCGTCAAGATCCGAGCCGATCCAGTGGTCCCAGACCACGGAAAGGTCGTCTTTGTCGAGCCCGTACACGTGACCGGCGCCCGAGGCGAGGTAGATCGTATCGCCGATGACCGATGGCGAGCTCTCGAGCACGAGGTTGCCGCCGTGGGACGACGCGCGCGAATCGCCGAGCAGGACCTGCTCGGCCTTGATGACCGGCCACCGATGGCCATCGCGCTCCTCGGTCTTGGCCGGGTCGATCGCGTACACGTGCCCCGTCTCGATCGCAACGTAGAGGGTGTCACCGATCATCACGGGACTCGAGTCCGCGTCGCGGCTGTAGCTGCGGGTACGCGGAGCGGTGAGGCGCCAGAGCTCCTCCCCGGTCTCGAAGTCGACACAGCGCACAGGTGCGATCGAGGCGTCCGCGATCGAGCGTGGGAAGCCCCTGCGCGAGCCGCACACGACCGCAAGCTTCCCGGTATCGGGCATCCTGAAGACTGTCGGGCTTCCCTTGATGACATCGTCGAACGTGTACGACCACAGCTCCTCGCCGGTCTCGGCATCGATCTTCACCAGGTTGTGGTCGAATCCGCCGACGAGCAGGTAGAGCTTCCCTCCCTCGCGCACGAGCGCTGGCTGGCCCGTCCAGCCGGTACCTGCCCACTGCACCATCCCGCTCGAGCTCGCCGTCCCACCGGTCGTCCCCGAGCCGATGCTCGTGCGCCAGATGACTTCGAGCGTCTCCGGGACCGGCCCGATGCCGTAGAACCGGCGGGTCTCTCCGCCCAGGAACGAAGCGATCTTGATACCGTCAACGTCCGGATTGGGACCGTCAGGCTCGGGGATCTCGATGGTCACGGTGGGCAGGACGGATTCCAGTCGTGGCCTGACCACCGGCGCGACCGCGGACGACTCCGGCGGCACGCAACCCGGCGATGCACAGCATGCCATCACGATCAGGCACACCGCACCAAGCACGCTGCCACGCGCTCGCACGTGGACCTCCTTCGGCTTATGGTCACCGGCACGTTCGTTCATAGTACCCGAGTGCATTCTATATCGCGCCCATGACGTCATCGCGGGTGGTGTCTCCGGCCTGCCCGATCAGCTCCATCCGGGGAGCGCGTGGTGCAGACGGCCAGCCGGTCACATTCGGCCTCGGCACGTACGCCGCCCCCTCGGCGCCGAGCGCCTCGCGCAGGCGTGCGACGCGTCGCATCTCAGGGTCGTCCTCGGGAGCGAAACCATAGCCGGCCCAGCAGAAGAAGAGCTGGGAGTAGGCGTCTCCGGCGGTCGGGACATGATTGTTCCGCTCGAGAACATGCTCGATGGCCCGCAGCATCGAACGCGGGTCCTTGAGCAGCATCATCCCCTCGGCATCAGCCTTCTCGGCAGCCGTCCAGGCCGCCTCCTGGTGGTACCACGACAGGACCTCGGTGACGATCACCGCAAGGCCGTAGAGCAGGAACACGCCCGCGCGGCCGTCATCGGTGACACTTCGCCGTCGTCCACCCAGACGATCGTCGGTGAGGGGGTCTGAAGGCTCGTAGCGGAGGTCGTACTCGCGCATCGCCCAGATCGGGCCCATCAGCGCTGAGACCGCGGTGGCCCAGAGCGTATCGAGAGCGAGCACCCTCGCGATCAGGTTGGCGAAGACCGCGCGCTGCTCATCGATCGTGATCCGCTCCACGAAGCCTGTCGTCACACCGATCCTCGCCCGGTCCGGTGACCGGCCCACCACGAACGCGTTCACCCGCGGCGTATCGATCAGGAACAACGGCGGTGTCTTGGGCAGTCCAGCGGCCAGGGTCATGTCGCGCAGCACGCTCCTCGTAGGGGCCAACCGGCCCCCGGCCACCACCTGCGCGCCGACCCGCTTCACGAGCCAGGCTTCCGAGCGGGACAGACGCGCAAGCGCCCACCCCCATGCGATGAGCAAAGCAGCGGCCCCGGCCACGGCAAGCGGCGTGCGCACCGTCACCGTCGCACCCGAGAGCACGCGGGATGCGAACAACGCGCCCAGCAGCACGGACGAGCCCAAGACGACGAAGAGCACCAGAGCCGTCAGCGAGGTGAACGCGGTCATGAAACCGACGAACCGCCAGCGGTTCCTGGTGATGCGCGCCTGCAGCGGCTCGATGCGCCCGGAACGGACCCCGGGCGCGACGGCGTTCGCGAGTGTTGGCGACGGACGCTGCGCCACCGCCGCCTACTTCTTGCGGCCGTCGAGCTCGGCAGCGAGATCCGCAGGCGTCAAACCTTCGCGCACCATCACCACGAGCAGGTGGTACACGAGGTCGCCGATCTCGTAGCGCAGGTGGTCGAGGTCGCCGTCCTTGGCGGCCATGATCACCTCGCCCGCCTCCTCGGCGATCTTCTTGAGGAGGGAGTCCTGCTTGCCGGTCAGCAGACGCGTCGTGTAGCTCCCCTCGGGGAGGTCGCGTTTGCGCTGCTGGAGCACGTCGAAGAGGCCGTCAATCGACGCGCCGATGGCCGATGAGGACGCCCGGGCTGAAACGGGTGCAGCCGACACCACGGTATCGCCCTCACCCAGGGTGCGGTAGAAGCAGCTTCGCTCGCCCGTGTGGCACGCTCCCTCGCCGGTCTGGTCGACGATCACGAGCAGGCAGTCGGCATCGCAGTCGTACCGGATGCCGCGCACGCGCTGGACGTTGCCGGAGCTCTCGCCCTTCTGCCACAGCCGCTGGCGGGAGCGGCTGAAGAACCACGTGAGCCCCGTCTCCATCGTCCGCTTGAGCGCCTCGGCGTTCATGTACGCGACCATCAGTACGTCGCCGGCACCCTCCTGCTGCACGACAGCGGGGATGAGGCCGTTCTCGTCGTATCGCATATCCTCGATGCCGAGGGAGTCACGCTCGATATCCACTGCTACCTCCGGGTCGGATGTCAGACGTAGTGTAGCGGTGCGGGATGCCCCGCGCAGGTCGAGGTCCGGTCACCGAGCTATGCGGCCCGACCTGGTGGGGTCGTGCGGCACCCCATCGGTGCGTACCGGCCGCCGATGGAGCGCGGTCCAGCCGAACACCATCCCGATCGCCCAGGGCAGCGCGACAGAGACCGCCGCACTCACCCATGCCACGGTCGATGCGAGCGCATCCGGCTGCTCCGCGACCGGCAGCAGCAACACAAGCGAGACCGCAAAGCCCGCTATCGAGCCCAGGCCCACCACGACGCCGGGCCACAAACGCCGTGCCACCATCACCGCCGCCGCGGCGCCGAGCGGTACCATGAGCCACCACGCCACACTCAGGATGCGACCATCGATCGGCGTGATGAACTGGTCGTTGGCGTACGGTGCGAGCGCCGCGATCCCGACGACCGCGGCCGGGAACAGAAGCCCGAGCACGAGCCCCAGGACGATCCTGTGCCAGTCATGCATCTCACTCACCTCGAACCACGCCATGCCACTTGCCGTCGATCGAGTCCACCGCGATCTCGAGCACGCTCGTGATCGCGCACTTCTCTGGTGGTATACCCGCACCGGAGCCTCCGTAGTGGCGCATGATGACATCGAGACCGTGACGCTTCTCCGCGTCATCGCTCAGCAGCCGCGCGGTCCCGTAGCCGATCACGCTCCTGAAGCGCGACGTGTACCCGCAGGGCCGATCGGCGGGGACGATCTCGCCCTCATCGACCTCGAAACACACCCGCGCACCGCCCGTGACAGCTGCGATCCTCCGGCCCTCGCGCGGACCGTGCACGTAGATGCGCCCGCCGTCGTAGCCGAAGTTGACTGGCACCACGTACGGCTCGCCACCCTCGATCAGGCCGAGGCGGAGCACCTCGGCACGTCGCAGGAGCGCGTCGCACTCCCCTTCGGGCATCCGGTGATCCTCGCGTCTCATGCGCCCTCCCCTACGGTGCCACCGACGCTCACAGCCGCACCGGGATCCCGTGAGCGGCCATCGCGTCCTTCACCTGGCGAACGCTGAACTCGCCGAAGTGGAAGACGCTCGCGGCGAGCACCGCGTCGGCGTCCGCTTCGATCACGACCTCGGCGAAGTGGTCGAGCTCGCCCGCACCGCCGCTGGCTATCACCGGGGTGTTCACCGCACGTGTGACCGCACGCGTGAGCTCGATGTCGAAGCCGTCCTTGGTGCCGTCACGGTCCATGCTGGTGAGCAGGACCTCCCCCGCACCGCGGCGCTCCGCCTCGGCCGCCCACGCCACCGCGTCAAGACCGGTGTTGGTCCGTCCGCCAGCCACGAAGACCTCCCAGCGTGCCGGCGACGAACCCGGCACCCGTCGGGCGTCGATTGCCACAACGATGCACTGCGAGCCGTAGATGCCAGCCGTGGTGGTGATGAGCGAGGGGTCGGCCACTGCCGCCGAGTTGATGGCGGTCTTGTCAGCTCCCGCGGCGAGCATCGCGCGGATGTCGGCCGCCGAGCGCATGCCGCCGCCCACCGTGTAGGGGATGAAGACCTCCTCCGCGGTACGGGCGGCCACTTCGAGCATCGACGGACGCTCCTCATGCGTGGCCGTGATATCAAGGAAGACGACCTCATCCGCACCCTCACGGTCGTAGATCGCGGCCAGTTCCACAGGGTCACCGGCGTCGCGCAGGTCGACGAAGTTGACGCCCTTGACGACGCGGCCCTCGTGGACGTCGAGGCACGGTATGACGCGCTTGGTGAGCATCAGCGCTCCCCCGCCGCGATCGCGAGCGCATCTGCCAGATCGATCGTACCCTCGTACAGCGCACGGCCGATGATGACACCTTCAGCAACCGAATCGCCGAGCTCTACCACCGCACGCACATCATCGGGCGTGGACATGCCGCCGCTCACGACGACCGGGAAACCGGCCCCGGCGGCCACTCGCCGGTACGCGTCCGCACTGATGCCGGTACCCATACCGTCACGGCTGATGTCGGTGTAGACGAGGTGCCCGATACCCCGCGTCGCGAGTTCGGCCACCAGATCGGCGGACGGCACGCCAGAGCCCTCACGCCAACCCGCGATCTTCACTTCGCCGTCGCGCGCATCCACGCCCGCCACGACCGCATCGCCAAATGCGGCGACCGCTTCGGCGACGAATCCCTCATCGGTCACGAGCTTGGTGCCGAGGACCATACGCGCCGCACCCGAATCGGCAAGCCGGCGCATCGTCTCCAGCGTTCGGATTCCGCCGCCCGTCTGGACGAGAAGGCCGGTCTCGCGCGCGATGCGCTCAACGACCGTGATGTTGCCGGGAGCGCCGTCCCGCGCACCGTCGAGATCGACCACGTGCACCCACGTCGCACCAGCCTCGGCGAACGAGCGTGCCTGCGCGACCGGATCCTCGTTGTACACGGTCACGCGGCCGTAGTCGCCCTGCGCGAGCCGGACCGCCCGTCCGCCGAGCAGGTCGATAGCGGGAAAGACGATCATCCGTGCACACGCTCCTTCACGATCTCACCGAAGTTGGCGAGCAGTCGCAGTCCTGCCGCGGAAGACTTCTCGGGGTGGAACTGCACCGCATACAGGTCGCCGCGGCCTACCGCCGCCGCGAAGTCGATACCGTACGACGCAGCACCGATGATCCACGACGGGTCGGCGGGTCGCAGGTGGTACGAGTGCACGAAGTAGAACGCAGTGTCCTCCGGGATACCGTGAAACAGGCGGCTCTCACGCGGATACGCGACCGTGTTCCAGCCGATGTGCGGCACCTTCACGCCGCCCGGCAACCGCTCGCACGTACCCGGGATCACCCCGAGCCCTTCCCACTCGCCGTCCTCGAGACCGACGGCGGCGAGCAGCTGCATCCCGAGGCAGATGCCGAGGAACGGCACGCCTGCCCCCACGCGCTCGAGCAGCACCTCGCGGAGCCCGCTGTCGCGCAACGTGGCCGCGGCGTCGCGGAACGCGCCAACGCCCGGCAGCACGAGGCCGTCGGCGGCTGACACGACCGCGGGATCTGACGTCACGACGATGTCGGCCACCCCCGCGTGCTCGAAGCCCTTCTGCACGCTGCGCAGGTTGCCCATCCCGTAATCGATGATCGCGATCATGCGCGGACTCCAACGACGGGTGCAGGGCTCCGGAAGGCCCCGTGCTCAGACAGTCCTCGACGGGGGCCCGCAGACGATGTGGCGCCCCACAGGGCCCCCACATCGCCCTTCCCCGCCTGCGGAACTGCGCGCGGTGGCCTTCCGGAGCCCTGCACCCTCACAGTGACCCCTTGGTGCTCGGCACGCCGGTGACGCGGGGGTCGATCTCCACCGCTTCACGCATGGCGCGCGCCAGCGCCTTGAAGGCCGCCTCGATGATGTGATGCGCGTTCTCGCCCGCGAAGGCCATCACGTGCACGGTGATGCCCGCGTTGGAGGCGAACGCGATCAGGAACTCCTTGGCGAGCGTCGTGTCGAACGTGCCGATGAGTTCGATCGGCACCTCGACGTCATAGTGCAGCTGACCGCGGCCGGAGATATCCACGGCCGCGAGTACGAGCGCCTCGTCCATCGGCATGAAGACCGACCCGAAGCGCCTGATGCCCGCCTTGTCACCGAGCGCACGCGCGAAGGCCTGACCGAGACAGATGCCCACGTCCTCCACAGTGTGGTGTGCGTCGACGGCGAGGTCTCCCTCGGCATCAACCTCGAGATCGAACAGCCCGTGGCGTCCGAACGCCTCGAGCATGTGGTCAAAGAACGGCACGCCGGTCGCGACGCTCGTCGACCCCTCGCCGTCGAGCGCGAGCGTGAGCGTGATCTCCGTCTCGGAGGTGACCCGTTCGATCGTGGCTATCCGGGTCACGTCACTCACCTGTCCTCTCGAGGTGGCGGTTGGCCGTAGCGTTCATGCCGAAGTGCGCTGACGCGTGCTTGCGCGCGATGATCTCGTCCATGGCGGAGAGGAAGCGATCGATCTCCTCCTCGGAGCCGACCGTCACACGCAGACAGTCCTCGAGTCCCGGGGTGCGCGAGAAGTCGCGCACGAGGATCGAGTGGTCGTGCAGAAGATCGCGCCATACGGCAGCTGCCTGCGGGACCCTGAAGAGGATGAAGTTCGCCTCCGAAGGGTATACCGAGACCTCGGAGATCTCCGCAAGTCCGTGCACGAGCCGGTCACGGTTTCGCATCGCCTCTCGCACGCCCGCCTCGAAGACCACGCGCTCGCGGAACGTGAGCGCCGCGGCCACCTGTGTGAAGCGGTTGACCGAGTACGGCTGCCGGACCTTGGTGAGCTGACGCACCACCTCGGGGTCGGCGAGCAGGTAACCGGCGCGCAACCCCGCAAGCGAGAACGCCTTGGAGAACGTCCGCAGGATCGCCAGGTTCTGGTGGCGTGCCATGTGCGGACGCATCGTCTGACGGCTGTACTCGAAGTACGCCTCATCCACGAGCACGAGCGCATCCGTGGCGCCGAGCAGGTCGATCAGGAGCGTCTCGGGTGTCATGGTGCCGGTGGGGTTGTTGGGGTTGGAGATCACGATGATGTCGGGGTCCTGCTCGGCGACCGCCTGCATGAGCGCGGGCCCATCGACCTCGAACTCGGGCGTGCGCGGCACCTCCACCACCCGCGTGCCGGTCATGCGCGCGTCGATGCCGTACATCGCGAACGTCGGCGGCAGGTCCACGAGCTTGCGGCCCGGACCGCCCCAGGCCAGGATGATGTCGAGGATGATCTCGTCGCCCCCATTGCCCAAGAGCACGTTGGCGGGGTCGAGACCGTTCGCCTCGGCGATCATCTCCCGCAGGCGCGTGGCCATCGGGTCGGGGTACCGGTTGAACGGGATATCGAACCGCACGCGCTCGGCAAGCTTCTCGAGCATCTCCCCGGGGAGGTTGTGCGGATTCTCGTTCGCCGAAAGGTTGATCTCGGCACGGACATCCTTGGCGTCGTATGCGGCGATGTCGCCGAGTTCTGGGCGTGGCGCGCGAAGCTGCTCCATGCCTAATCGTCCTCCAACCCGTAGACCGCCGCGAGGCGGATCCCGACCGCCGCCGCGTGCGCCTCGAGACCCTCGGCCTCGGCGATCGTCATGACGGTGGCGCCATCGGCCTCAAGCCCCTGCAGCGAGTAACTGAGCACGGAGGACTTCTTCACGAAATCGTCCACGGAAAGCGGCGAGGAGAAACGAGCGGTACCGCCCGTGGGTAGGACGTGGTTCGGTCCGGCGACGTAGTCACCGACGGACTCGGGCGTCCACGGACCGAGGAAGATCGCACCAGCGTTCTTTATCGAGCCGAGGAGCTCGAACGGATCCGCCATCTGCACCTCGAGGTGCTCGGGCGCGATGAGATTGGCGGCGTCCAGCGCCACGTCGATGTCGGGACACACGATCACCACGCCGTTGTCGGTGAGCGAGCGCTCGATCACCTCGGCACGTGAGGAGCCGGCCAGCAGCTCTCGCAGCGCGAGCTCGACGCGTGCGGGCAGATCCTCGTCGGTCGTGACGAGATAGGTCGCCGCGCGTGGATCGTGCTCGGCCTGCGCCATGAGATCGATCGCGACGAACATCGGCTCTGCAGTCTCATCGGCGAGTATGAGCACCTCGGACGGACCGGCCAGCATGTCGATGCCCACATCGCCCATGACGAGCTTCTTGGCGGCGGTGACGTACGCGTTGCCCGGGCCGGTGATCTTGTCGACGCGCGGGATGGTATCAGTGCCGTACGCAAGCGCCGCGATCGCCTGGGCGCCGCCCACCTTGTAGATCTCGGTCACGCCCGCTTCGGCTGCCGCAGCAAGCGTGTACCGGTTCACGCGACCGTCCGCATCAGGCGGCACGACCATCGCAATCTCCTCGACCCCTGCGACGATGGCCGGTATGGCGTTCATAAGCACCGAGGACGGGTAGCACGCGCGCCCTCCGGGCACGTAGATCCCGACGCGGGCGATCGGGTTGACCTGCTGCCCGATGAGGATGCCGCCCTCGATCGTGGTGAACCAGCTCTGCTGGATCTGCCGCTGATGAAACTCCTCTATGGAGAGTGCGGCAGCCGCAATCGCCTCGAGGAACTCGGGCTCGACCGAACTCACGGCCTCCTCGACCTCGGCCTCGCTCACGCGGAGGTCGTCGAGATCGGCCTTGTCGAACTGCGACGTGTACTCGATGAGCGCCTCGTCGCCGCGACGACGCACGTCGTCGATGATGCGCTGCGCGACGCCGAGCACCTCCACGTCGATGCCACCGGTGCGGGGCACGTCGGCAGCATCCAGCCATCGGCCGCGCTCGAGATCGATGCGTCGCATCATCATGTGGATCATCCTCTCCTATTCGGCGACGGCTGCCGCGGCAAGCGCCGAGGCGAGACCGGTCACGCGATCGCTCTCCATCTTCAGGCTCACGGGGTTGGCCACGAACCGTGCTGTCGAGGTGAGCACCTCATCCACGATCCGGAGCTTGTTCTCCATGAGCGTGCGCCCTGTGGCGGTGATATCCACCACCTGATCGGCAAGACCGATAAGAGGCGCCAGTTCGATATTGCCCGAAAGCTTCACCAACTCCACCTGCAGTCCGCGACGGGCGAAATGACGCTCCGTCACGCGGGGGTACTTGGTGGCCACGCGGATCACGCCAAGGTGCCGGTAGATCTCGGCGATGCTGCGCGGTGCGTCCTCAGGCTCGGCCACCACGAAGCGGCATGCGCCGAAGCGAAGGTCGGCCATCTCGACCACGTCGAGGTCGGCCTCCACCAGCGTGTCCTTGCCCGCGATCGCCACGTCCACCGCGCCGTACGCGACGTACACGGGGATGTCGGTCGGCTTGCCGATGATGAACTCGATGTCCCCCGCGCGCAGTGTCAGCTGGCGTCCCGGATCGGCGAGCCCGGTGGTGTCGTACCCCGCGCGCTCGAGCAGCGCGACCGACTCGCCATAGAGGGAGCCTTTGGGGAGGGCCATCCGCAGAAGGCGCTCGTCGGTGCCTCGGCGCGCCATCATCGGACATCGCCTCCTTTCGCGGCCCACGTCCGCCGGGGCGGTTCGGGCAGCGGGTCCCCGAGCGACCTGGCCGGCTCACCGGTGCGGTCGACCCGCACGATCGCTTCACCCTCGACCACGAGGGCCTCGAGCGCACCGAAGTCGTCCGCCTCACGCACGAGCGCAGTACCGACCCGCCCTGTGGCGAGCCGCACGCGCCAACCCGCGTCGCGAAGCGCGATCGCAGCTCGGAACACCTCGGCCGGCGTGCGCCCACCGAGGACCGCGTCGAGTGGCTCGAGCCGGGGGCTCGCCGACTGCTCCGCGAGCGCGATCATCAGACGCTCCAGGCCGATCGCGAAGCCGGCAGCGGGCGCCGGGTGACCGAACGCCGAAAGGAGCCGGTCGTAACGGCCGCCACCCGCAAGCGGCAGGCCGAGGCCGGGAGCGTACGCTTCGACCTGCAGGCCGGTGTAGTAGTCCAGAGAGCGCATGATGCCGAAGTCCACCTGGATGCGATCGCCGTAGCCGAGCTCGTCGAGCACGCGCCAGGTCTCGCGCAGCGAACACGCCACCTCATCGCACGCGCACGCGGTGGCGAGCGCCTGGCAACCCTCGAACGCCTCACGGCCGCCCTTGATGCGCGGCAGCTCGATGAAGGCGCGGGTGAGCTCAGGATCCAGATCCTCGCGGGCGGCCAGCCGCTCGATCTCGACAAGGTTGCGGCTCTGCGCGGCCGCGATCATGGCCTCCCGCCACTCCTCGGGCCCGCCCGCCTTCTCCAGGAGCGCCCGCAACACCTCAGCAGTGCCAAGGCCGATGACGTACGAGCGCAACCCCGCCGCCTCCAGGGCGGCGATCAACAGGAGCACGACCTCGGTGTCAGCGGCGGGACCACGCGCACCGATGAACTCCACGCCCACCTGGGTGAACTGCCTCGCCTGACCTCTGAGCGACGCGTGCTCGCGGAAGACCTCGGTCGCGTAGCGCACGCGGTGCGGCCCTGGCGTGCCTGCCAGGCGCGACGCGGTGAGACGTGCGATGGGGACCGTGAGCTCGGGCCGGAGTGCCAGGAGCGAACCGTCCAGGTCGAACAGCCGGAATGCCGAGCGCTCGATCTCACCCGGGATCCCCGTCTGTAGCGTGGAGGACTCCTCCACCACCGGAGTCTCCACCGGATCGTACCCCCATGCGGAGAACACCGCTGAGAGCGCACCGACGACGGTCTCCCGCTCGCGAGCCTCCTCGAAGAGCACGTCGCGGAATCCACGCGGCGTCACCGGGACCAGGGGCTGAAGCGGTTGCACGGCGATCTCACCTCCAAGCCAACGGCCAGGGCAGCTGGCCGCGTAAGGTACTTTATTACAGTAGAGTGATGCAGTAGTGGAGTATTGCATGGTGCCGCGGCGCCGTCAACCGGCCGACCCCGGCGGGCCGGACCACCCGGTCTACGCCTCCCAGACCGCACCCGCTCCGAGCAGCTCCTTGAGCTCGGCGTGCAAGCCGCTCGCCGACGCGTTGACCCGGTGTTCATCCCCCATCTTGAGCTGCTTCACGCCATCATCCGTCTGCAGCTGCACGACCACGCTGTCGCGCCCGCGATAGCGGGAGAGGATGTCTTTGAAACGCGTGCCGTTGCCGTTGCCGAGTACCTCGATAGGCGCACGCACCATGAGCGTTCCGGGCGGGCGCTCGAACTCACCGCTCGCCGCGAGCGGTTCCACCTCGTGCACGATGAGCTTGAGGCCGCGGTCCGAGCGCTCGACCTTGGCGCGCACGCGCACGACCGTGTCAACCGCGATGATGTCCCGGAACTTCTCGTATGTCTGCGGGAAGAGCACGCCGTCCATCGAGCCTTCCAGGTCCTCGAGGGTGAACGTGGCCATGAGCTTGCCGGCCTTCGTCGCGATACGCTCGAAGGTCGAGACGATGCCCGCGAACCAGCCGCTCTGCCCGTCGCGGAGCTCCTCGGTAGCGCCGAGCGAGAGCGTCCGCGCCCGCTCGATGGTCTCCCGGATGTCCGAGAGCGGATGGTCCGAGACGTAGATGCCGAGCATCTCTTTCTCGAACGCGAGCTTCATGCCCTTATCCCACTCATCGTCGTTGGGAGGCTCGACGGCGTCGTCCATGCCGTGCTCCTCGGCACAGAACATGTCGAACATCGAGATCTGCCCGCAGTCGGCGTCGCGCTGCCGCTTGATCGCACCGTCCACGCACGAGTCCATCATCGAGAGCAGATGCTTGCGCGTGTAGCCGGTGGAGTCGAACGCGCCGGCCTTGATAAGGGCCTCGAGCGTCTTCTTGTTGGCCTGGCGCATGTCGACGCGGTCGCAGAAGTCGTTGAGCGATGTGAACGGGCCTGCGGCTCGGCGTTCGGCCACGATGGTCTCCACCACGGCCTCGCCCACGTTGCGGATGCCCGCCAACCCGAAGCGCACCGCACCCTCCACCGCGGTGAAGTCCCTGCCCGAGGAGTTCACATCCGGCGGGAGGACCTTGATGCCCGCCTGGTTGCATGCGGCGATGTAGCGGACGATCGTCTCGCTCTTGCCCGTGTAGCTCGTGAGCACGGCGGCCATGTATTCGAGCGGGTAATGCGCCTTGAGGTATGCGGTCTGGTACGAGACAAGACCGTACGCCGCAGCGTGGCTCTTGTTGAACGCGTATTCACCGAACTTGCGCATGTCGGCCCAGACACGCTGTGCGACCTTGAGGTCGTAGCCGCGCTCAGCGGCGCCGGACATGAACTCCGGCTCAAGGGCGTCGACGATCTCCATCTTCTTCTTGCCCATGCCCTTACGGAGCTTGTCCGCCTTCGCCGCCGAGAAGCCGCCCATCTCCATGGTGATGCGCATCGCCTGCTCCTGGTAGACGATGGCGCCGTACGTCTCCTCCAGGATGTGCTTGATGCGGTCGTCGTAGTAGGTGATCGCCGCACGCCCGTGCTTGCGCGCTATGAAGTCGGGGATCGAGTCCATCGGGCCGGGACGGTAGAGTGCCACCACGGCCACCAGGTCGGCGAAGCGCGTGGGCTTGAGGTCGCGCAGAACGCGCTTCATGCCCGGCGACTCAACCTGGAACACGCCGTCGGTATCGGCCCGCTGCAGAAGCTGCCAGGTCTTCGGGTCGTCCATCGGGATGGCATCGAGGTCGATCGTCACGCCGTGGTGCTCCTCGATGGCGGAGATCGCCTTTGCGAGCACGGTGAGCGTCCGCAGGCCGAGGAAGTCCATCTTGAGCAGGCCGAGGTCTGCGATGACCGTCCCCTCGTACTGCGTGATGACCGAGCCGCCCTTGGTGTCGAGCTTCACAGGGGTGTAGTAGTACAGCGGGTCGCGGCAGATGACGACCGCCGCCGCATGGATGCCCTCGCCTCGCACGACATTCTCGAGTGACAGCGCCGAGTCGATGATGCGCTTGGTGTCCGCATCGGCGTTGTAGGCGTCACGGAGTTCGGGCGTGTCGCGCAGCCCGATCTCGAGGTCGGAGAGCTTCTTGTCGGCGTCGCTCTTGCGGTCGATACGCTCGGGGACGAGCTTGGCCACCTTGTCGGGGATGGAGTACGGGTAGCCGAGCACGCGGCCGGCGTCGCGGATGGCCGCGCGGGCCTTCATCGTCGAGTAGGTGATGACCTGCGCGACCTTGTCCTCGCCGTACTTCTGGCGCACGTACTCCACGACCTCGAGACGCCGCTCGTCGTCGAAGTCGATGTCGATATCGGGCATCTCGGTACGCTCAGGGTTCAGGAACCGCTCGAAGAGGAGTCCGTGCTCGAGCGGGTCAAGGTTGGTGATGCCGAGCGCGTAGCTGATGATGGAGCCTGCGGCCGAACCACGGCCGGGGCCGACGCCGATGTCGTTGGCCTTCGCCCACCTCACGAAGTCGGCCACGATGAGGAAGTACGCCGACAGGCCTTTGCCCGTGATGACCTCGAGCTCGGTGTCCAGACGCTCGAGCGGCTCGGGTGGGATGGGATCACCGTAGCGCTTCTTCAGGCCCTCGATGCATTCATCCCGCAGGTGGTCGCTCTCGCTTCTGCCCACAGGCGTTTCGAAGACGGGCAGGATGATCTTGCCGAACTCGAGCTCGATGTCGCACTTGGCGGCCACGTCCACGGTGTTGGCGAGCGCCTCCGGATAACCGGCGAGCGCCGAGGCCATCTCATCGTAGCTCTTCAGATAGAACTGGTCCGAGGAGAACCGCATCCGCGACCGGTCGTCGATCGTGGAGCCGGTGCCCACGCACAGCAGCAGGTCCTGCGCTGTGTGGTCCTCGTGCATCACGTAGTGGATGTCGTTGGTGCCCACAAGACCGACGCCCATCTCGGCGGCCATCTGCGCGATCTCCGCGTTGAGCTGCTTCTGGCTGACGCCGTTGTCGGCGACGATCCCCTGCTCCTGGATCTCGAGGTAGAAGTCATCACCGAAGAGCCCCGCATACGTCTCGGCCCATCGCCGGGCAGCGGCAAGGTCCCCATGCTCGATCGACTTGCTCACGATCCCGCTCATGCATGCCGAGGTGCAGATGAGCCCCTCTGAATGTTCGCTCAGCAGCTCGAGGTCGACGCGCGGCTTGTAGTAGAAGCCGTGCGTGGACGCCTCGCTGACGATCGCCATGAGATTGCGGTATCCCACCTCGTTCTTGGCGAGCAGCAGCAGATGGTACAGCTGCGGTTTGCCCTCGCGCTTGGTGCGGGACTCCGGGGTGAAATAGGTCTCGCAGCCGATGATCGGCTTGATGCCGGCCGCGGTGGCCGACCGGTAGAACTCCACCGCGCCGTACATGGCGCCGTGGTCGGTGAGCGCGATGGCATCCTGCCCCACCTCGGCAGCACGCTTCACGAGCCGCGAGATGCGAGCGTGTCCGTCGAGCAGCGAATACTCGGAATGCGTGTGCAGATGGACGAAGCCGGACATCGGTTACGCGTCGCCGCCTTCCGCAGCCGGGCCGAGCCGGTCGATCACGGAGCGGTAGCCGCCCTCGCCGTAGTTGAGGCTCCGGCTGACGCGGCTGATCGTGGTGGAGGAGGCGCCCGTGAGCTCCTGGATCCGCGCGTAGTGCTCGCCCGCGTCGAGCAGGCGCGCGACGGCGAGGCGCTGGGCCATATCCTGGATCTCGCGGATGGTGGCGACGTCAACGAGGAAGGCGTACCGCTCGTCATCATCGGTCAGCGCGCCGAAGGCTGTCAGCAGCGCCTCGACCTCGGCCGTGCGCAGGCGTTCTGACGACATAGCGAGACTCCTCCCTCCGGGGCCGGTGCGCTAGATGGTGTACCCATACTAGCACCGGGACGCGACATGATGGGGTCCGAGGGAGTGGGCGGCAATGGTTTCCGATAGGCGGTCGCGCCGCCCTAAGCCACGCGGTTGATGAGGCTCCCGATCCCGCCGATGCGGATCTCGACCACGTCCCCGCGGTGGAGCGGACCGATGCCCGCCGGCGTACCCGTGAGCACCACGTCGCCCGGAAGTAGCGTCATCACGCCGCTCACGAAACTCACCAGCTCGTACGGGTCGAAGATCATGTCGGAGGTGGACGTGGATTGCCGGAGCTCGCCGTTCACGTACGACTCGAGCGTTGTGTCGCAGGGATCGATATCGGTCTCGACCCAGGGGCCGAGCGGGCAGAAGGTGTCGAAGCCCTTCGCGCGTGCCCACTGCCCGTCGCGCTGCTGGTGGACCCGGCTCGTCACATCGTTGGCACAGGTGCAGCCGAGAACGTGCGACCTGGCCTGCTCGGGCGTCACGTTGTGGGCGCGGCGACCGATCACGAGCGCGAGCTCGGCCTCGTAGTCCACCACATCGAGGCCGTCGGGGATGCGTATCTCCGCGCCGTGGCCTATGACCGCGGTGGGCGGCTTCAGGAAGATGACCGGCTCCCCGGGGAGGTCGTGCCCCATCTCCAGCGCGTGCGCACGGTAGTTGAGCCCGGCACAGACGATCTTGGTGGGTACGGTCGGCGCGAGCAACTGCGCGTGCGGAAGCGGGACGATGCCCTCGGTCTCCCATGCGGCGAACGGCTCGTCGGAGATGAGAGTGACCATGCTCTCATCGGCGAGTCCGTAACGGACATCCTCCTCGTGGAATATCCGGACGACGCGCATAGGTCCCCCCTCTACGACTTGATGCTTCTAGTGCGGAGTTCAACACAGCACGTATGCATTCCTGCCCGGAAGAAAACGATTTCAGGCAGACTCAGGCACCGCTTCGATGACAGTGGCCAGCGCCCGATGCCGGTCGATCGAGCGAGCCGTCCTCATACTGCCAAGCGCGGCCAGCGCCACAAGCACACCGCCGGCGATCAGCGTCTGCTGGATGCCAAGGGTCACCGCGAGCATCGGCACGAAGGCGAGCGGCAGCAGCTCGCCAGCCGTACGGTGCCACTGCAACGTCCCCACCACGCGTCCCACGTACTCGTGCGGCGAATCGAGATGCACGAGCGTGCGCAGCAGTGGCTCGGTGGCGCCGATGAACAGCCCCCAGGCGAACGCGCCCGGAGCGATCCACACCAGCTCGGAGGAGCCCACGTAGAGTATCGAGCCGAGACCAGAGAGGATCGACAACGCCGCGACACCGGTGGCGGACACCACCTTGGACGGCAGACGCGGCAGCAGCGCCGCCCCGAACACCAACCCCAGCCCGAACACCGTGTTCATGTAGCCAAGCCACTCGACGCCCACACCGACGACATCACGGTAGAACAGTGACTCAAGCGCCTGGAACGCACCGAAGCCGAACCACACGGCCGTGCCGAGCAGGATGAAGTACCTGAGCGACCTGGTCGTGTACACCAGTCGGACACCGTCGGCGAACTCGCGCCACGCGTTGCCGGAGACGTGCTCACGGGGCGATTCGTCGATCCGCGTGAACCACGCTGCGACGGCCGCGATGACCGCCGCCACCGCCATCACCCAGAACACGGACGTGATGCCGAACCATGTCTCGACGAGGGCGCCGACGGTGGGGCCGAGGACGAAACCGACCGAGCTGCCGCCTTCGATGTAGGCGTTGGCACGCTCCAGTTCGTCGCGCCCCTCGGTGATGTACGGAGCGAACGATGCACCGGCGGTCCAGGTGGGGATGCCGAAGAGCGAGAAGATCGCCGAGCCGACCACGAACAACGGCAGACTGGGCGCCACCATCATCCACAGGACGGGCGGGATGGAGCCGATCTCGGCCCAGATCATGACCTTGCGTGGACCGAAACGGTCGATCAGCACGCCCGCAGCGAACGAGCCCACGATGGCGAACAGCCCGTTGACGAGCGACATGATCGCGAGCTGCTTCGGGGAAGCGTCGAACACGTATGCCGCCACACCCATGGTGCCGATGAACCAGACGGCCGTGCCGCCGAGCCGGGATATGAAACGCGCCGCCACGACGAACGCGAGATTGCGGTTGGAGCGAAGCACGGATGACTCCTCAGGCCATACATCGGTGGACACGGGAGCGCAAGGATATGCGCAAACCGCTCGGTAGTATACGCCTCATGCCACGTAGCTCCCTGCGGTGCGGCGCACGCCGTCACCGAGCGGTCAAGCGGACGCTACGCGCCGTGCGCCCTGGGGTGGGCCAGACCGAATTCGACCGAATCAACGAGCGCCTCCCACGAGGCCTCGATGATGTTCTCGGAGACGCCCACCGTGCCCCAGCTCTTCTCGCCGTCGCCCGACTCGATGAGTACGCGCGTTACCGCGCCCGTGCCCTTCTTCTCGTCGAGCACGCGGACTTTGAAGTCGGTGAGTTCGATCGCCTCAAGCGCCGGGTAGAACTGGCCGATGGCGAGGCGCAGCGCGCCGTCGAGCGCGTTCACGGGACCGTTGCCCTCGGCGGTGGCGATGAACCGCTCGCCTCCGACGTGGACCTTGATCGTGGCCTCGGTCATCACACGACCGTCCTCGCGCTTCTCCATGATGCAGCGGAAGCTCTCGAGCCTGAAGGCGGGCTCGTACGTACCGAGCTCCTTCTTGAGCATGACTTCGAGGGTGGCATCGGCGGCCTCGAACATGTACCCCTGGTGCTCGAGCTGCTTGATGCCATCGAGCACGCGTGTCGCGGTCTCCTGGTCGCCGGCCAGATCGATCCCGAGCTCGAGCGCCTTCATCGTGAGCGAAGCCCGGCCGGCGAGCTCGCTCACCACCACGCGCGCGAGGTTACCCACCGCCGCAGGGTCGATGTGCTCGTAGGCGGCCGAGAGCCGAGATGCCGCGCTCGCATGCACGCCGCCCTTATGCGCGAACGCGCTCGCGCCCACATACGGCTGGTGCGGGTTCGGCGTGACGTTGGCGGTCTCGGCCACGAAATGCGAGACCTCGGTCAGAAGCCGGAGTTGCTCGTGTGAGATGCAGTCGTCGCCCATCTTGAGGACAAGCGCCGGGATGATCGAGAAGAGGTCGGCGTTGCCGGCGCGCTCCCCGTAGCCGTTGGCGGTGCCCTGCACGTGCACGCAGCCGGCATCGACGGCCACAAGCGAGTTCGCGGCCGCACATGCGGAGTCGTTGTGCGCGTGGATGCCGAGCGCCACACCCGGAAGCGCCGCGGCGAGCTCGCGCACGACACGTGCGACCGCGTGCGGAAGGGTGCCGCCGTTCGTGTCGCATAGCACCACCGCAGCGGCGCCGGCCTCGGCCGCGGTCCTACACACATCGGTGGCGTAGGCGGGGTTCGCCGCGTATCCGTCGAAGAAGTGCTCGGCATCGAAGAACACCGTGCGGCCCTCGGCCACGAGGAAGGCCACGCTGTCGCGCACCATTCGGAGGTTCTCGTCGAGTGAGGCGTGGAGGGCCTCGGTCACGTGCACGTCCCACGCTTTGCCAAAGATGCAGAGCGCCGGACAGCCGGTGTCCAGGAGCGCGCGGAGCCCCCCATCGGTCTCGGCCGCACCGCCCTTGCGGCAGGTGGTACCGAACGCGGTGATCGTGGCGTTGTCGAGACGCAGGTCGCGAGCGCGCTCGAAGAACTCGAGGTCCTTGGGGTTGGAGCCGGGGAAACCGCCCTCGATGTAGTGGATGCCGAGGTCATCGAGACGCATCGCGATACGCAGCTTGTCGTCGACCGAGAGCGACATGCCCTCGCGCTGCGTGCCGTCGCGAAGCGTGGTGTCGTAGAGCGTGACCATCAGCGATCCTCCCCTGCACGGTGGGGCTTCATTGTAACGGAGACGACGCGTGCGTAGGCGGCTCCCTCAGTGCTTGAGTGTGCAGACCTCGTCCGACAGCGCTCCCGCGGGAAACGCGAGCTCCATGGTCTCCGGACAACGTGGTCCGGCGACTTTCATCGACTCGGCGCAAAGCGTGTACGTGACCCACTGCTCACCGCTCCCTGCGCTGGGCGACGGTGCGACGGAAGACGGCTGCGCGGACGTGCCGGCGGAGGCGACCTGCATGTAGGTCTTCCATATCTGCGCGGGGAAGCTGCCGCCGGTCACGCGGATGCCATGGACGTCCTCCATAGCCACCTGCGCCTTGGGATAGCCCACCCACACCGCCGTGCTGAGCTCACCCGAGTACCCCACCAGCCAGGCGTCGCGCCATGACTGGGCCGTGCCGGTCTTGACCGCCCCCCACTGGCCGAAGTTCGCCGAGGTCCCCGTGCCGTAGGTGAACACCTGGTTGAGCGCACCCTCGAGCGCGGTGGCCACCTGCACGGAGATGGCCTCCGTGCCCGTGCGGTCGGGCTCGTAGACGGTCTGGCCGGCGCTGTCGGTGACCCGGTCGATACCCGTCGGTGCGATCGCAACGCCGTCGTTGGCAATGGTGCCGAACGCCGAGGCCATCTCGAGCGGCGACACACCCGTGGTGAGTCCGCCGAGCGCGATGGCGGGATCGTCGTTGATCTCCGACGAGATGCCCATGCGATGCGCCACGTCCACGACCTTGCCCGGACCAACGGCCATGATCAGTCGCGCGTACACGGTGTTGATCGACCAGGTCGTGGCCGTCTGGAGTGAATACTGACCTCCGGTGATCGCGTTCTCGTAGTTCTCCACATGCCACACACCGTCCTTCACGGGCGTGGTGAAAGGCGTGGCCTCCCACATCGAGTCGAGGGTGTAACCGTCCTCGAGCGCGGCGGCCAGCACGAAGGGCTTGAACGCCGAGCCGGTCTGTCTCCGGCCCTGGGTGGCGAGATCGAACTGCTCGGCAGCGAAGTCGCGACCGCCCACCACCGCCACGACCGACCCGTCGCGCCAGCGCACCGATGCGATCGCCACCTCCGGATCGTCGGGGCTGGGCAGCACGGCACTCGCGGCCGCCTCGGCGGCACGCTGTGCGGTCGGGTCCAGCGTTGTATGGATGCGCAGTCCGCCGCGGTACAAGCGCTCCGAGCCGAGCTCCTCGAGAAGCTCCCGGCGCACGTACTCCACGAAGTACGGCGCGACCCGCTGTGCCGTGGCGTTCTGCTCGCGGAGGCCGAGTGGCTCGGCTATGGCTCCGGCCGCCTCCTGCTCGTCAACCAGGTGTTGGTCGCGCATCACCCGGAGCACGAGGTTGCGTCGCTCGAGCGCTTCGGAAGGGTGCACGAAGGGGTCGTAGCGCGTGGGCGATTGGATGCAGCCAGCGAGCAGCGCCGACTGCGCCAGCGTGAGGTCGGCAGCGTCCACGCCGAAGAAGCGCTGTGCGGCGCTTTGCACACCGTATGCGCCGTGCCCGTAGTAGACCATGTTGAGGTAGACGCCGAGCACGGCCTCCTTGTCGGCCATGCTCTCGAGCTGCAGCGCCAGAAGCGCCTCCTCGATCTTGCGTCGCAGCGTGCGCTTACCGTCGGTGAAGAGCAGCTTCACCGTCTGCTGCGTGATCGTCGAGCCGCCCTGGCGCACCTCACCCGCGCTCGTGTTGACCGAGAGCGCGCGCGCGATCGCCTGCAGGTCCACACCACTGTGCTCGTAGAAACGATGGTCCTCGATCGCCACGACGGCGTCCCGGAGCGACTGTGGTATCGAGCCGGTGGGGACGATGGTGCGGTCCTCGGCGTCGTACCACTCGGCAAGGACCGACCCGTCGGACGCGTAGACGACCGAGGTCTGCGCCATCTCGATGGCATCAGGGTCGGCGGCAAGGTCGGGCAGCTTCGTCGAGAGGTTCCACAGGTAGCCGGCGAAGGCGAGGAGCACGACGAGGAGAACGGCCAACACACCGGATGTCCAGGTGAGCGCCGTTACGAGCCGTTGCCTGTCCACACCACTCCGCTCCCGCGCCTACAGGCGGTCGAGCCACTCCTCGTATGCCGGGTCCTGACCACGGACAGCCGCGAAGAACGCCTTCTGCAGCTCGAGGGTCACGGGGCCGGCGTCTCCGATCACACGACCGTCGACCGAACGCACGGGCACGAGCTCGGCTGCCGAACCGGTCATGAACATCTCGTCAGCGGTGTACAGGTCGGTGCGCACGAGCGACTCCTCGATCACGGGGTAGCCGAGGTTGTCGGCGATCACCATGATCGAATCGCGGGTGATGCCCTCGAGGATGCCGTCGGAGACCGGCGGCGTGGAGATGACCTCGTCGCGGACGATGAAGAGGTTCTCGCCCGTTCCCTCGCAGACGCGGCCGTCTTCGTTGAGCATGACGGCCTCGTTGTAGCCGTGGCGGTTGGCCTCGATGCGTGCGAGGGAGGAGTTGAGGTAGTTGCCGGTGGACTTGATCGCCGGCGGCATCGCATTGGCGCTGCGCTGACGCCACGACGACACGCCCACGTCCACGCCGCGGATGAGCGCCTCTTCGCCCATGTACGTCTCCCACGGCCAGGCCGCGATGCTGACGCTCACGGGCGCGGGGATCGGGTCAAGGCCCATGACGCCGTAGCCGCGGAACGCGATCGGGCGGATGTAGCACGCGGGAAGCTTGTTGGCGCGGATGGTCTCCTTGACGGCCTCGACCATCTCGTCGACCGAGTAGCCGAGGTCCATGAAGAGCATCCTGGCCGAGCGCTCGAAGCGCTCCATATGCTCGATGAGACGGAAGACCGCAGGACCATCTGGGGTCTCGTAGCAGCGGATTCCTTCGAAGACGCCGGTGCCGTAGTGCAGCGCGTGGGTGAGGACGTGTACGTTGGCATCCGCCCAGGGAACGAGCTTGCCATCCATCCAGATGAACTCCACCTCGGGCAGTGCCATGTCGTATCCCCTTCCGCGCGCGAACGTGTATCGGGATAGTGTAGCGCACCCGGGGCCACCCGGAATCAGCTAGTTGCCGACGATCTCGTAGTCGCGCTCCCCTGTCTGATGCAGGCGCCCGGAAGCCTCCCGCTCGCGCACGAGCGCAACGGTCGCCCGCACGAGCGCCTCCCGCGCCTCGTCGTCCCGAACGCGCCGACGCGGCCCTCGCAAGCCGTCCGCCACCGCCGCCACCGCGCGAACCGATGCGGCACGGGAGGAGCGCCACCGCTCGATCGTGAAGTCCCGGTTCATCGGGCGTCCTGTCGCAGCAACTGCTCGAGACGCTCGAGGACGTCCTCCTCGGCGGCACGCCCGCGCAGGTACGGCGTATCGATCTGGTGGCCCGAGGCCAGAAGCGCCTCCGCCCACAGGCATGACTCCTGATCGGTCCAGTGCACGCAGGCGCACAGGCGATCGACGATCAAGTCCTCGATACCAAGAACAGTGGCGACGTAGCCGCCGAGGCGGATAGACGCCGTGTGCCCGAGCGCATCCGGTGGCAGGCTGGATCCGGGAACCTCGACCACGATGCCGAGCGCATCGTCGTACCAGTGGCGCCCCTGTCGGGCGAAACCCCAGCCCTCCAGGATCTGACCTGCAGGCTCCGACGCACCGGCCATGTCGATGTCGGCGGTCGCATACCCCCCGGCGGTCCAGAACTCGACCGCATGCCCTCCGACCACCACGGGTGCCGGCCACCCGAGAGCTTCGTATGCGCGTGCCAGAACCCCGGCGAACGCGAGGCGCCGCTCGATGCGGTCCTCGAATCCTCCAACCGCCCGCTCGAGCTCGGCGCGCGAGGGTAGTGCGCCGTCGTCAGCCGCGAACGTAGCACCCGCGCCCGTACCTTCGGATCCGAGCCACGTCTCAAGATCGGCCGCACGTACACGCCACAGCCGCCCTACCTTGATCGCGGGCAGGTCACCAGAGCGCACGTGGTTGTAGACCGTCCGCTCGGAGACGCCGAGATACGCGGCTACAGATGCGATGTCGAGAAGGTCATCCATGGGAATATAGTAGCATGAACAGGCATTTACAGGAAACCACGTGCCGTGCGACCGTCACCGGCCGCGGATCTCCCCCGCTATCGCCACGAGTCGTGCCACCTCGTCGTCTGCGGGGAAGCGCTGACCGAGATCGTCGATCACCGCGAGCGCATCGTCGGCCCGCTCCGACCCGAGCAAGGCGTAGGCGTACACGATGCCCGGCTGCACGTATGAGGCATCGGAGTCCCACTCGTCCTCGAGCAGTGCGGCGGCTTTGTCGTACTCCTCGAGACGCACATACGCCCGGGCGCCCGTCTCCCGGGCCACGAGGCCGTGGGGATAAACGGCAAGCGCCAGCTCGGAGACCTGCGCCGCCAGTCCGGTGATCTCATCGCTTTGCGATGGGAGGGCCATCAGCGCACGCGCGTAGTAGACGTAGCCTTCGTAGTCACCCGGCGAGAAGTGCACGAGGTCGTTGAACGCGGCGATGGTCTGACGCTCGGCGTCCTCCCAGTCGGGCGCGATCGCATTCGCCGCGATTTCTCCGACGAGCACGGCCTCCCTCAACCGGTACTCGATCGACCAGGGCGCGAGCGTGACGGCGCGCCGTGCCTGTTCGAGCGCCTCGGCTCCCTCGGCGGAATACGAGCGCGCATAGGAGGGCTCGGCGGCGAGCATGGCACCGCCGGTCCCGGCCAGCGCCGCGCCAGCGACCGCCACGGCCGCACCGGCCGCGACGACCGGGGTGAGCGACGGAAGCTTCACCTCGGTGGCGAGCGCGGCGATGAGGACGCCCACGCCGATCGCGAGTATCACGCTCGACGTGATGATCGACGGGCCGAAGAACAGATAGCCCACATGCGCGAGCACCGCGGCCAGCCACGCGGCATACACGTGACCCGGGCCGCCCTCCTCCTTCACGAACACCAGGGCTGCCGAACGCCTCACCAGCACCACCAGGAACGCGATCGAGAGGATGAGCGCGGGTATGCCAAGGGTGGCCGCCGCGTGGATGAGGATGTTGTGCGCGTCATCGGCGGCCGCGCGGTAGCCACCGTAGATCGCGTGATCGGCCGAGCGCTCCCCGTAGTAGCCGAGCAGGAACGCGTCCGGACCGGTTCCGAGAAGCGGGTAGGATCCCGCGACGCGCACTCCGGTCTCCCACAGCAGCAGGCGGCCCGATCCGGCGCTCTGCTCGCCCGAGAACATGTCCGCGACCCGGGCGCCGATGGACTCGCCCGCCCCTACGCCCGCTCCCACGAGCACCGCCACCACGAGCGCGAGCGCCCGCCAGTCCACGGTCTGGAAGCGCGCCTTGGTGCGCATCGCGTACGCAAGCAGCACGATCCCGCCCACGAGCAGGCCGAACCACGCGCCCCGCACCTGGGAGAGCAACACTGCCACGGTGGTGAGGCCGAAGGCCGCCCACCACAACAGCCGCAGCGCGCGTCTGTCCTCGGAAAGCGCGAGAGCCGGAGCCAGGAGGGCGGGGATCACGAGGTAGCCGCCGTAGGTGTCGGGATTCGAGAGCGTCGCGAAACCACGGGACAGCATGTCGGCCGGGGCGCCCCAGTACAGCGGGTCGAGCCCGGCGACCTGGAGGAGTCCGTACGCCGCCACCACGACCCCACCGAGGACGGTCGCGATTGAGAGCGACCGCACGGCGGCCACGTCGCGAGCGAGCTGGACCACGAGGAAGACGAGCGCACCCAGCATCGCGAGCGAGAGGATGCCTTGCCGGAACCAGTACGTGCCGAAGAACGACCGCCACGGATCGAGCGAGCCCGCCGCGGAGACGAGCGCGAGGCCGAAGAGCCCGGCGAGATACCACATCGTCGCGTCCCAGCGGATACCGGCACGGCGCGCCGACGCATCGAACGCCCAGCCGACCCCGGACACGAGCACGGCCAGGCCCGCGATGAGCGCCTTGAGCGAGAGCAGCAGGTCCGTCCCCACCACCACATCGCCCCCGAGGATCGACGGGTTCGTGGTGGCGACCGGGACAAGCACCGCAACGAGCAAGAGCGGGATCCACGCGGCCTTGAGGCCGGCAGTGGAGCGGTGGTCCCCGGCCTGTGTCGCCTGACGGTCGTTCTTCACGGTGGCGCCCTTCCCGCTCGCGGTCATCGCGCCTAGTCTAGCCGAACGGACTGCGTCGGCGCGTTCTCGTGGCAGAAGACGCAGATGGGCGTGTCCACGTTGGTGCCGCGCCCGTGGCAGCCACAGCCCGCGTCCCACGAAGCCCTGGTGTGGTCCACCCTCCAGTTGCTGGCATGTCCCGTCGAGAACGGTGCGTGACAGGACTGGCAGTCGCGGGTGTCGTGACAGCGATAGCACGACTCCTTCTTCTCAAAGGCGGCATCGGCCGCGTGGTAGCCGGAGACGAAGCGCTCCGGATGCGGCAGTCGCAGCCCGTGACACGGATCGCACTGCGTCTCCACCTCGTGACAGCCCGAGCAGTCGGTGTCGGAGGCTACAACCGTCGGATACTGGTACTCCCCGGAGCCCGTGGCGCGGCCATCGGTGGCCACCAGCGCGTCACGGCCGGTGGCGGCGATGTCGGTCGTGTGGCATGTTGCGCACGCCGCAGCCGCGGTCTCCCCGTCGTGACAGCCGAGGCAGCGGTCCATCGACACCGGCACACGCCCCGGTTCCCCGAGATGCCCCACGTCGCCATGGCAGTCCACGCAGTTCATCCCTGCCGAGAGTGGCTCGGCATGCGAGACCCGGATGTTCACCCGGCGGGACTCGAGGAT
>JAFGUS010000175.1 GCA_016938395.1 Coriobacteriia bacterium | reverse complement strand
GGGATGGCGGCGGCATCGATCTTCGGCTACGGCGCCGCGTCGCTGTGCTTCTTCTTCGCGCTCCAGCACGCATCGGCCTCCGTGGTCGCGGTGCTGCTGTACGCCTACCCGGCCATGGTGGCGGCCCTGCACGCGTTCACCACTCGTACCCGTCCCGGAGTCCGTGTCATGGCGGGTGTGTTGGTGACCTTCGTCGGATGTATCGCTGTCGTCGGGGTACTTGAGCAGAAGGCCCAGGTGGATGCGGCGGGGATTCTGCTCGGACTCGGCGCGGCGGTCGCGTACGCGACGTTCACGGTCCTATCCGACCGGCTGGTCGAAGGGCGATCCCGGCTCGTGGTCATGACCTATATGTTCGGCATCTCGGCCATCGGCATGGCCATAGTGGCGGTGCTCGCGGGCGAATCGCTGTCTGTGGCCGGGTGGCAGACGACGCTCTGGGTGTTCCTGGCTCTGATCGTGGCGGTGCCGACGGTCATGGCGGTGGTTCTGTATCTCGAAGGCATCAGGCAGCTCGGCCCGTCTCGAGCGGCGCTGGCATCCACGATCGAGCCGGTCTTCACCATCGGGTTGGCCGCATGGTTGCTCGGCGAGCGCCTTACGCCGCTCCAGCTCGGCGGCGCGGTGCTCGTGGTGGCCGGGATCGCCTTGTCGCAGAGCACCGGAGGCAGCGCCGCCGACGTCCCGCCTCTGGCCTCGAACCCGAGCAGCACGACCAGGGCGCCACGACCGATCAGCCCCGCCAGCATCACCAGTGCCTGGCCACCGAACGCCCACGCCAAGCCGGTGCGACGCACGGTTGCGGGTGCGCCCGCTCCGCGGAGACCGCGCTCGGTGAGGATCGTCGACAACGCGAGGGACGCCACCCTCAAGATGGGGGTCAGGCCCACCGCATACGGGATGAGGCCCGCCAGGTAGGCGGTCGCGAGATCCCGCCTGGATACGTATCCCACGGGCGTGAGCAGTGCGAGTATGACGTAGCGCGTGGCCGCCCACAGCACCTCGGTGAGCACGACCAGCGCGATAGTGGCGGCGCCTTCTCCCGTGCCGTGCGCCAATGCCGCGGTCATCATCAGCCCGGCTGTGAGAGACGTCACGCCGAAGACCGCGGCGGTGGATCGCGCGGTCCCATCGGCGTCGCCCCAACACCCGGAGGTCTCGGTCAGGTAGGTCGAGACCAGCGTGAGCCGCCGGGCTTTGCGGATCACGAAGCCCTTCAGCAGGGCGCCGGCGCTCGCTGCCCAGCGCAGCGCCCGGGTGAGTACGACGCGCCAGATGTCGAACAGCGTCACGATGCCCCACCGCAAGGCGCCGATGAGGTCTTTGAGCAGCGAGGTCCGTGGCATATCACGTGCTACCATCTGCGAGGCGCCCCTTGGGTGGCTGCTGGTACGGTGACAGTCTACTCGACCCGCATGGTGCGACGAGTCGGCTGCGGAAAGGATGGACCCGGTGCTCCTGCGACGACTCGCGCTCGTGTTGCGAGTCTCAGCATACGTTCTGACCGGACTGCTCGTGCTGCTCCTGGCGTTCGGTGTCTACCTGTTCAAGGTCTCGGAGACGCTTCCTGACGTGGGCACGGAGCCCGCCGACTTGGTGCGGGCGCGCACGTCTGTGGTCTACGCGGCGGATGGATCGGTCATCGCCAAGTGGCACGGTGAGCAGGATCGGACCTATGTGGACCTCGATCTGATGCCCACGTCGCTGCGCGATGCCGTGG
>JAFGUS010000174.1 GCA_016938395.1 Coriobacteriia bacterium | reverse complement strand
GACGCGATCGCCGTGAACTGCGTCCGGGTCACCGTCGTCAAGTTCATCCGGGGTGCGTTCCTCGCCGATGTGAGCCCTGACATGCTCGAGACCTCCACGCTCGGTGCGCTCACACAGGGGCAGAAGGTCAACCTCGAGCGTGCGCTGCGGCTCTCCGACCGGCTGGCGGGACATCTGATGAGCGGTGTCGCGGACGGTATCGGCCATCTTGAGCTCCGGCAGCACGCGGGAAAGTTCTCGGTCTACCAGTTCCAGGCGCCGTCGCATGTGATGCGTTACGTGGTCGAGAACGGGCCGGTGGCGGTCGACGGCGTGTCGCTGATCGTGGCGAAGGTCGCGCCGCAGGGGTTCACCGTGGCCGTCGACCCCCAGACCGAGTCCGGCACCACGCTCAAGGTCAAGGCGATCGGCGAACCGGTGAATCTCGAAGTGGACATGCTCGCGAAGTACGTCGAGCGCTTCATGGGGGTCCCTGAGGACGGGGAGCCTGTCCCCGCCGAGCGTCGTGGCCTGGGCGGCCTGTTGCGCGATCTCGCTGACGGCGGGCGCTGAGCGCCAGTCGGCCGTTATGCGGCTCCTGTCGCGCACGGCGGCCCATGTCCGGAGGGTCGGGAGAGAAGAGAACGCCCGGCCACCGTCTCCGGTACCGGGCGTTCCGCGGGGCTATCCAGCGGGTTCTCGCCACCCTGTGGCTATCAACCATGGATCACCTGACCTGGGTTCATCCCGGAGCGAATCCGGGAGGGAAAGTCACCATAGCAAAGGGTCCGTGGCCGGACAAGCGACGGTGTGTTCGATTCGACGAACGGTCGTCCGGCGAGAGCGGGCGGCGGTCTTCCTGCCATTCGGCACGGTTCCTGCGTGCGGTAGGATAGAGTGCCTCTATCCGCCGCTCGGAAAGGACCGCTCCGGTGAGCGATCGCACACCCAAAGAGACGGACTTTGCGCGCCCCGTCGACCGCTGGGCGTTGGCCGAGGCCGTGCCCGACACGATCATCAGCCTTCCCACGCCACGCACCCACGAAGAAGAACGGGTCCGCAGGGAGTTCAGGGGCCGGGTGCGCGCTGCAGGGGCGACGCTCGGCTTCGAGTCAGGGCCGGAGGGGGTGTGGCGCTCGTCTACCGGCGTCACGATTAGCACGCGTCTGAGCGAACGCCCGGTCACTCCCGCCGCTGCCGTGCACTTCGTGACGCAGATCGTGCGCGCGGCGCAGGAGGGGAGCGCGCCGCGGGCCGTGCTCTTCGTGGTAGCGCATCCGGAGGCCGCCGTCTCATTCACCGTGGCGATCCGGCACTGCGATGTCTACGATCTTGTGCGGACGATAACGGTCGATGACCTCGAACTGCTCGCGGTCCTGGTGGGCGAGGGGCGGGTCACCCATGAAGATGCCGTCAGCGTGCTTGCCCCCGTCGCGGGGATCGATGCCGGCGCTCTCGTGAACGCCGTGGCTCGCGCATGTGTGCGGGGGAGTGAGTGACCGTGACCCGCGTTTACCTGGACTACGCGGCCACCACGCCGGTCGACCCGGCCGTCGCTGACGTGATGCGCGCGGCGCTGCTCGCATTTCCGGGCAACCCGAGTTCGCTCTACGAAGAGGGGCGTGCGGCACGCAGCGCGCTCGAGGGCGCACGGAGCGACATCGCACGGCGCATCGGCGCGCACCCCGAGGAGATCGTGTTCTGCGGCTCGGGAACCGAGTCCGATGTCGCAGCGGTCCTCGGCATCGCCCGGCAGGCCGCGGCGACGGGCCGGAGCCGCCACGTCGTGATCAGCGCGTTCGAACACCATGCGGTCCTCGAGGCTGCGGTGGTCCTCGAGCGCGAAGGGTTCGAGGTCGAGCGGGTCGGCCCCGACAACACAGGCCGGATCGACCCGGAGGCGGTCGGCCAGGCGCTCAACGACCGCACTGCGCTCGTGTCGATCATGCACGCCAACAACGAGATCGGTACCGTGCAGGACGTCTCGGCGATCGCGCACCTCGCGCACGCACGCGGCGCGTACGTGCACACCGATGCGGCACAGTCGCTCGGCAAGCTCGACATCGATGTCGACGCGCTGGGCGTTGACGCGCTGTCGGCCGCCGGTCACAAGATCTACGCGCCCAAGGGCACGGGCATACTCTTCCTGCGCAGCGGCACGCCGTTCGAGCCGCTGCTACGGGGCGGCGGGCAGGAGTCCGGACGCAGAAGCGGCACCGAGAGCGTCGCAGGCGCGATCGCCCTGGCCCGCGCGCTCGAGTTGATGGACGACGAGCGCCCCGACGGGATGACGCGGCTGGGCGTGCTCCGGGATTCGATCGAACGCGGGCTTTCGGCGACCGCGTCTCCGGTGGTCGTGCACGGAGCCGGGGCGCAGCGCCTGCCACACCTCAGCAACATCGGGATACCAGGCTGTGAGGGCGGCTCGCTGCTCATGCTCCTGGACGAGGCCGGCTTCTCGGTCTCGGCCGGAAGCGCGTGCGCATCGGGAAGCGGTCGTGCGAGCCACGTCCTGCAGGCGATCGGGGCGGGGCGTGATCCGCATGAGGCTTCGCTCAGGGTGACCGTGGGGCGCTGGACCAGCACCGCGGACGTGGAGCGGTTCGTCGACGCGGCGGCACACGCGATCGCGCGGCTGCGTGGCCGATGAGCGGCGATCGAGTCTGGGTGGCACTTTCGGGCGGTGTGGACTCCGCCGTCGCCGCGGCATACGCGCTGGAGGGTGCGACTGAGGTCACAGGGGTCACGCTCGACTTCGGGATCGACGGGCATTCGTTGGAGGCCGCTGCCGAGGTGGCCGCATCGCTGGGTATCCCGCACCGCGTGATCGACGTGCGGGCCGCATTCGAAGATCACGTGATCGGTCCGTTCGTGCGGGCATACGCCGAAGGCAGCACTCCCAACCCGTGCATCGTCTGCAATGAGCACATCAAGTTGGGTTTGCTGCTTGCGACGGCCCGCGCTGAGGGTGCGGATCGGCTGGTCACGGGACACTACGCACGTATCGTCCGGACGCCGGGCGGACTGGCGATCGCGCGCGCGACAGACGCGTTCAAGGACCAGTCGTACTTCCTGTACCGCGTCGATGCGAACTCGCTGGAGTACATCGACTTCCCTCTCGGCACGTTCTCCAAGGGCGAGGTCCGAGCCCGGGCGGCCCGGCTCGGCCTACCGGCGGCCGAACGTGCGGACAGCCAGGACGTCTGCTTCCTCGCCGGCACGACGGCGGGGGCGTTCGTGTCCGCGCGTATGCCGGAGGCATGTGTGCCCGGTCCGATCGTGGATGCAGAAGGGCGGCGGATCGGGACGCATCAGGGGGTCTGTCACTACACCGTGGGCCAGCGCAAGGGACTTCCGGGAGGTCGGGGACCGCTGTTCGTGAGCGAGGTCGATCCCGTGCACGACACGGTGCGCGCCGGGAGTCGCGCCGAATGCGAGACCACGCAGGTCGTGGCGCTTGATGCGGTGTGGGGCGGGGCGGACGAGGGCGGGGCGCAGGTGTGCGTGCGCGCCCGGAGCGCGGCCGTCCCGGCCCGCGTGGTACGCTCGGGTCCACGGCTCGACATCACGCTCGACGAGGCGGTATGCGCGGCACCGGGCCAGGCTGCGGTGTGCTATGACGGGGACGTCGTCGTCGGTGGCGGCATGATCGTGAAGGAGCGCATCGGGTGATCGACTGTCACGTGCACACATGGCGGTGCAGGCATGCCACCGGCACGCCTGTCGAGTACGTCCGTGCCGCCGCGGAGCGGGGCATCTCGGTTCTCACGTTCACCGAGCATCTGCCCCTCGCGCCGGATCTCGCGGACCGTGTGCCCGGGGCGGCCCGATACGCGATGCCCGAATCCGAGTTGCCCCTCTACATCGCCGAGATCGCCGAGGCGGCCACGCTCGGGAGTTCGCTCGGCGTCGAGGTGCTGTGCGGTATCGAGGTCGACGCGGTGCCGATCGCGCGCCCGTACGCGCGGGAGATGCTCGCGCAGCACAGCTTCGACGTGGTGCTCGGTTCGGTGCACTTCATCGATGACTGGGCCTTCGACGACCCTTCCCTGCGCGACGGCTACGACGTGTGGAGCCCCGACGCGCTCTGGGAGCGGTACTTCGGTGATGTGCTCGATGCGGCGCGAGCCGGACTCGCCGACGTCATGGCGCACGTGGATCTCGTCAAGAAGTTCGGCGTGTGGCCCTCGGGACCTGCGGACGGCATGTACCGCGAGACCGCGTCTGCGCTCGCGGAGGCCGGGGTGGCGGTCGAGGTCAACACCGCCGGGCTCCGGAAGCCGTGCCAGGAGATATATCCGGGCGCTGCGCTACTGCGGGCGCTTCGGGAGGCGGGTGTTCCCGTGACGATCGGGTCGGATGCCCATACGCCCGACGAGGTCGGTGCGGGCGGTGCAGAAGCGCTTGCGGCGCTCGGGGACGCAGGATTCCGCTCGGTCGTCGTGTTCAGCGGGCGCGAGATGCGGGAGGTGGGTCTCGATGAGCTCTGAGCACACGCTCGAGGTGCGTGACATCGTCACTGCGCTCGAAACCGCGTTCCCGTCCCGTTTTGCCGAGGAATGGGATCGCGTCGGGTTGATCGCGGGTGCACCGGAGACCGTGGTCACGGGCGTGCTCGTGACGCTCGACGCCACCGCGGAAGCGGTCGGCCGGGCGCAGCGGGCCGGCGCGAACCTCCTGGTGACGCACCACCCGCCGTTCCTCGAGGTGCCCGAGCGCGTGGAGCACGGTCCGGGGCCTGCCGGGACACTGGCCGCCGCACTCTCCTCAGGCGTGGCCGTGGCAAGCTTCCATACCAGCCTGGATCGCGCACCCGCGGGAGCGGACGCGCTGTGTGATGTCCTCGGTCTCTCCATCATCGGACCGCTCGAGAGTGGTTCGGAACCGGTCAGCGTCATCATCGTCTACGTGCCGGAAGACGCCGCGGGGCGGGTCCGCGCGGCCATGGCGGCTGCGGGCGCCGGCCGGATCGGCGCGTACGAGGGCTGCTCGTTCGAGAATCCAGGCATCGGCCGTTTCGCCGCTCTCGGCGGCGCGGATCCGGTGGTCCGCGATGTGGGGGAGGGTGTCGGCGAGGTGAGGATCGAGATGGTCGCGCCCCGTCCGGCCACCGGTCGTGTGCTGGCAGCGGCACGCGACGCGCACCCGTACGAGGAGCCGGTCGTGCTCGCCACCGAGGCGCAACGGGCACGAGGTGTCGCCCGTCTGGGGCGGGTCTGCTCCTACGGGGGTGCCGATGTCGGCTCGCTCGCTGCACACGTGGGCGCTCGGCTCGGCGTCCGGCCGCGGATCTGGGGTGACCTCACGGGTCCGGCTGCACGTGTGGCCATTGCGGGCGGCTCGGCAGGCTCGCTCCTCGGCGACGCGCGGGCGGCAGCGGATGTACTGGTAGCGGGGGAGGTGCGCTATCATGACGCCCTGGACGCCGTGGCACGCGGCCTGGCCATCATCG
>JAFGUS010000173.1 GCA_016938395.1 Coriobacteriia bacterium | reverse complement strand
TGGTGCCCGGTTCGCCCTTGAACGGCCCGACGACATCGGACGTGATCCAGCCGCCGTAGAAGTTCCCGGGCTGAGGTCGCACGATCTCGCCGTCCACTCGGCACTCGTCCATCGCGTCCGGGTAGAACGCCACGTGTCCGGTGAGTTCCCGGTAGCCGGCCGTGGGCGCGTCGTACGTCCAGGCGGCATCTTCGGCCACCGCGCTGCCCGAGGTCACCGTGAGGTACCGCGCCTCCCCCTTGAACTCGCAGTACGTCGACCGCACGCCACGCTCGAGAACGCCCGGTCGTACATCCTCAATCGGGACATAGTAGACCGGCGGGTGACTCGTCTCGAGGACGCGCAGGCCACGTCGGGTGTCCACGATGAGCTCATCGCCGAAGACGATCTCGATGTGGCGGACATTCGGCTGCACGAGTGGCGGCCGCGGGTAGTCCCAAACGGACTCCTGCCCGGGGCCGGGCCTGACCGGTGGCATGTTCACGTGCTGGACCTCCGCGTTTCGGTTGGGTGGTTCGTACCCGTTCCGCCCGTCAGTCCTGCAGCATGAGTGCGATGCTCTCACGCGTGATGGTCTCGATGGCGGCCGTTCCGCCCAGGCAGCGCACCGTACCGATGGTGTCCCGGTACTTGGAGAGTACGGCCGCCGCACCGGGATGCAGACGGTCTCCCGGAGTGAGCAGCAGCACGGTGCCGAGGCGTCCCGCCATCACGCCGCCGCCCAGAGCGTCGGCGAATCCGATGCCGCTGGCCACCGCGGCGCCGCTGTAGCTGATGCAGCAGGCGGTGTCCGCGTGAGCCGCGAGTGCGAGTGCGGTCGCGTACCGGTCCTCACCACTCACGCGGCTCACATTGTCGGTGCCGAGTAGCCCGGCAAGCCCGGTCTCCAACCGGCTCGGTACCGCACTCTCGCCGCCGAGGATAACGGCTGCCGTGACGCCGATATCCGTAAGCGTCGCCGAGGTCTCCGCAGACAGGCCTGCCGGGTTGGTCAGCAGTATCGGTCGGACGTGGGCATAGGCTATCGGCGACGCGGCCAGCGCGTCGGGGAAGTTGGTCCCGGTGGCCACGAACACGGTCGTGTCCGCCTCGGTCCCGGCCGCCTGCGCCCGTGCGTGCGCTTCTCTCGCCACCATCGTCGCCGTCGCGTAGCGGTCGATCCCACCGAGGCGCGTCGTTTCAATGCTGCCGAGTGCGTCCAGGGCATCAGCGACTGCCACCGAAACGGCCTGCTCGCCGCCAACGATGATGACTTCGGTCGCTCCCAGCCGTGTGATCTCGGCGGCCACCATGTTCGGGAGCGCGCCAGCGCGCGTTAGAAGCACCGGGCCTTCGACCGCGCCCGCGAGCGCCGAGGCGCCGAGGGCGTCAGGCCAGTTCTCGCCTGAAGCGATGATGGCCGTGGTGACCGATCCGTCCGGGAAGGCTTCCCGCGAGGCGGCCACTGCGGTGGCGTAGCGGTCGGCCCCCTCGATGGGTGTGATGTATGCCGAGTAGTCGACGTTGTCCGCGATGTCCTTGAGCCGGTACGGCAGGTAGAGGGGGTCGTAGTTCCAGTACGGGTACGGTGTGCGCCGCCTGACCGAGCCATCGCCAGTGGCCTGGGACTGCGAGGAGCTCATCTCGTAGGCCCAGTACTCGCGGCGCGTGTCGTCCACCCATCCGCCGAAGATGACCGCATGCACGCCGGCGCGCAGAACGAGGTCCCCGGGCTGCAGCGCTTCCTTCTCGATGCGCTCGGCATACCCGGGCAGCGTGCTCGTTGTGGCACCCGGCAGGGGCAGGTTCCAGCACATAGAGGCGAAGCCCGAGCAGTCGCGACGCCATCCGAGTGCCGGGGAGGTGACGATGACTGCGTTGGCATCCGCCCAGCCGGTCTGGCTGTACGGTACGACCGCGTCGATCCAGCGGTTGACTCGGTCCATGACGAGTGTGCGCGAGATCGCCCCGTACGCGGGCACGGCGGGCAGCAGAGCAAGCGCGAGGGCGAATGCGAGCGTCAGGCGGAAGCGGCTACGAAGCGACAACGATATCTCCCGTCGGGCGATGAGGCCTACCCGTGGAGTATCGGCACAACCGTCCGCCGGGTCGAGCGCGCCCCGACGAGTGGCACGGATCTCAGTTGCGGATCAGTACTGTGGCCCCGTACGCCTGGACGGGATACGACTCGGCCACCGGCCCCTCGAGCCACACGTCGACCTCCTGCCCGATCGTGAGGTCTGATTGAGCGACCTGCTCGAGCGAGCCGTCGGCACGCTGCAGCAGCACGCAGCTGTCCATCGTCACGTTCACGGAGGCCTTGTCGTAGTCGAAGAGCGGCGCCCCGGCGGCCTCCACAAGGATCGACACTTCGCCATCCTTGCCCGGCGACAGCGAGGTGATCGCGCCGCGAATCGACGGATCGGCATCCGGCACTGTGGGCCCGGCGCTACAGGCGCCGAGGACCGTCGCGAACGCGAGCATGAGTACGAGTACGAGGATCCACCGGAACATGACTGCCTCCTCTGATGCGGCTCACATGGGTTTCGACGTCTCATGCGCGGTGCCGGTTCTCAAAGACGCGTCTGACCACGCGCGCCCATGTCGAGAGGGTGCGGAGCTCCGCACACCCTATCCGAGGGTGCGTACCCCGGCTCGTTGGTGAATAATCGGAGCACCTCATCGCATCGACCGGAACACGCTTGCACACGTGCGCGAAGGAGCTGGCAATGCCACACGGGCACTACGAGGACGTACGCATCACCGGACATCTCATCGACTCGGGCATCATGTCCCGGATCATGGACGACGTCGTCGCCCTCGACGGCGAGTTCGAGACGATCTCCTTCGAAGTGGGCCGTACCAACGAGGATGTTTCCGTGGCCCTTCTGCGCATCAGCGGGCGCGACGAGACGCATCTCGACCGCATCCTTGGCGTCATCGGGCAGTTGGGCGCCGAACCAGTCGATCCGTCCGACGCACACACCTCGCCGGCACCCGCCGACGGTGTCTTCCCGGACGGCTTCTACGCGACGAGCAACCTCGAGACCGCGGTGCGTGTCGGTGGCCGCTGGATCCCCGTGTCGGGCTCGGAGATGGACCTCGGCATCGTGATCGAGGACGGCGTGGCACACACCGTGCCGATGGCCGACGTCCGCGCCGGCGAGCGCATCGTGGTGGGTCACGCCGGCCTCAGGGTGCGTCCGCTCGAGCGTCCGCGTGACAAGCAGGACTTCGAGTTCATGAACTCCGAGGTCTCCTCCGAGAAGCCCAAGGCACTCGTCATCCGTGATGTCGCCCACATGCTCAAGCGCGTGCGCGAGCGCGGGCAGCGCATCATCTTCGTTGTTGGACCCGCCGTCGTGCATACGGGCGCCGCCGCGCACCTCGCGCGTCTCGTGCGCGCCGGGTACGTCTCGGTGCTCTTCGGCGGCAACGCGGTTGCCGTGCACGACATCGAGTCGGCGCTCTACGGGACCTCCCTCGGCGTGTCGATGGAGGCGGGCATGCCCGCGGTGGGCGGTCACGAGCATCATCTGCGCGCCATCAATACCATCCGCGGGTGCGGTGGCATCAGACAGGCAGTCGAGCAGGGTGTGCTCACCGAGGGGCTCATGCACACGCTCGTGAGCATGGAGATACCCTTCGTGCTCGCCGGCTCGATCCGCGACGACGGGCCGCTGCCCGACGTGATAACCGACGTGCTCGAGGCTCAGTCGGCCATGCGGGAGTACTGCCAAACGGCAGGCGCCTGCATCATGCTTTCGACCATGCTCCACTCGATCGCCACGGGCAACATGCTGCCGGCTTCCGTGACGACCGTCTGCGTGGACATCAACCCGGCCGTGGTGACCAAGCTCGCCGACCGGGGCAGTTTCCAGACCATCGGCATCGTGACCGACGTGGGTCTGTTCCTCGAGATGCTCGCCGACGAGGTAGAGCGCCCGTAGGCGACCCGGGGTTGCACCACGTGCCTGAGCGCAGCGCGTGCGGCATGCCACGTGCTGGTATCGGGCAGACGAGAGGATTCGACATGGACGCGCAGCGGCCGGAACTGCCGCCAATCGACACGCAGCAGCATGACCGCCTCCAGACGGCGACGTTCGCACTCGGTTGATTCTGGGGTCCGGATGCCCGGTACGGGCAGCTCAGCGGCGTCGTAAGGACGCGTGCCGGTTACGCTGGCGGCACGACGCCCGATCCAACCTATCGCAGCATCGGCGACCACACCGAGACGCTGCAGATCGACTACGATCCGGCACTTGTGACCTACGGGGCCGACCGCGTGCTGCGCGAGGAGTTCGCCGCCCTCTACCCTGACGAGGTCGACGTACGCGAGTCGACCGCGGCTGCCCGGGTCAACGGCTACCTCGACGGCTGGGGCACCCGTGCCGAACTCGAGGACGAGATCGACTCTTTCGGTCTGAGCGAGCGTGCCCGCGAACGGTTGCGCGCCGCAGTTCCTGTCCGGCTTGGTCGTGGTGCGGGGGTGTTCTGAGATGAAGAGGTACGACATCGAGCGTTCAGACGCCGAGTGGCGCGAGGTGCTGATGCCGGAGCAGTACCGCGTGCTCCGTGAGGCCGGGACCGAGCGGCCCGGCACGGGCATGTATCTCGATACCACCGACGACGGCGTCTACCGCTGCGGCGCCTGCGGGAACCCGCTGTTCCGCTCGAAAGCCAAGTACCACTCGGGGTGCGGGTGGCCGAGCTTCTACGAGCCGATCGCTCCCGATGCGGTGGAGGAGCTCACGGATACGAGCCACGGCATGGTGCGCACGGAGATCCGCTGCGGCGCGTGCGGGTCGCATCTGGGTCACGTGTTCGATGACGGGCCCGAGCCCACCGGCGAGCGCTACTGCATGAACTCCGTCGCGCTCGACTTCGAGCCGGACGCGTAAGCGGGCGGATCTGATGCTGCCGTGGCAGGCGCTGCTCCCGAGCGGTAGGATGAGGTGTTCGCAACCTCGGAGGAGCACGCTTGGCAGATCTCATTGACCTTGCCACCCTCGGTCTGAACGACCGCGTCGCCGCGCTTGCCCGTCAACACCCGGGTGATCTCACCCTCGGGCGTGTGGTGCGCGCCGATCGCGGCTTCGCGTTTGTCATGACTCCTGCAGGTATGGTCATCGGTCGACCCGCCACGCGTCTCGTGAAGGCGGCGGACGATGGTGGGCTCCCGGTGGTGGGCGACTGGGTGCTCATCGGCGGCGACGCGAGCGAACCGCTCATCGAGGTCGTGCTAGAGCGTGCCACCTCGATAGTGCGCCGCGATCCGGGTCGGGCGGC
>JAFGUS010000172.1 GCA_016938395.1 Coriobacteriia bacterium | reverse complement strand
TCCCAGCCACGGGACTCCCGCTCGGAGCGTGCGCGACGAGCTGCCTGGGCCGCGGGGCGGTCGTCGTCCCGCCGCTTGCGTTGCCGGAAGCAGCCCTGGCCCTTCAGGTGCCGCCGGACCGTGGCGTAGCTCGGGGTCGGGCCGAGCTTGGAATCGCCCTCGCACAGGGCGCGGAGGTTGTCAGCGTGGAGCTGATAGCTCCACGTCGGGTGCTCGGTGTACTGATCGGCGAGCGCGACCCAGACGGCAGGGGCGAAGCAGGGACGATGGTGGCCCCGATCCTTGCGCACCTGCGGGCGCAGCGCGACGGTGATGTCGTCGGGACGGCGTCGCGCGGCGTAGTACCAGCGGGAGATCGTCGACACGTGGAACTTCGCCGGCTCCCCGGTGATCGGGTGGGTCCACGTCCGCGCGGCGAGCTCGTGGAGCGCGGCCTCAAGCTCACCGCGGCCGGGCGGCGCCGAGAACAGGCTGCCGATGACGCCGAAGCGGAACTCCGCCCAGCGCCCGTGGCTCGTGCCGGGGCGTTTCTCGCTCATGGGGTCAGTGGACCGCGGATCGTGGGTGACCGCAGCCGCGGTCAGCTCATATCCGACTCCGGAAACCGTGGCTGCGATCGTCTTCTGCGCGCCGTCGCTCGTCGCTCATCGCCTCCTCGCGACTGTGACCGGAACGCTGCCGGTGAGCGGGCCGAGCAGACGGAGCAACCGCAGCAGGCGCTCGGCGAGATCCCCAGAAAACACCTCCAGAAGCGCGCCAGGCAACTCCCTCGACGCGACCACAGGAGGCACCAGTCCTCGGAGCCGCTGCCAGAACGCCGACCCCACCAGCTCACGCCACCAGTGACTCCAGCGCGCGACGGTGACCCGTGACACCCCGAGCTGCTCCCGGAGGATCCGCATCGCGCCGCGGTCGGGGCCGCGAACCACGATCGTCGCGATCGCGACGGCGACCCCGACGTAGACCCGGCGCGCCAGGAACCGAACCGACTCCGGTAGGGTCCGTCGCCGGCACCGCCCGCAGCAGAGGTCGAACCGGACGTCGAACCCGTCGGGCAGCTCCTCGGCCGCGACGCCGATCCCGCGCGGCTTCCGGCGGAAGTGGCCGGCGTGCAGCGGACCTCCGCAGCGCGGGCACCGGCCGGCTCGGACCCGCTCCGCGGTTTCCCGATCGATGCGCAGGAGCAGCTCGAAGAACTGAGCATTACGCAAGATTGCGCGGTAAAACATGGACCTCCTTTCGTCTTCGTCGACAAGGAGGTCGCCTCCTCCCGGGCTTGATGGTCAAGCTCCGTGAGGGGGCGGCACTATTTCCGCCGCACGGAACGTGCTCAGGGAGCCGCCGCGGGCGGGAGATCTACGCGCGCAGGGTCACGGGCAAGGACTGAGCGCCGACCGAGACCGCGTGTCCGAGGCGGAGCTCCAGCGCCTGGGGCGTGAGGGCACCATCGCGTTCCCGCTGCCCCCAGAGCCCTCGCTGGTCACCTTCGAGGATCCGGTGCCCGGTGAGCGATGCAACCCCGGAGACACCTCCCGTCCGGGGTACTTCTGTCGCGCCACGGACAAGTGGGCGGTCGTGCCTGGCGAGCTCGCCAACGCCGAGAAGGGCGACATCGTGATGTCGCCCTCGTGTGGAGGGATCATCGGTAGCTTGCTCTATGCGCTGAAGCCAGCACAGTTCTACTCGCACACTGGCATCATGATCGAGGACCGCTCGGACATCTACCACACGACGACTCCTGGCGAGCGCCCCGAGTTCTATCCAGCCAACGGCAAGACGCTTCCCACTGATGGCTTTGACGGCAACGTCATGAAGTACGGCTGGCCCGGCACGCTCTCCCAGCCTCCATTCGAGGCGTTCTGGGGACAGTGGATGCCGGACCCGAAGGGGTACGGACTGAACGTGCACGCTTTCGGCTACGAGACGAAGACCTGCGACCTCGATGAGTTGCAGCCGCTCAAGCCGCCGGTGGTGATCAAGCCGCCTTGGAACTCCAGTCAACAGGTACGCGCGACGTTGCACCAGCTCGCGGACGAGGTGGCGACCATCAACGGGCACTATCGGTTCTACGCCTATACCGACGCGAAGATGGCCTTCGACCCCCAATACGCGCCGAGCGGGTCGCTGCCCGACCACTCCGCCTGGGCGCTCGAGAAGCCGCTGCCGTCCATGTGCTCCAGCTTGATCTGGGCGGGAGCGCAGCGCCTGAAGGACCGTGGGATACCGATTAC
>JAFGUS010000171.1 GCA_016938395.1 Coriobacteriia bacterium | reverse complement strand
GAAGTGCGGCTGCTGAGGTGACCTACGAGCACGGCGCCGCCGCCAAGCGCCTGCCGGCGTGGCTTCGCAGGCCGCTCGCGCACGGGGGTGAGTACCGCGCCGTGGAGGGGCTGCTCGACGAGCTCAAGCTCGCCACGGTGTGCGAGGAGGCCCGCTGTCCCAACCGGGGCGAGTGCTACGCCAGCGGCACGGCAACCTTCCTGATCGCGGGCGATGTCTGCACGCGGGGCTGCCGTTTCTGTGCGGTGGAGACCCGCCTGCCGGAGCCGCTCGATCCTGGTGAGCCGGAGCGGGTGGCCGAGGCTGTGGTTCGCCTCGGTCTGCGGCATGCCGTGGTGACGATGGTGACGCGTGACGACCTGCCTGACGGTGCGGCCGGCCACGTGGTGGCCACCATCGAGGCGATCCGGGCGGCGTCGCCGGGCGTGGCGGTCGAGGTGCTCGTGAGCGACTTCGGCGGCAACGAGGATGCGGCGGACCGCGTCACCGACGCCGCACCCGACGTGTTCAATCACAACCTCGAGACGGTCCCGCGCCTGTATCCGGAGGTTCGCCCCGGGGCCGACTACGCCCGCAGCCTCCGGGTACTCGCGCGGGTGAAGGAGCGGTCGCCCGAGACGCCCACCAAATCGGGGCTCATGCTCGGTCTCGGCGAGACGCACGATGAGGTGCTCGCCGTGATGAGCGACCTGCGAAGTGTGGGATGCGATCTGCTCACCCTCGGCCAGTACCTGCGGCCGAGCGCCGCCCACCTACCCGTAGCGGCGTTCGTGGAGCCTGCCGAGTTCGCCGCACTTGCGCGCGAGGGCAGGAAGATGGGCTTCTCGGGCGTGGCGAGCGCGCCGCTCGTGCGGTCCAGCTATCACGCAGCGGAGCTCGCGCGGGGCTGACGCGCTTCTCAGATTCCGGGCTTGGCGATCACCGGCGGCGCGGCCTGGTCGCGCCCGCTCTGCTTCGCGGCGTAGAGCGACTGATCCGCTGCGACCAAAAGGGTGTCCACGCGCCGTGGCGTCGAGCCCGCCGGGTCCTCGGCCACCACACCGCCGATGCTGACGCTTAGGCCAACCGGTTCGCCCTCGGCATCGGTCATCTCCAGACCACGGACCGTCGCCAGGATGCGGTCGGTGAGGTTGCGGTACTCGTTCTCGTCGGTCTCCGGCGCGATGATCGCAAACTCGTCACCGCCGTAGCGCATCACCTGGTCGGAGGCGCGAACCGACTGCCGCAGCGCCTGAGCGATCCGCTTGAGCGCATCGTCGCCGCCGCTGTGTCCCATCCGGTCGTTCACGGCCTTGAAGTAGTCCACGTCGATGAGCAGCACCGCGAGCGGGTGGCCGTACCGTGCCGACCAGGCGGCCCACTGCGGCAGGTGGGTGTAGAGCGCGCGCCGGTTGTGGAGACCGGTGAGCATGTCGTGTGTTGCGTAGACCGAGAGGCGCAGGTTGTCGCGCCATGTCCGCGACAGCGTCTGTGCCAGCAGGCCGGCGAGGGAACCAGCCGGGTAGTGGCGGCCGATGGCGTCGATGAGGCGCTGCAGGTGCGCCTGGTACGCCGCATGCCGGCGCTCGGCGCGTGCCGGCTCCATGAGGTCGATGAGCTCGCCGAAGACGGGGTCGATCATGAAGAACTCCAGGCGCGCAGCGAACGCGAGCATTTCGTCATTGGACATCTCTGACAGCACGCTCGCGTCGAAGTCGGCGAGTTCGGCTTCAAGGGTATCGAGGCGCTCGGAGAGTGCCTCGGTGTCGTTCACCACATCGGGCAGAAGCCCCTGGCTCCACGCGTCGAGCAGGCTCGCCCACCAGCCCGTGTGGTCCGCTTCGTCACGGCCGAGCTGGCGGAAGGTCGTAGAGAGGTCGTCGTCGGGGCAGGCCGCGGCGAGTTCGCCGTAGAGCCGCTCCGCATGGCTGTCCATCCTG
>JAFGUS010000170.1 GCA_016938395.1 Coriobacteriia bacterium | reverse complement strand
CTCACTGCCCGGCCGACGGCACACCCTACACGCTCGACACAGACTCGGGCGATGTCTTCTGCCCGAACCACTAGCGACCACCCAGCCGCGGAGCTGCACAAGGAGGAGACTCTTGAAGTACTCGGTGTTCGAGACGATCGTGCTCGTGTTCGGGGCACTCGCCATCGTGAGCAGCCTGTTCCTCGGGCCAGCCACCGCACCCCAGACCGCGGAGGTCGTCGCGCAGCTGCTCATCATCGTCGTCCTCGCTGGGGCACTCCACTTCGGACGCAACGGCGGGTTCGTCGCGGCCGTGATCGCCACTGCGGTATACGTGGCCCTGCGCCTGCCGCTGCTCAACGCCGAAGGCTTCACCGGTGACGCACTGACCCTGATCGGCATCCGGGTCATTACCTACGCGGTTGTGGGGATCGTCGGTGGCGAGTTCGCCGGACGCTTCAAGTACATCCTCGCCCGGCTGGAGCACCAGACACTCTCGGACAGGACCACGGGTGCGTACAGCGCACGCTACGCCGGGCAGTCGATCGACACGGGGCTCGCCGCGTGGAAGCGCTACGAGACACCGTACTCGCTTGTTGCCATCAAGGTGGCCCCCACCCTCTACGAGGGCCTCCGGGCCGCCCGCTACCGCGCGGTGATGCGGCAGGTCGCAGGCGCGCTGCGCAACGACATCCGGATGGTAGACGACCTGGCGTTCCGCCCCAAGGGAACGTTCATGGCGCTCCTGCCCAACACGGAGGCCGAGGGCGCAGCGGTCGTCGCGGCCCGGTTGACGCGC
Source organism: Coriobacteriia bacterium (assembly GCA_016938395.1). The sequence goes on along the minus strand of JAFGUS010000170.1, from coordinate 4,194 downwards.
ATAGCAAGCGACGTGCTCGGCGCCGCCGAGGCGGCCATCGGCACCGAGGTGCTCTCCTGCTCACGCGATGCCGAACGTCTCGCCGCGCTTGCCCGGGAACTCAATCCGAACCCCGACGCCGAGGGATGCGGGCCGGCTCCGGCCGCCCCGCGCGAGCGTCGTGTCGAGGTCGACCGGCGCGCTCAGGAGCCCGCGAGCTAGTCGGGCGCTAGGAGCCCGCGAGGTAGACCTCGTCCGGACCGAGCACGCGGATACCCGCGGCTGCGAGCGTGCTCACCGCAAGCCCGATCTCGTCCACCCTGAAGACGTCGATGGCCGCCTGGCCACCCGGCTCGACGAAGCAGTAGGCGTACTCGATGTTGATGCCCACCGCGCCGAGTGCCTCAAGGATGTCGGCCAGGCCGCCCGGCTCATCGGGAACCTCGACGGCGAGCACCTCGGTCACGCTCACCCCGAAGCCTGCGTTCTCCAGCGCCTCACGCGCGGTCTCCGGACGGTCGCAGATGATGCGCACCACCCCGAACTCGGCCGTGTCGGCCACCATGAGCGCACGCATGTTGACGCCGGCGTTGCCGAGCGCGCGCGTGAGACCGGCAAGCCGGCCCGGGCTGTTCTCCAGGAACACTGTCAGCTGCTTGACCATGACCTAGGCACTCCCCTCTTCACGCAGGTCGACGACGCGCTTGGCTTTGCCCTCCGAGCGCTGGATGGACTTGGGTTCCACAAGCTTCACGGCGATGTTCACGGCGAGCGCCGAGGCGATCTCGGCCGCCACCTTCGCGCGCAGCCTTTCGAGCGTGCGCACCTCGTCGAAGGCCACCTCGGCGCCGACCTCCACGTGCACCTCCACGTGGTCCATGCTGCCCCGCTTGGTGAGAACCACCTGGTAGTGCGGCGCCACGCCAGGGATGCCGCCGAGCACTTGCTCGATCTGGCTCGGGAAGACATTGACGCCCCGGATGATGAGCATGTCGTCGGTGCGCCCGGTCACGCGCTCCATGCGGCGGAACGTGCGACCGCACGCGCATTCGCCGGGGATGATGCGCGAGATGTCCCGCGTGCGGTACCGGATGACCGGTATGCCCTCCTTGGTGAGCGTGGTGAACACGACCTCGCCGCGCTCGCCGTCGGGCACCGGTTTGAGCGTTGCGGGGTCCACGATCTCCACCAGGAAGTGGTCCTCGTTCACATGCAGACCGCACTGGCAGGAGCATTCACTCGCCACGCCCGGGCCGAGCACCTCCGAGAGGCCGTAGATGTCGATGGCCACGATATCGAGCATCTCCTCGATCTGACGCCGCATGTTCTCGCTCCACGGCTCGGCGCCGAACACCCCCGCCTTGAGCGGCAGAGACCGGGGATCGATGCCCATCTCGGCGGCGGTCTCCGCGATGAGCACCGCATAGCTCGGTGTGCACGCGAGGATGGTCGCGCCGAAGTCCTTGAGCACCTGCACCTGGCGCTTGGTGTTGCCGCCGGAGATGGGGATGGTGGTGCAGCCGAGACGCTCGGAGCCGTAGTGCGCGCCGAGGCCGCCGGTGAACAGTCCGTAGCCGTAGGTGACCTGCACGATGTCGTCCGGTGTGGCTCCCGCGCAGGCGAGCGTGCGGGCCATCATGTCGGCCCAGCGCTCGATGTCGCCGGCGGTGTAGCCCACCACAGTAATCTGTCCTGTGGTTCCCGACGACGAGTGCACCCGCACGATATCGCGCAGCGGCACGGCGAACATCCCGTAGGGATACGCTGCACGCAGATCGTCCTTCACCGTGAACGGCAGGTCCGCGACCTCGGCAAGCGAGCCGACCCGCGGCGCCACACCCGCTTCGTCGAACTTCGCCGTGTAGGTGGGCACGTGCTCGTAGACGCGCGCGAGCAGGTGGTTCAGCCGCTCCAGCTGCAGGGCCTCGAGATCACCCCGGCTCATCGCCTCGTACTCCGGCTGGAACATCGGCTCCCCCTCTTCCCCGAACACAGGCCCGCGGTGCGGCGTTGACCACCTGCCGCGCGGCCCCGGCGGTACGCTCCCTTACGGCGTCGGCGTCGTGGGATCCGACGCAATCGGCTTCGTTCCCACCCGCACGACCTCTTCCACCGGCCGGTAGACCGACTTGAACGTGTCGGTACGCACCACGGTACCACCCTTGCTCACGGTGCGGGTGACCACGATGGTGCGGCCACTCACGCCGCGCTCCTCCACGACTTTGCTCCCCACCGGCATGTCCGGGTCAGGAATCTCGCGCACAGGCGGGTCGATGAGGTTCGTCCAGTCGCCGGTGTTGTACGTGACGTCATACCCGGGACTCGTGCCGTAAAGCGAGATCGTGACCGAGGAGTTCGTGTACGACGTGGCGACGAGCACCCAGTACTCGGTGTCGTTCTTGAACTTGAAGTCGGGGCCGCCCCACGAGACCGTGGCGTCCCGGCCTTTCGGATACGAGCTGATATACTGCGAGTGGTTGCGCCGCTCCACCACGGGTAGGCCCGAGAAGAACACGGTGTTGAAGATCGTCGTTCCCACCTGGCAGATGCCCCCGCCGAGCTGCGGGACGAGCTCGCCGTTGACGATGGCGTTGGCCTCCTGATAGCCCTTGGCCGCCGTGCGCTCACCGATGGTCTCGTTAAAACCGAACACGCCACCGGGCGGGATCAGCGTGCCGTTCAGGGCGTCGCTCAGCACGTGAATGTTGTTGACGCGCGCTTTGTTGGCCGAGGAGAACTCGGTGGTGAACGTGGAGATGCGCTCCTTGATGCCCATCTTCTCGGCGTCCTCGGTGGTGCGCGCCGCGGGCACGCGATGCATCGTGAGCTCGGCGGTGCGCTCGCCCGGGCCGGTCAGCACGGTCTCGAGCCGCGTGGCGAGACTCTCGGCATCGGCTGCAAGGCCGTCTTCGGCTGGGATGATGGTCACCACGCCGGCGCTCGCCTTGAAGGTCGCGTCCTTTGCGGGCTTGCCGACTTCGGTCACCATCGGCAGCACCGTTGCGGAGACCTCCTCGGAGATGATGTACGCCTCAAGGGTCGGCGTCTCAGACGTCTCGGCACGGCGGAACCCGATCCAGTCGCCGATCACGGTCGCCGGAACCTCCCAGCGCCGATCCTCGTAGTAGAGCGTGACGGGAGCCGAGACCATGGTGCGCGCGGCCTCGTAGGCGCCCTGCGCGCCGTCTTCGGTGATCTCTGGAGCCAGCGCGACGAGGTCGAGGGTCACGGTCCGCTCGTCTGCGAGGAACGCCGCCACGATCCGCTCCGCTGCCGTCCGCTCGTCGATGCCAAGCCCCTCCGCAGACTCCACGAGGCTGACCTCGTCGCCTTCAACGAGCACCGAGGCGTCGACTGCGGGCATGCCCACCACGTCCTGCACCGTCTGCACGAGGCTGCCGAGGCCCGCCTCGTCGTATCCGAGCTCGAGGGGCACAGTGAGGCCCGCAACGACCGCGCGAATGCGCTCCACCGCGGCGGGACCGAAACTGCCGCGGCCGACCGCGAAGGCGTCGCCGGCAAGCGAGGTGGCGTCGACCGACAGGCCCACCTGCTCCGCCGTCACCTGCCAGGTGGCGTCGTCTGCGGCAACCGTCACCGGCTCGACACTCTTCTGGGCGACGTGCGTGGAGATGGCCACTGCAGCCTCGGGCTCTGTCATGCCGCCCACGGCGACCTCACCGACCTGGACACCGGGGTGGATCCTGCCCGCTGCGACCGCGAGGTCTACGCCCGCGCCCACCACCAGAACGACCGCAAGCGCGGCTATCAGGACGAGCGCCGTCCTCGCGGGAGCGGGCCACCGCTCGAGCCATGCCGGCCACCGCAGTCCGCCGCCCGTGCTCGCCGAGGAGCCACGGCGCGAGGTGCCCGTCCGCCCACCGCGACGCGACGTACGTGTCGTCATCCCCTCGTGTTCCATGTCCCGCCTTCGTCGGAGCTCCGTGCGCGCAGAATCATCGCACACGTGACCGTATGTGTGTCCGCTATGGTCAGCAAGCAAGAAACCGACCACCCGGGCCGCTTATCGTAGCGCACGCGACCCGGGTGTGTCAGATGTACGGTTCGGTATCTACCCCTTGGCGATGGCCTCTTCGACCTGCGCGACGCACGACTTGAGCGTGGTGTCAGCCGAAGCCTCGTCCGGCCCTTCCGAATAGACATGCACGAGCGCCTCGGTGGCGTGCGGCAGCACGAGCGCCCAACCTCCGTCGG
>JAFGUS010000169.1 GCA_016938395.1 Coriobacteriia bacterium | reverse complement strand
CTGGTAGGGGCTCCGCGCCCGCGGGCGCGGACGTGCGGGCACACGCGCGTCTCCTCGACGCGCGTGGGCTGCCAGAGAGGTGAGTAGTGGACCTGGCCGGTGGCGCTCGGGCTCTGCCGGCGGGTGATGAGAGGGTTCTCGGCGGATGCGATACCCATCTGCGCCAGTGTAGCGTACGAACAGCCGTTCGTCACCCGGGGGCAACCGCCGGTCACCCTCAGGTCTCCCTCGGCAGTTGTCGTCTGCGCCGCGTGGCGCGATGATACGTCCGTCACCGTCCTGCACCGAGCGCCAGCCCGCTACCGAGGAGTTCCGTGCCCGAGCCGCGCCCCGTAACCCTTCGAGACGCCGATCTGCCCGGCACGCGGTTGCGCTACGCCGAGTGCGGGGACGGTCCGCCGCTCATCATCGTGCCGGCCACCGTATCGCTCGCCGAGGACTGGACGCCCATGATCCGGTTCATGGCCCAGCGTTACCACACGCACTTCTTCGAGATGCCCGGGCATGGCGCGAGCACGCCACTTGCCGAGGGGTTCTCGAGCGCCCGGCTCGCACAGGTGATCGGGGATCTGGCGGATCACATCGGCGCGGAGCGCTTCTCGCTCATGGGCTTCTCCTTCGGGGGCATCCTTGCGCTCAGGGCACTGCAGCACCTTGGCGGTCGCGTGGAGAAGGTGGGCCTGCTTTCGCCGTGCGTGAGCAGTCGTGCGCTCACCCGGCCTGCGGTGGACCGTGCGCTCGTCTCCGCGACCGTCGCCGCGCTCGGCCACCGGCCACCGCGTAGGGCGCTCGCGTGGCTGCTCGGCAACGAGACGGCGGTTCGGCTCGTGGCGTGGTTCATGTGCAACATCGGCGGCTTCGAGACCCCCACCGACCTGCGGGCCCGGCTGATGTCCTACTCGGAGGCGACCATCGCCGTGCTCGTGGCGCAGGTGCGTGAGATCCTTACCACTACCGAGGAGGATCTTGCCGGGCCGTACGCGCAGCCGTGCTTCTTCGGCATGTCCGCACGCGACCCGCTGCTGGATTACGCGCTCACCGAGCGGTTCGTGCGTGAGAACTTCGCCGACCTCATCTCGGAGCGTTTCGACTGGCCGTACCACGCGCCTCCCGAACCGCTCACGTTCGAGGACTTCGTGCGCGATTACGGGCGACTGCTCGAGGCCGACGCGGTGCGCGTGTCGGCGGGTGCGGGCAGGGGTATCTAACCGATGTCGGCCGCGTGCGCGCGGCCCGGGGAAGGAGCGAACGATGGTGAAGCGGTTCGTACTCGTAGCAGTTCTCATGCTCGTGCTCGCGGTGTCAGTCGCGTGCGCCGCTGACGAGCCCGCGTCGGAGCCGGAGCCCACGCCCGGTGAGGCGACCGGTCTCGATGGTGAGGCGCTCGTGCAGGAGAAGTGCACGGTGTGCCACACCCTCGACCAGGTGTACGCTGAGGAGGCGGACGCGGTCGGGTGGGCGGCTATCGTGGATGAGATGATCGCCAAGGGTGCGCAGGTCTCGGAGGCCGAGGCCGCGGCCATCGCCGAGTACCTGTCACTGCGCTAGACCGAGAGGTGGCGAGCGTGGGACGGGTGCATGTCGGCACCTGCTCGTGGGCGGATCGGACCATGATCGAGTCATGGTACCCGCCCGATGTCTCCACGCCCGCAGCTCGGCTTCGCTACTACGCCGGGCACTTCGATACGGTGGAGGCCGACGCGCCGTTCTACGCGATCCCCGACCGGCGTGTCGTGGAGAACTGGGCCAAGCGCACGCCGCCCGGCTTCACGTTCCACGTCAAGGCGTTCGGCATGATGACGCAGCACGCTGCCGACGAGCGGGCGCTCCATCCCGAGCTGAGAGAGTACCCTCATGCGGTGGAGCGCGGCAGGGTGAAGCGCCCCTCGCCCGAGATGGTCGATTTGGCGTTCGACCTGTTTCTCGAGGCGCTCGAGCCGCTTGAGGATGCGGGCAAGCTCGGCGGCATCCTCATGCAGTTCCCGCCGTTCTTCACCGCACTCGACGACGCCGTGCTCGAGGACAACCTCGCCTACATCGACTACGCGCGCGGCAAACTCGGCAAGCGGCGGATGCTCGTGGAGTTCAGGCACCCTTCGTGGGTGGAGGAGCACCGCGTGCGCGACACGCTCGCGTTCTTGGCCGAGCGAGACATCAGTTACGTGGCCGTCGATGCGCCGCAGTTCCCCACGCGCACCACCATGCCGCCGCTCGTGGCCGCCACGAGCCCGGTCGGCTACGTGCGGCTTCACGGGCGCAACCGCGACACGTACTTCGCGCGCAACATCTCGGCGGCCGACCGATTCGACTACCTCTACAGCCGAGGCGAGCTCGAGGAGTGGGCGCCACGGGTGACCGAGCTCGCCGAGGGGACCGACGTCACCTACGTGATGTTCAACAACTGCAAGTACGACTACGCGCCGAGAAACGCGCGCGAGCTCGCTGAGATCCTCGGCTCGGAGTTGGTCGAGCCGGTCGAGACATCAGTGAGTGACGAGCAGCTGGGGCTCGGGCTCTAGGCGTCGCCATCCGAGGAATCGCTGCGGGTCCCGATCGACGCCGAGGAGCCGGCGCCCGAGGCCCGCGTAGGTCGTGTCCGGCGCGCTGCGCTGGTCGGTGCCCTGCGCGTCCTACCCAGCGTAGTCGTTCCGCACGTCCTGGACGAGTTCGCCGTCGCGCACCTCGAGGATGCGGTCGGTCTGCTGCGCCACCGCGCGGTCGTGCGTGACGATGAGGAACGTCGTGCCCAGCTCGGCGTTGATGCGCCGGAAGAGCTCGTAGACCGCCTCGGTGTTCGCGGTGTCCAGGTTGCCTGTGGGTTCGTCGGCCAGGATCAGCTTCGGCCGGTTCATGAGTGCGCGCCCGATCGCAACGCGCTGCTTCTGGCCCCCCGAGAGCTGATTGGCGTTCTTGCGCTCGAGGCCCTCGAGGCCGAGGAGCGCGAGCGTCTCGAGCGCGCGTTCACGCTCGGCATCGCTCAGCGCGCGGCCCGCGATCTGTGCCGGCATCGTGAGGTTCTCCCACACGCTGAACTCGGGCAGCAGGTAGTGGAACTGGAAGACGAAGCCGAGCGTCTCGTTGCGCAGCCGCGCGCGACCCTTGCGACCGAGCGCGGTGGTGTTCTCGCCGGTGAGCGTGACGCGCCCGCTCGTGGGCGTGTCGAGCAGGCCGATGAGGTTCAGGAGCGTGGACTTGCCCGAGCCCGACTGGCCCACGATCGAGGCGAACTCGCCCTCTGCCACCGTGAAGCTCACGCCCTTGAGCGCGCGCGTGGCGGCCTCGCCCTCGCCGTAGACCTTCTCGATTGCGTCGACCACGAGGAGATCAGCCATTCTGGATCACCTCGATGGGGTCGAGACGCGAGGTGGATCGCGCGGGGATGACCGAGGAGAGCAGCGCCACGGTGATGCCGATGGTCGCCGAGATCGCGATGAACGTCGGCTCGGGGCGGATGGAGAAGGGCACCGGCGCGAAGCTGAATCCCCAGATGAGACCGTAGCCGAGGGCGATGCCCCCGAGCGTGCCGCCGGCGCCTAGAAGCGCCGCCTGCCAGAGGAAGATGCGGGCCGCAGCGCCGTCGCCCATGCCGATGGCCTTGAGGATGCCGATCTGCCGGGTCTTCTGCACCGCGCTGATGGCGAGTGTCGACGCGATGCCGAGTGCCACGGCCACGAGCACGAACACCTGGATCATGATCGACGAGCCCGACTGCGCCGCGAGACCAGACAGCAGCTCGGCGTTCTCCTCCTGCCAGTCAACGGCCTCGACGTCGAGTTCGTCGGCAAGGCGCGGAGCGATCTCCGAGGAGGCGAACACGTCGGCGAGCTGGATCTGGATCGCGGTGTACTCGTCGTCCGCCACGCCGAGCGCGTCGGCGGCTGAGGCCTCGTCGATGAACGCGAAGCTGGTGTTGGCGGCCGCCTGCCCGAGGTCGAAGACGCCACTCACCGTGAGCTCGGCCACGCGACCGTCGGGGAGCAGCAACGTTACGTCGTCACCCGCCGAGACGTGGTACTCCTCGGCGAACCGGACACCCACGAGGGCCTCGCCCTCGTCGAGGCGGTAGGTGCCCGAGACGAGCTTCTCGGAGAGCTTGTAGATGGCGTCGAGCCAGCTCGCGTCTGCGCTCGTGATCCGCAGCGGCACGCTGTCCTCGCCGCTCGCGTAGATGGCCGAGAGCGTGCGCACCGGCACGGCGGCGGTGATCCCGCTATCAGCGGCGCCGCTCAGCGGCTCCTCGGCGGTCACGGCTTCGTCGGCCAGGGAGCCCTGAAGCGTCGCCTCCCCGTCGGGTGGCAGCAGCGTGATGTGCGGGCTCGAGCCCACCGTGCTGTCGACGAGGTCGGCCTGCAGGCTCGTGATGAGCGAGCCGACGAAGATCTGCGTGGCGATGCCCACGGCGATGCCTGCGATGATGAGCGCCGACTGCCCGGGTGAGCTCTTGAGGAAGCGTGCGGCGATCTTGAGGCTCAGCATCGGCTAGACCATCCCGTCTGCCAGAGCCGGGATGGCATGCGGGTCGAGCATCATCTCGTCGGGCCAACCGTCGTGCTCGCGCGCGAAGGCGGCGCCGCCCACCCAGATGCGCAGGCCGGTATGCGCCGCGCGAAGCTCGTCCACGTAGGTCTTCAGGGCCAGGCGGTGGAAGTGCGTGTACGCCGAGAGGACCACGGCATCAGCGCCGAGTTCTCTGATGGCGTCCAGCAGCTCGGCGGCCGGCACACTCGCGCCGAGCAGGTGAGCCGTCCACCCGGCGAGCGTGAAGCGGTCGGCGATCATGCGCAGGCCGAGGTCGTGGTACTCCTCGGAGGGCGTGGCGAGCACCACACTGCGGCCGATCGGGGCGGGCGCGCGCTCGGCAACGAGCGGCTGGCACGCTTCGATGATGGTGCGGACGACGGCCGTGGCGTAGTGCTCCTGCCAGACCTCGGTCTCGCCTGCTTGCCACGCGGCGCCAACGTCGATGAGGAAGGCCGCGAGAAGGTCGTAGAGATCGGGTATCGAGATGGCTCCGCTGCGCACGGCGTCGAGCGCAGCCGTGACAGCCCCGGCGCGGTCACGCGCCGCGATGCGCTCGGTGAGTGTGGTGTGAAGTGCCCGGATGGCGTCGGTCATGGGTGCTCCCTCCTGCCCGAAACAGGATAGCCGTTACGGTGCGGTGACGTAAGCGACAGTTCGTGGGTGTCCGGCCGCGAGGACGGTCGTGCGGCTGCAGACTGTGTATGGACAACGCCCGCCTCGGCAGATAGAATCCGTATGCTGTCCGCCCGAGGCGGACGCCCCGATGCGGGGGTGTAGCTCAGTTTGGTTAGAGCGCCGGCCTGTCAAGCCGGAGGTCGCGGGTTCGAGCCCCGTCACTCCCGCCATACGCGATCATGAAGTCGCCCGCCGAGGCGGCTTCTGCGTTTCTGACCGGCGAAGCGTGGCAGGTCGTCCGGCTCGGGTACAATAAGCGGCACACGCGTCACGCACGCTTGTACGACGAAGCGATTCGCACGGTACGGCCGCAGGTGCCCGTAGGCCAGGGGGGACGCGGTCGGCCACGAGCCAACAGACGACATCCGGGCGGCTCGGTCGCCTTACACCCTGAACCGACGGCGAAAGGGAGCGACATGACACCAGCTGACGCCAACTGCGGGGGAGTCCCCGCTACCGATGCGAGCGCGAGCAACGCCCCCCTCGAGCGCTGGGCCGAGATGGCGCACACGAGCGGCATCGTGGACGGCGAGCTCTATGGCCGCTACGAGGTCAAGCGTGGCCTCCGTGACGTGTCCGGCAAGGGTGTGCTGGCGGGTCTGACCCGGATCGGCGACGTGGTGGGCTCGGCCTCCGACGGCGGCACGTACACGCCGATTCCCGGCGAACTCTACTACCGCGGCATCGAGATCAACGAACTCGTCGCCGGCTTCCAGGCAGCAGACCGCTTCGGCTTCGAGGAGACGTGTTACCTGGTGCTCTTCGGCGAGCTGCCGGATGCGGAGGAGCTCGCGCAGTTCGAGGCCTACCTGGCCGAGCGCAGGATCCTGCCGCGCCACTTCGTCAACGACGCGATCCTGCGCATGCCCAGCCGCGATGTGATGAACGCGATGGGGCGCGCGGTGCTTGCGCTCTACACCCGCGATGAGAACCCGGATGACGTGTCGATCCCGGCGGTCCTGCGCCAGAGCCTCCAGGTGATCGCCACGTTCCCGGTGCTCGCGGTCTACGCCTACCAGGCGCACGCCAACCAGTTCCACGATCGCAGCCTCATCATCCACTCGCCGCAGGCGGGCCTCTCCACCGCCGAGAACATCCTGCACATGCTGCGCTCGGACAGCTGCTACACGGACCTCGAGGCCAAGGTGCTCGACCTCGCGCTCGTTCTCCACACCGAGCACGGCGGCGGCAACAACTCATCGTTCACCGCGCACGTGGTCTCCTCGAGTGGCACCGACACGTACGCGACCATCGCGGCCTCCCTCGGCTCGCTCAAGGGTCCGAAGCACGGCGGCGCCAACATCAAGATGGTACGCATGTTCGACGACCTCAAGTCGCAGGTGGCCGACTGGAGCGACGACGAGGAGATCGAAGCGTACCTCCTCAAAGTGCTCGCCAAGGAGGCGTTCGACCACTCGGGCCTCATCTACGGCATGGGTCACCCGGTTTATTCGGTGTCGGACCCTCGCACCATCATCCTGCGCGACTACGCCCGCGATCTCGCTGTCTCCAAGGGCCTTGCCGACGAGTACCGGCTGCTCACGAAGGTTGAGGACGTGGCGCCCCACGCCATCGCGAAGACGCGGAAGGTGTACAAGGGCGTCAGCGCCAACGTGGACTTCTACTCCGGCTACGTCTACCGGATGCTCGGCATTCCCGAGGAGCTCTACACGCCGCTCTTTGCGGTGTCCCGCGTGGTCGGGTGGTGTGCGCACCGCATCGAGGAGCTTGCCAACGGCGGCAAGATCATCCGCCCGGCGTACAAGAGCGTGGCGGGCCGGCGCGAGTACGTGCCGATCGAGCAGCGGTAGGAGCCGCCCGGCTCCATGAGCACACTCTTCATCGACGCCGACGCCTGCCCCGTGACGCGCGAGGCCATCTCGGCCGGCCGCTCGCACGGCTGGCAGGTGGTCATCGTGGCCAACGCCACGCAGAACCTCGAGCGCTACGCGTCTCGCGCGGGCGTTGAGGCCGTGCAGGTGAGCGGCGGGCGTGACGCCGCCGACTTCGCGGTGGTGGAGCGGCTCGCCACCGGCGACGTGGTGGTAACACAGGACATCGGACTTGCGGCGATGGCCCTCGGGAGAGGTGCAGGCGCGGTGAGTCCGCGGGGCCGGATCTTCCACCTTGCCACAATCGACGCAGAGCTCGCAGTGCGTCACGCCCAGGCCAAGCTGCGCCGTGCCGGCGGCAGGCACGGAGGGCCGCCGAAGTTCACCGATGAGGACCGCGAGCACTTCGTCGAGCAGCTCGAGCGGCTCCTCCGCGGCTCTGCGGGAGCCGCGCCGCGTATGCAGGAGTAGTCACAGCCTTACCTGAGCGCGTGTGGCGGGCGTGGCTGCATACCGCGCGTGCAGGTGTCTCCTGGCGAGAACCACGCCCTACGCGAACAAGTAGCCGCTCACCAGCGCCACCCCCATAAGCGAACCGATGCCGAGGACGGTCAGCGCCTCGCGCGCGGGGACCCGGTCGACGGCGATCGCCATGAGCCGTACGGTCACATCGGCCAACCAGGCTGCTCCTACGACGGCGAACACGGCGGGCTCGCGCATCACGAGGCACGCCACGCCGAGCGCGATGAACATGCCGCCGAACACGGCGCGGATCTCCGACGTGCCAAGCGCCGACTCGGCTCTCACGCCGACCCATTCGAGCGACTGCGGCCGAAGCGCTGCCCCGATGCCGAACGCCACCATGGCTGCCGCCGCGATGAGTGCCGGGACCAAGCGCCAGTCCATTCGCATCCTTTCATGACATACCCGTGCAGACCTCATACCCGGTTGGTCACCGTGGCGCACAGATTGGGTATGACGTAGGAACTGGCTGGCGCTTTGATCGAAAGGGGTTCGGGATGAAGCTCGAAGGGAAGGTGGCGGTCATCACGGGGGCGGGCTCCGGCATGGGTCGCGCGATGGCGAACCTGTTCGCCGCCCACGGCGCCAAGATCGTCGCCGCCGAGTGGAACGAGTCGTCGCTTGCCGAGGTCGTCGAGGAGGTCAGGGCTGCGGGTGGTGAGATCGTCAGCGTTCAGGGCAACGTCGCCCTCAATGCCGACTGCGAGGCCATCATCGACAAGGCGGTCGGGGCATTCGGCACCGTAGACGTTCTGTGCAACAACGCGGGCGTGATGGACCTCAATGCCGGCGCCGCGGAGACCGACGACGCCATGTGGGAGCGTGTGCTCGGCATCAACACGTACGGCCCGTTCTATCTCACGCGCAAGGCGATTCCGGTTATGAAGGCGAGCGGTGGCGGTTCGATCATCAACACCGCATCGGTCGCTGGCGTGGGCGGCGGGGCCGCGGGATGCGCCTACACGGTGTCCAAGCACGGTGTCATCGGGCTCACCAAGAACACGGCGTTCCGGTACGCGCAGGAGGGGATCCGCTGCAACGCGATCGTTGCGGGTGCGGTGGAGACCAACATCATGCAGAGCGTGGATGCCACGAAGATGGACCAGGCGGGCCTTGCCCGGTCGCAGACGTGGTACGCGGCCATCCCTGGCCAGTTGAAGGCTATGGACATCGCCGAGCTGGCGCTCTTCCTCGCATCCGACGAGTCCAAGATGATCAACGGGGCGTGCATCCCTGCAGACGCTGGCTGGACAGCGGCGTAGCACGCAGGTGCAGACGTGTGAAACGGCGGGCCGCCTTCGGGCGGCCCGCCGGGCGTACTCACTCGGCAAGGTCGCGTTCGAGCGTGTCGATCAGCTCGAAGCGCTCCTCTCCGGATAGTGCCTTGAGGTAGGCATCGACGTCCTCGTCAGGGGCGTCCGCCGGCAGTCCGAGCGCGTTCTTGATCGCGCGGTCGAGGCGATGCCGGTTGCCGGGATCGTTCTCCAACTCGAGGACGCGGAAGAGCCAGCCCATATGGCGCATGTAGCTCGGCATAGTGCATCCTCCGTCAGACCCAACCGCGTTCCTGGTAGAGTACGTACCCCCGCGCGAGCGCCTCAGCCACCTGTTCTCGTATCTCGGGTGTGAGCTTCTTGATGTGGAAGCACGACTTGCCTTTGAGCGTGGCGAGCAACTCCGTGCCGAAGAGCGCTCTCATCTCGGTCTCGGCGTACACCGGCATGAAGTAGAAGCCCACGTAGCTCTTTTGGATGATGAGGCCCGCGAAGAAGACCTCGGTGCGTCTGCGCCCCTCGATGACGAGGTCGCGCTCGGACCACAGGTCGTAGTAGCCGGGCTCGTCGCGGCGCACCGTGAAGTGCGCCGAGTACGGCTCGAGCAGCGTCTTGAGCTCCTTGAAGAGCGGAATCAGTTCAGCGTTCTTGACGGTCACGCAGTCTGACCTCCTGTTTCCTAGTACAGCAACGCGGCGACGGCTGCCCGCACCCCCGCCGAGAGGGCCACCTCTCCGCCGAAGTAGATCACCTCGGCGATCTCATCCCGGTGCGCGGTGATGGCTGCGGCTGCATCGGCGTTGAGCGATGCCGACGGCGTCAGCAGCATGACCGAGCTCCGCTGTCCCACGAGCACGCCGCCCGAGAGTGCGTCCGGGTAGTTCTGACCGGTCGCGAGTCCCATGCCCTCCCAGCGAAGCCCGGCCTCCTCCGTGCCAAACGCCGCCACCGCGATTGCCGTGCGGTAGCGGTCCTCTCCGAACAGGCGGTTCGCAGAGTCCAGCTCGTCACCGAGGTACGTTACAACGCCCGGCGACACGGCGCGCTCCCCGCCGAGCACGATCGCGTCGGTGGCGCCGATCTCATCGATGACCGACTTCGTGCTCAGTGTGAGGCCCGAAGCGGTCGAGAGCAGAAGCGGCCAGCCCTTGCGGTAGGCGAGCGGAGAGGCAGCGAGGGCGTCCGGGAAGTTGGTCCCCGTCGCAACGAACAGCGTGCCGTCGTACCGGTCGCCGAGCAGTCCCACGGTGCGCCGCGCGATCGCCTCGGCGGTGAGGTAACGGTCGGTCCCCTCGAGACGCTCCACAGTCTCCACGTCCGGGCGGGCGAGAATGGCGGCCTCGACCGCCGGGCTTACGGCAGAGTCGCCACCGACGATGAAGACGCGGTCCGCACCGAGCCGGTCGAGTTCGGCAGCGACCTCGGCAGGCAGCGCACCGGGCTCGGTGAGCAGTATGGGACCGTGCACCGCGCCCGCCAGCGCGGATGCGCCGAGTGCGTCCGGCCAGTTGCGTCCGGTGGCCACGACAGCGCTCAGATGCCCCTCGGAATCCTCGAAGGCGAGTCCGTTCGGGAACGCCGCCGCAGACGCGGCGATCGCGGTCTTGAACCGGTTGACACCCTGGATGGGCGTCTCCACGCTGCCCATGTCGAGCATCACGGTCGCGGCATCGCTCCAGTTGGGGATGGCACCGGCCACGGGCACGTCGGAGGAGAACGCGGTGTAGTAGTAGAGGGCTCCGGGGTCCACGCCGTCGTCGAGCACGTGCCAGCCGTCGCCCTCATACACGAGCGTCTGGCCGCTGCCGCCGGTGGGGTCGGTCGCGTACCCGCTCGCCGAGCGATAGATGCGCGTCACATCGAAGTCGGGATCGGTCGGGTTTGACCACACGAGCTGCGCGTCGAGTCCCTCGCGATGTGCGGTGAGCCGCAGGGGCGCGAGCGGAGCGAGCATGTCCAGGGGCGGTGGGCCAATGTAGAAGAGTGCGAAGAGCGATGTGTGCAGCCACGGGTAGTCGACGACACGGTCGGTGATGGGGTCGTACGAGTAGTCAGGGATCTCGATCCATTCGCCCGCGCCGGGGTTGTACCAGAAGGGGCGCACGTCGGCCACGGCGGGCGGCACCCACTGCCCCAGCCCGATCTTCGCTCGCGAGTCCGGACTCCAGCCGCCGGCAATCGGCAATCGGTCGAGCATCGCCATCGAGTGGTCCTCGTCGTCCAGACCCGGCATGACGCTCATGAACCATACGTTCACGTCGTAGCACTCGCTCGCGTACGACATGCCGGGGGGCGGCTCGGGAACGCTCGCCCACGGCAGGCGCTCCACCTCCACCTGGATGGCGGGCGAGGTGCCGGGCATGAACGGCGCCTCGCAGTACGCCCCGAACCCGGGCTGCATGCCCGTGAGAGAGAGGCTCGTGTCGCCGCCGAACGTCTGGATGAAGCGTGGCATGTCCCGCAGCTCCATCGGCGGGCCGAAGTGCTCGTCGAAGAAGCTCACCACCGGCGGGTCCAGGTCGATGTTGTCGGGTCCGTCGCTGTCCGGGTCGTCCACGCCGTGGATGATGCCGGACACGATATCGGGCACCTCGCCGCCCACCTCGACTTCGAACGACTCGTACTCGTGCGTGAAGCTGTCCTCGTCGAGCAGCCCGTCGCCGTCCTCGTCGCCGATGTGGAACATCACGGCCTGCGGGCTCGCGAACGAGAAGAGCTCGTGGGTGGTGGTGATGTCGTCAGGCGCGCCACTCGCCTTGTCGGCGACCGTGGTGATGTGTCCGGTGCCCGCGCCGCTGTCCACGGGCTTGAGCGCGTTCAGTATCCCCTGCGTAAGCACGCCGTTTGAGATCGGCTCCTCGTAGGCGAAGTCATCGGCTGCGCTCGCTGTGATCGCCTCGAGATGGCCAGGCCGGAGCGGCTTCCCGTCCTTGTCCTTCACGCGCTTCAAGTCGGGCACGAAGCTACCCGAGAAACAGCTGTCGAGGATCACGACGATGGTGCAGGACTCCGGGAACCCCGAAAGCCACGATGTGAGCTGGTCGTCGGTTACCGGCTTGTTCCCGGCCACCTTGATGGTGTCGTCAACGGCGAACGAGTCGTCCTTGTCGCCGTCGTTGTTGATGTCCACGCCGCCGTCGGCGGCATCTACGATGCCGTCACCGTTCGTGTCCTTGCCGAGTGAGGCGCCCACCGTCCGCGGCGGGCCGGGGTTGATGGCGCGGACCTCCACAAGGCCGTTCGCGTCTTTGGTGACCGCGCGGTCGGATTTGCCGTCGCCGTCGGTGTCCCAGAAGGTGCAGTTGTACCAGCCGGCCGCTGGCGTGGTGAGCTTGCTGCCATCGGCGCGGAAGTCCTTCTCCTTGATGACGATGGCCGTCTCATCGCCGTCTGCGTCGATGATGCCACCCTTGTAGCCCTTGTCCTTGTGGTAGCCGCCGCCATGTCCGGAGAAGTAGAAGATGAACTCGTCGCCGGGCTTCGACTGTGCCTTCGCGGCGTCGATCGCTCCCTGGATCGCCGCAGGAGTCGCCGCGTCTCCCTTGAGCGAGTTCATATCGGCGGCATCCCACGACTCCGGATGCGCCTGAAGCGCTCCGGTCAGGTCATCCACGTCTTTCTCGGGGTAGTCGAGGCCGTTCTTGACGCCCACGAAGACGCCCCTGAAACGTGTGGACTTGGTGTTGTCGATCACCTTCGATTCAGTGTGCTTGATATCGGCATCCTCGATCACGCCGTCACCGTCGGTGTCCCACCAGTACTCGTCGTACTTCCCGTCGCCCTCCCAGTCGATACCGGCCGCGTCTCCGCCCCCGGGAAGCGGTATGGGTGTGACCTTGGTCTTGCCTGGCACACCTCTGGCCGAGTGTGTCGGGTGGCTGGGCAACAGGACGACCTCGTCCACGGTGCCGTCCTCGTCCCAGTCGTGCCACACCTCGTCGGTGTTCCCGTCGCCGTCAAGATCGACCGCCCAGGTGTCGGTCTTGCCGTCGCCGTCGGCATCCTGTGGTAGCCACTGCGTCTGACCCTCGCGAACGCCGAACGCGGCGAGCGGACCTGCCACCGCCGCCACCACAGCGATCGACGTTGCGCAACACACCAGACGAGACATCCGAGCCTGCAGCCAGAACCGTGACATGATATGCCCCCTTACCCCCCGCGGTCTCCCGCGATGAACTCCCCTCGGTGCTACATACCCTGCCTGTGGCGACGTCGACCTGCTGCTGCCGAGATTCTGGTGCAGCGGCGCGCACCGTGTGATGCGGATAGGCCCCGGCACCTTCAGCGGTACTGTTGCGAGCCCGTGCGCCCGGGCACTACAGTGATGACACACCGGACACGGCACAGGGGAGCGCGACATGAGCGACAGCGGTACGTACGGAACCACGCAGGCACCACCCGCGGCCGCACCGCCGCAGCCCCCGCCTGCCGGAACCCCCGGTGCGGCTGCTCCGGCACCGCGCAAGAAGCGCAAGGGGTGCCTGATCGCGCTCGTGGTGGCGGTGGTGCTCGTGCTTCTTGCCGCGATCGGTATCGCGCTCGTGCTCGGTCAGATGGCCAAGCCCGACGATAACGGAGTGGCCTACTCGGAGGCCGACTTCCAGAGCGCGGTGGCCAAGGCCGGCGTGGCCTGGCCAGAGCTTCCCGAGGGGGCCGACCCCGACGACTACGAACGCGTATACGCCGGTGAGCAGCCCCTGGATGTGGTGTTCACCGAGTCGGAACTCTCGGCGCTGATGTCGTTCAACCACTCCTCGTCGTACTGGCCCATCAAGAGCATGCAGGTGAATCTGGCTCCGGGCGGCGTTGGCGAGGCTTCGGCGGTCGTCACGTACGCGGGCCGCGACTGGCCGGTAAGCGTGTCGGGAAGCGCCGCGGCGTCGAACAGCAGGCTCGATGTCGACTTCTCGTCGGCCGAGGTGGCCGGCATAGACGTGCCGGCGCAGTACCTGCCGCTTGGCGCCGAGTTCCTGGAGAACGTGGTGAACGCACGCCTCGCGCGAATCCCGGGCCTGCGCATCGACTCGGCTGAGATCACCGACGAGGGTGTCCGCTTCATCGGGACCATCTGG
The DNA here is from genome assembly GCA_016938395.1 of Coriobacteriia bacterium. Next base: position 7,366 of record JAFGUS010000169.1, on the reverse strand, counting down.
GAGAGCGCCGAGTACGTGAAGGTGCGCTGACCCGGTCGCGCGGGCGGTGATGCGACAAGAAGGGCGCGGAAGCCGATCGGCTCCCGCGCCCTGTGGCGCACGCCTGGTTCAGGCCTACTGCGGGATCAGCACGTTCGCGAACACGAGCCACGCCAAGAGCGACTTGGCGGCCAGGCTCAGGAACACGTACGAAGACTCGCCGAACAGGTAGTCCTTCCACTTGCCGGTCTGCTTGTACTGCAGGACCTGGTTGACGGCGAAGCTGTTGAAGAAGACGAACATCGACGCGAAGATCCAGTACACGAAGCTCGGCGTCATGTCGCTTGCGCCCGGGCCCCAGAGGTAGTCGGCGATCGCGATCCACGGGAAGATGCCTGCGATACAGCCGAAGATGAACGCGGTCCAGTCGGGCTTTCCGGGCTGCTCGTACTTCTCCATGAGCCAGCCGAAGAGGATCATCGACGCATTCACGCCGAAGATGGCGGTGAGCGCGGCGATGTCGGTGATGCCCACGAGCGACGAGATGAGCACGACCATGACCGACGAGCTGAACGCGTACTCGATCCAGCGGTAGTAGTTGTGGTTCTGCTTGAGCCCCTCGACGTACTTGGCGTACGCCGGACCGGCGATCACGAAGTGCGCAAGCGCCGAGAAGAACAGGAAGAGCGCCACGCCCATGCCCAGGTCGAACTGGAAGTACTCCTGCGCCGGGCTGAAGACACCGGGTCCCGGTCGCGTATTCATCCACGATGCGGTCACCTGGATGGCGTAGGGCTCGGCGAGCGAGACCACCGCGATCCCCTGCGCGAGGTGGAAGAAGCCCATGACGGCGTTGTAGATTCGCAGCCGCTTGAAGCGTTTCTCGGTATCGGCCATGTCGGTTCCTTTCGGGTCGTTGTGCCTGTCGGATTTGTACCCGTTGCGGCGGCGCGCGAGCAACCCTCACCCTTGGGGCGCGGTCTTCTGTCGGGTAAGAACCTGACGGGCCGCGTTACACTTGTCGGGGACGTGCGCTGCTGAGCGGGAGGGGGACCAGATGGCGACGCGACGCAAGCCTGCTTTCGACGACCCGTCGGTCTACGTGAACAGAGAGCTCGCGCTTCTCGCCTTCCAGGACCGCGTGCTCGAAGAAGCCGTGGACCAGCGCAACCCGCTCCTCGAGCGAGCTAAGTACCTCGCCATCTTCAGTTCCAACATCTCCGAGTTCTACATGGTGCGTGTGGCGGGGCTCCGCCAGCAGATCGCCGCGAGCGTCACCGGGCTCTCGGATGACGGACTCACCGCCGCCGAGCAGCTGGCCGCGGTGCGAGAGCGCGTTCCGCAGATGCTCGGCCGGGCGCGCGAGACGTTCCACGGTCTAAAGGCCGAACTCGCCGACGCCGGTATCCACCTGCTCGACTACGCCGACCTGGACGACGCGCAGCGGGCGGTTGCCGACGAGTACTTCAGAGTGGACGTGTTCCCGGTCCTCACCCCGCTCGCATTCGACCCGGGGCGACCGTTCCCTCACATCTCCAACCGCAGCATGAACCTCGCCGTGGTGGTCAAAGGGCCCGACGGTCAGGAGCGCTTCGCGCGCGTGAAGGTGCCCAGTGCTCTACCGCGTCTCGTCCCGCTCGAGACCAAGGAGTCGCGTGGTACGCGCGAGCACGCGTTCGTCTGGCTCGAGCAACTGGTCATCGCCCATGTCGGCACCCTGTTCCCGGGGTTCCAGGTCATCGCGGCGCATCCGTTCCGCATCACCCGCGATGCCGAGATGGTCATCCAGGAACTCGAGGCCGACGATCTGCTCGAGACGATCGAGCAGGGCGTGCGCCAGCGGCGTTTCGGCTCCGTTGTGAGGATGACCGTGGATCCGACGATGCCGCCGTTCATCCGCGACATCCTGGTCGAGAACCTTAAGATGGACTCGGCCGACGTGGTCACGATCGAGCCACCGCTCGGCATGAGCGAGCTGTTCGCGATCGCCAAGATCGATCGCCCCGACCTCAAGTACGCCACGTTCGTGCCCGAGCTCACGGTGGATCTGGGCGACGGTGACGAGGTCGACATCTTCACGGCCATCCGCGAGCACGACATCCTGCTGCACCACCCGTTCGAGTCGTTCCAGCCGGTCGTCTCGTTCATCCGTCAGGCGGCACATGACCCCGACGTGCTTGCCATCAAGATGACGCTCTACCGCGTGGGCACAGACTCGCCTATCGTCGAGGCTCTCATGGACGCCGCGCTCGCGGGCAAGGAAGTCGCGTGCCTCGTCGAGCTCAAGGCCCGCTTCGACGAGGAGAGCAACATCGAGTGGGCACGTGCGCTCGAGGCCGCCGGAGTGCACGTGGTCTACGGTCTCGTGGGGTTGAAGACCCACAGCAAGGTGGCGCTCGTGGTGCGGCGCGAGGGCGGGAAGATCCGACGCTACGTGCATGTCGGTACCGGCAACTACAACGTGGTAACCGCGACGCTCTACACCGACCTCGGCCTGCTCACCGCCGACGCCAAGATGGGCGCGGACGCCTCCGAGCTGTTCAACCTCGTCACGGGGTATGCCGCCACCAGCAGCTACCGGCGTTTCCTGGTGGCCCCGGTGGAGATGCGGGACCGCATCGCGGCCCTGATACGGCGTGAGATGGACCACGCTGCGGCAGGTGCCGAGGCGCACATCATCTTCAAGATGAACTCGCTTGTAGACCGCTCCATGATCGCGCTGCTCTATGAGGCGTCACAGGCTGGCGTCCGGATCGACCTCATCGTGCGCGGGATCTGCTGTCTCAGGCCCGGTATGCCGGGTGTGAGCGAGAACATCACCGTCACGAGCATCGTCGGGCGGTTCCTCGAGCACAGCCGCATCTACTACTTCGTCAACGGTGGCTCGCCCGAGGTCTACATCGGCAGCGCCGACCTCATGCCGCGCAACCTCGATCGCAGAGTGGAAGTGCTCGCGCCGGTCGAGGCACCCGCGCTCGTCAAACGGATGCGGGAGGAGATCCTCGGCACCTATCTCGCCGACAACGTGCGCGTCCGGCGCATGCTGCCTGACGGAACCTACGAGCGGCTCGCTCCTGCGGAGGGTGAGGAGCCGCTCGATTCGCAGGAGGTGCTGCTGGCCATCCGCAGGGCGGTCAAGCCGAGGCGCCGTAAGAAGGCCAAAGTGGGGACAGTGGCCCGGAAGAAGGGCTCGCGGAACAAGGGGTGAGCATGGGTAAGAGTGGGACGTCCAAGAAGACGTATCACGCACAGACGGCGGACGAGACAGGACCCGAACCGCGCAAGATGGACACCAAGACCTACTACCGCGAGCTCGAGAAGCTGCAGATCGAGCTCGTGAAGCTCCAGGAGTGGGTGAAGCGCGAGGGGCTGCGCGTGGTGGTGGTCTTCGAGGGGCGCGACGCTGCCGGCAAGGGCGGCGCCATCAAGCGCATCATGGAGGCTCTGAACCCGCGCATCTGCCGGGTGGTCGCGCTGCCCACACCGACCGAGCGCGAGGAGACCCAGTGGTACTTCCAGCGCTACGCGGCCCAGCTTCCCGCTGCGGGTGAGATCGTGCTGTTCGACCGCTCCTGGTACAACCGGCCGGTCGTGGAACGCGTGATGGGATGGGCCACCGAGGAGCAGGTGCAGGAGTTCTTCCGCGACTGTCCCGAGTTCGAGCGGATGCTCATTCGCTCGGGCGTGATTCTGATCAAGTACTGGTTCTCGATCTCGGACGACGAGCAGGACCGTCGCTTCCAGGACCGCATCGACAATCCACTCAAGCGCTGGAAGTTCTCCGAGACCGATCTGGAGGGCCGCGACCGCTGGGAGGAGTTCTCGCGCGCCAAAGACGAGATGTTCAAGTACACCGACACCAAAGAGTCGCCCTGGTGGGTGGTGGAGGGTGACGTGAAGAAGCGCGCCCGGCTTAACTGCATCAGCCACCTGCTCTCGCAGATCGAGTACGAGGATGCGCTTCCCAAGCCGTTCAAGCTGCCCCCGCGCAAGCAGTCCGCCGGCGGGTACGTGCGGCCGCCCATCGATTCGCAGACCTACGTGCCCGAGGTGTACTGAGCGCGCCCGAGCGTCAGCTGGCGACTGCGGCGAACAGTTGCACGGCTACCGTGATGCCAAGAGCTACACCAAGGGCCTGTAGCGCCAGGTAGACGGGCGCTATCTTCGGCAGCGAAAGCGAGAAGATCATCCAGCGACGCACGTATTCGAGTGCCTCGCGCTGGTCACCGCTGCGAAGCCTGCTGATGATTCCGGGTACCGGGGCGAGTGCCATCGCCCAGAAGACGACCCCGCTTACGACCCAGCCCCAGGCGAGGCCGGAGGAGCCGGGAGGGTTGAACCCGTAGTACAGGAAGTTCCAGCCGAGCGCGAGAAAGAGCCCCATCCATCCGGGCAGCAAGAGGCTCATGCCCCACCCGCGATTGTCGAGTGCGATGCTCAGGCCGCCGAAGACGAACAGCCCGATGATGGACGCCGGGAACAGGAGAACCCAGTCGGGTGCGGGGTGGGCGATCTCGTACGGACCGCCGACGGCCACGAACCCTCCCACGTCCATGATTGGCCGCATCGCCAGGAACAGGAGTGCGATGCAGCAGGTGAGTCCCGTGCTACTGAGCAAGGAGAGGCCGAAACCCGCATAGTGCACGTGGAACTGACGCTCGCGTGCGGGAGACACGAACCACCTCCGTCTGAGGGTTTCTGAACGGGTTCTACCCCAGAGGGGCGATGGTTCCACGCGAAATGCTCGAGCTGGCCGCTCCCGGGTCCGTGCGTCGCCGGGGAACCGTTGCCCTTCAGTCGATCGACCGCACGGCCGCTGACTCCCGTTACTTCTTCGTTGCAGCGCTTGACCCCTCGGGGACCGTCCACGTATCGTCAATCGTCGATGAACGATTGAGAATCACAACTCGCGTCGCCAGACACACGACACTCTCGCGTCATCGGCCGAGGGGGCACCCATGGACGAAGAACGCATCGCAGCGATCGCGCGGGCGCTCGGCCACCCTGCCCGTCTGCGCATCCTTCATCTACTGGCAGCGCAAGATGCGTGTCGGGGCAGCGAGATCTTCGAATCGCTGCCGCTCGCGCAGTCCACGATCTCGCAGCACCTGTCGGTGCTGCGCAAGGCGGGGCTGGTGAATGCGAGTCCGCGTGGACAGCGGACCGTGTACTGCATCGCCGAGGGTCCGTTGGCCGACCTGGCTGACGTCCTGGACGACCTGATCGCCGAGCACCCCGACTGCCCCGGAGAGGACACCTGATATGTCAGCACACGCGGCCAAACGTATGAGCTCCTTCGAGCGGTACCTCACCCTGTGGGTGGCACTGTGCATCGCGGCGGGCACCTTCATCGGCAGCCGCTGGCCGGGGCTTGCAGAGTGGTTCGACCAGTTCACGGTCGCGTCCATCTCGCTGCCGGTGGCAGTGCTCATCTGGCTCATGATCTATCCGATGATGCTCAAGGTGGATTTCGCATCCATCAAGCGCGTCGGCGAGCGCAAGAACGGCCTCATCGTCACCACGGTGGTGAACTGGCTCATCAAGCCGTTCACGATGTTCGGCATCGCGTGGCTGTTCTTCAACGTCATCTTCAAGGACCTCATCACGCCGGACCTCGCACAGCAGTACCTCGCTGGCGCGGTGCTCCTCGGCGCAGCGCCGTGCACGGCCATGGTGTTCGTGTGGTCGTATCTGGCCGACGGCGACCCGGCCTACACCCTCGTGCAGGTGGCCGTGAACGACCTCATCATGCTCGTGGCGTTCGTGCCGATCGTCTCGCTGCTTCTGGGCGTGAGCGGCATCCCGGTACCGTGGGACACGCTCGCGCTCTCGGTGGTGCTCTTCGTTGTCGTGCCGCTTGTGGCGGGCTGGTTCACGCGCCACGCCCTGGTGCGCTCGCACGGCGAGCAGTGGTTCAACGACTCGTTCGTGCCGAGGTTCGGCCCGATCACGATTGCCGCGCTGCTCGCTACGCTCGTCCTCATCTTCATCTTCCAGGGCGAGATTATCGTGGGTAACCCGCTCCACATCCTGCTCATCGCCATCCCGCTCGCGCTGCAGACCTTCCTCATCTTCGGCATCGCGTACGGGTGGTCGTACTGGTGGCGGATCGAGCATCCGGTGGCGGCCCCGGCCGGCTTCATCGGCGCGTCGAACTTCTTCGAGCTGGCGGTGGCGGTGGCGATCGCGCTCTACGGTTTGACCTCGGGCGCGGCGCTCGCCACGGTCGTAGGCGTGCTCGTTGAGGTGCCGCTCATGCTGTCGCTCGTGTGGATCGCCAAGCGCACCCGCGCGCAGGTGTGCGCGCGGCACGAGTGCGCGCTGCCTCAGGTGGCGGCGGTCGTCGGCGATGCCGGTGTCGGCAAGGAGGGCTAGCGTGCGTCGCATCGCGCTCTATTCGGACATCCACGGCAACGTCCCCGCGCTCGAGGCGGTGCTCGCCGACATCGTGTGCGCTGGCGTGACCGAGCGCTACTGCCTCGGCGACCTTGTGGGCTATGGGCCCGATCCCTCGGGTGTGATCGCCCGCGTGCGCGCCACCGGCGACCCGGTGATCCGCGGCAACTACGACGACGGTGTGGGCAAGCGCGCCGGCAACTGCGGCTGCTACTACCCCACACCCGAGGCCAAGGCCGACGGCGCCGAGAGCTACGCGTTCACTGACGGAGCGCTCGATGATGCCGAGCACGAGTACCTCGCCACGCTCCTCGATGAGGTGCGGCCGGCGGTGGACGGCGCCCGGCTTCTGCTCTGCCACGCGAGCCCGCGTCGCATCAACGAGTACCTCATGCTGGACCGGCCGGATGACAACCTCGCCAAGCTTGCCGATATCGGTGAGGCCGACGTGGTTTGCTTCGGGCACATCCACATCCCGTACCACCGGGTGGTCACCGCCCCCGACGGGCGCGCGGTGCACTTCGTGAGCGATGGGTCTGTGGGCCGCCCGAAGGACGGCGACCCACGGGCGTGCTGGGCCGAACTGGTCTTCGGCACCAAGGCCGAGGTCAACAAGGCGTGTGAGGGCGACCGCGCAGCGGGGCCCGTCGGGATGCCGGGTGAGACCGAGCGCGTGTGGCTCGGGGTCGTCTTCCACCGTGTGGCGTACGACGTCGAATCCGCGGCTGAGGCGATCGTTGCCGCAGGGCTGCCGAGGCGCCTGGCCGACTCGCTGCGTACCGGCTAAGGGGCGCAGGGGCGCGCCGATGAGGCTATCGCGCACGGCGCTCGCTTGATTTCAGGCCTGCCGTTGGGTAGAGTTTCGCCTGCACCCCACGGCCAGGTAGCTCAGATGGTAGAGCAGGGGACTGAAAATCCCCGTGTCGGCGGTTCAAGTCCGTCTCTGGCCACCATAGAACTCGATGACGACCGGTCCTTATGGGCCGGTCGT
>JAFGUS010000168.1 GCA_016938395.1 Coriobacteriia bacterium | reverse complement strand
ACCTTGATCGTGCCGTCGCCCGCATCCGCCACGAAGAACTCGCCGTCGGCGTAGGCGACGGCAGTCGGTTGACGCGGCGCGTCGTCTCCAGAGCCGAGAGTGAAGAGCACATCGGCGGCTTCGGCGGGCTCGGCCTCGACCACGATCACGCGATTGGCGGCGTTATCCACGATCGCGAGGCGCTCACCCGCGATCGCGAGGACCGACGGATACGCAGCCGGGAGATCGCCCGCTGCGGGAAGCACGATCACGCCAAGATCGCCGCCCTCGGCATCGAAGATGCGCACGGCGCCGGCGTCCGACTCGGCTACGAAGAGCCGCTCGCCATCCCAGGCGATGCCCAGCGGATTGGCGAGTGGCGGTTCCTCCTCGGCGGGAAACACTCCCGCCAGACCGACCGTGGCGGTGGAGTCTTCGGAGAGTTCGGCGAACCGTACGCGGCCGGGGGCGGCCGGCTCGAGGAGTATCCACGCCGCGACTGCGGCCGCGACCAACAGAAGGATCGCCACCATCGCGATCACGATCGTGCGCGGGCGCACCGAGAAGACGGGACGGGCGGTTTCGGTCACGTTCGGTCTCCTTGGACGAAGTCACACACCGCGGCCGACGCGAACGGCGTGCCGAACGGTGCGATCACGGATCAGAAGTCCACGCCCACGATCTTGCCCGGGACGATGGCATGACAGATGAGGCAGTTGCCGTCCTTGGGCGAGTCGTAGTGACGCAACATGAAATTGTGGCTCGTGCCGTGCGGAACGTGGGAGGTCGTGGTGCACGTGAGCGGAGTCAACGCCTTCATGTCCCAGTACACCGGCCGCACCGGATGGTTCTTGTAGCCTCCGGCCGCGTCATCAAAGCTCCCGCGTGCGTGACACGGGAAGCACACCTCGGGCTGTGGCCCCTTGAGCAGTGGACCCCAATCCGACCCATGCGGCGTATGACAGCCCCAACAAGGCGTGCGGAAGTGCGCCGACTTGTCGTACGTGGCCTGGATCGGCACGCGGTGACAGTCGTAGCAGATCTTGTTGTCGTCGCCATAGAGGAGCGAATCGTAGTTGGTGGCGTGCGCATCGTGACACCCGGTGCACTGCAGCGAGATGGTGCCCACGGGATGGTGGCTCACGCGCAGGAAGTCCCGCTTGATGTCCGGGTGGCACATGTAGCACAGGTCGGGCTGCGGCTT
>JAFGUS010000019.1 GCA_016938395.1 Coriobacteriia bacterium | reverse complement strand
GGTACCCGGTCCGTCGACGCTGTTGTCGACGTAGATGGTGGTCCCCGTAGGAACGACCGTCGCGGTAACCGGCGCTGCTGCAACCGGGACCACCGGCACGAGTGCTGTAACAAGTGCAAGCACCGCGACCATCAGTGCCGGTCGCGTACGCCTGCGTGACACGGACAACCAGTGCATGTGTGTCTCCCCTCTGTCGAGCACCTGTATGAGCGCACAACGTAACCTCGCGCGTATTCGCCCCTCGGAATGCACTGTACCCTGCCGTTGCGTGGCGAAAGATGACTCTCCATGAATACCCGACGAGCGGCAGATCCTGCCCGCGCGTCAGTCCGTTCGTCGCCCGTCAGTCGCCGTCTGTCGCCTGGTCACCCGCTGAGTCCGAAGCATCTTCCGCCGGGCCCGCAACGGTGCCGCTGCGCTGCTCAATCCTCTGCGCCGCCTGACCGAGCCGCTCGGCGGCCGACTTGAAGGCGCCCGAGAGCTTGGGCCCGATCTCCTCGGAGAGCTTCTCGCCTGCCTGCCGGAAGGCGTCTCCCGTCTTGTCAGCAGCCTCGCGGAACGACTGTCCCACCTCCGACTCGCCGGCGCCCTTGATCGTATCGCCGACCTCCGACACAAAGCCCTCGAGCTTGGCCGAAAGCTCGTCGGCCCGACGCTTGTTCTCGGGATCGTTCACCGCCGCCTTGGCCCAGCGTCCGATCGCTTCACTCAGTGCATCAAGGCCCTCGACGACCTCGCGCCACGCGGAGGCCGCGTCGGATGCGGAGTCGGCGTCCGCGCTGACCGTGCCGGGTTCGCCGGCGCCTGCGGCACCTGGCGTCTCATCCGGCACGGGTATCGACTGCTGCTCGTCACTCATCGTTCCCACCTCTCTCGCTACTTCTTGCTCCCGAGGATCGTGCCGAGGATGCCGCGCGCGATCTGGCGACCCACCTGGCTGCCGATCGCGCGGGTCGCACTCTTGGTGAACGCCTCGAGCGGCGTGTCCTTGCGCGAGGACGTCGTCCGCGGCTTCGGCTGCGCGGGCTCGCGGCGCGCCGGAGGCTCCACCTTGAGCTCGAGCTCGCGCGCCTCTGCAGCCGCGGCGGCCTGCTCTTCTGCGGCGATCGCGGCCTCGGCGCGCGTCTTCAGGACCTCGTGCGCGCTCTCCCGGTCAACGGCCGCCTCGTAGTGTCCCGCGATCAGAGAGGACGCTAGGACCGCCTGCCGCTCGGGCGGTGCGATCGCGCCGATGCGGCCGTGCGGTGGCACGATCATCGTACGCTCCACCGGCATCGGCGAGCCGTCGGCCTGCAGGAGCGAGACGAGCGCCTCGCCCACCTTGAGCTCGGTCACCACGGTCTCCACGTCGAGGTCTGGATTGACCCGGAACGTCTCGGCCATCGCCTTCACGGCCTTCTGCTCGCGCGGCGTGTACGCGCGAAGCGCGTGCTGCACCTTGTTCCCGCACTGACCGAGCACGGTGTCGGGGATGTCGATGGGGTTCTGCGTGACGAAGTAGACGCCCACCCCTTTGGAGCGGATGAGCCGCACGACCTGTTCGATCTTGGTGAGCAACGCGTCCGGCGCGTCGTCGAAGAGCATGTGGGCCTCGTCGAAGAAGAACACGAGCTTGGGCTTGGGCAGGTCGCCCGCCTCAGGCAGACGCTCGAAGAGCTCCGAGAGGAGCCACAGCAGCATGGTGGAGTAGAGGCGCGGCGAGGTCATCAGCCGGTCGGCAGCAAGGATGTTCACCATGCCCTTGCCGTTGCTGTCGGTCTGAATGAAGTCGAACAGATCGAGCGCGGGCTCACCGAAGAAGCGGTCGCCGCCCTGCTCCTCGAGTGCGAGCAGCGCGCGCTGGATGGCGCCGACGCTCGCGGGCGACACGTTGCCGTACGTGGTACCGATCTCGCGCGCGTTGTCCGCCACGAACTTGAGCATCGACCGCAGGTCCTTGATATCGAGCAGCAACAGGCCGTTCTCGTCGGCCACCCTGAACGTGATGGTGAGCACGGCCTCCTGGATGTCGTTCAGGTTGAGCATCCGCCCGAGCAGCAGCGGTCCCACCTCGGAGACCGTGGTGCGCACCGGATGTCCCTGCTCGCCGAAGACGTCCCAGAAGGTCACGGGTGAGCCGTAGAAGCCCCAGTCGCCGAGGCTGAGCTTGGCGATGCGCTCGTCGATCTTGGTGTTCGTGACGCCGGCCTGTGAGATGCCGGAGAGGTCGCCTTTGATGTCGGCAGCGAAGACGGGCACGCCGATCGAGCTGAACGCCTCGGCAAGTACCTGGAGCGACACCGTCTTGCCGGTACCGGTGGCTCCCGCCACGAGGCCGTGGCGGTTGGCCATCGCGGGCAGCAGATGGACGTCGATCCCGCTCTTGCCGATGAGCAGACCGGGCAGCGGCTCGGACATGGAAGACCCCTCTCCGTCGCGCGTGCGTTCTCTAGGAGTATCCCCCACGGCACGACGGCGCGCGCACTGAGATGTGCGCACCGAATGCCGAACGGACCCGCGACAGCGGGTCCGTTCGTGTGAGCGGTCCGGGCGAACACTGCGCTCGATCTGGAGCGCTTAGACGCCGACCTCACTCATCGGAATGCCGAGTGCCGCGGCGACACCCTCGCCGTACGCCGGGTCGGCCTTGTAGCAGTTGCCGATGTGGCGCACCTTGATCTCCTTCGGCGCATCGCCCATCGCGCGGGCGGTGTTCTCGAAGAGGCGCTGCTGCTCGTCGGCGGTCATGAGCCGGAAGAGCTTGCCCGGCTGCTCGTAGTAGTTGTCGTCGTCAGCGCGGAAGTCCCAGATGTCCGCAGCGCCGTCGATGGCAAGCGGCGGGTTCTTGTACTCCGGCTGCGCCTGCCACGCGCCGTAGCTGTTGGGCTCGTAGCCCGGCGTGGAACCGTAGTTGTCGTCAACACGCATCTGTCCGTCGCGGCTGTAGCCGTGCACGGGGCAGCGCGCCTTGTTCACCGGAATGAGGTGGTGGTTGGTGCCGAGGCGGTAGCGCTGCGCGTCGCCGTAGCTGAAGAGCCGGCCCTGGAGCATCTTATCGGGCGAGAAGCTGATGCCCGGCACCACGTTGGCCGGGTTGAACGCCGCCTGCTCCACGTCCACGAAGTAGTTCTCGGGGTTCCGGTTGAGCTCCATCACGCCGACCTCGATGAGCGGGTAGTCCGCCTTGTACCAGACCTTCGTGAGGTCGAAGGGGTTGTAGGGCATCTTCGCGGCGTCGGCCTCGGGCATGACCTGGATTTTGAGCGTCCAGCGCGGGAACTCCCCGCGCTCGATCGCGTCGTAGAGATCGCGCTGATGGCTCTCGCGGTCGCCCGCCACGATCTCGGCGGCCTCGGCATCGGTGAGGTTCTCGATGCCCTGCTCGCAGACCCAGTGGAATTTGACCCAGAACCGCTCGTCCGCGGCATTGATCATCGAGAACGTGTGGCTACCGAAGCCGTGCATGTGCCGGTAGCTCTTGGGGAGGCCGCGATCGCTCATCGTGATGGTGACCTGGTGGAGCGCCTCGGGCAAGAGCGTCCAGAAGTCCCAGTTGTTCTTGGCCGAGCGAAGGTTCGTGGCCGGATCGCGCTTCACCGCACGGTTGAGGTCCGGGAAGTTGTGCGGGTCGCGCAGGAAGAACACCGGCGTGTTGTTGCCAACGAGATCCCAGTTGCCCTCTTCGGTGTAGAGCTTCACCGCGAAGCCGCGGATGTCGCGCTCGGCGTCGGCCGCACCCCGCTCGCCGGCCACGGTGGAGAAGCGGACGAACAGGTCGGTCGTCTTGCCGACCTCAGAGAAGACCTTCGCCTTGGTGTACTGCGTGATGTCGTTCGTCACGGTGAACGTGCCGAACGCGCCCGAGCCCTTGGCGTGCATCCGGCGCTCGGGAATGACCTCGCGGTCGAAGTGCGCCAGCTTCTCCAGGTACCAGACGTCCTGGAGCAGCATCGGCCCGCGCGGCCCGGCGGTCATGGCGTTCTGGTTGTCCGGGACCGGCGCCCCGAAGTTGGTGGTGAGCTTACCGTGCTCGCTCATGCGTGCCCCTTTCTTCTCACCAGCCCGCACGCCTCCTGGTGGGCGCGAGAGGGTGGTTCCTACGATGAAGCCGCAGCCTCGCAGGCGCGGCAGATTCCCTTGAGGACGACGTCGACGGCTTCAACGCGGCCGAACGCCGCCGCGGCTCCGGTCAGGCGCAGCGCGTCGAGAGCCGGGTCCTCCACGTCGCAGATCGAGCCGCATCGGACGCACACGAAGTGGTGGTGCTGACTCAGGTTAGCCTCGTAACGGGCCGGTCCGACGGCAGCGGTCACCCGCTGGATCGCGCCGATCTCGGCAAGGGTTCCGAGCGTCCGGTAAACGGTATCGAGCGAGATCGTCGGAATTCGATCGTGCACGGCCCGATAGATGGTCTCAACATCGGGGTGGGAGTCGCTCGCCGCGATCTCACGCGCGATCTCCAGCCGCTGATACGTCACCCGCAGGCCGGCATCCTTGAGAGCAGCGGTCAGCCGCTCGACCCTCTGCGACACGTCATCGTCTGCAACCGTCATACGAATTGCTCCTAATTCAGAACTATTCCTAAATGATACCACGAGCCCGGAGGCTCGCGCAAACTCCCTGCCAGGGCGTGCGCCTGTCGCGGAACGGCGCGCATCTGGCACACTGAGGGTCAACACCTGCGAGCGGAGGTCCCGCGGATGCTCAGGCTGATCGTGTTCGGATGCGGAGCGGCCCTCATGGGCCTCGAGATGGTGGCGGCCCGCGTGCTCGCTCCGTACCTCGGCAACTCGATCTACGTGTGGGGCGCCGTCATCTCGGTGGTGATGATCGCGCTCAGCCTCGGCTACGCGCTCGGCGGGCAGATCGCCGACCGGTTCGGGGCCGCGCGTTCGCTTCCCCCGGTGATCGCCGCCGCGGCGCTCGGCACCGTCGCCGCCCCGCTCGTGGCCGAAGCGGTGCTGCCGGCGAGTGCCGATCTCGGCCCGCGGCTCGGTTCGCTGGTGGCTGCAGCCGCCATCTACTTCGTACCGTCGATCCTGCTTGCGATGGTCTCGCCAATGGGCGTGAAGCTCGCGTCGCGCTCCGGGCTCGAGCGCATCGGCCGCTCGGCAGGCAACCTGTACGCGGTCTCCACGGCGGGCAGCATCGCGGGTACGCTCGCCACCTCGTTCTGGCTCATCCCGTTGCTCTCAATCGAGCCACTCGTCGTCTGGACGGGCTTCGTGCTCGTGGCGATGTCGCTTCTCGCGCTCGGCCTGCCCGCCGAGGCCGAGACGGGCGGCTCCCCGCCGCATTCGGCACGGGCGGCCGTGGCGCGACTCGCGCTTCCCAGCACACTCGCACTCGTGGTGGCGGCGGGCGCCCTGGGCGGCTGGGTCCTGCTGGCGGTGGCGCCGACCCCGGAGGAGAACCACCTCGGCGAGACGGTGCTCTTCCGTGCCGATACGCAGTACCACCGCATCACGGTGACCGAGGACGCGGAGGCCCGTCACCTTCGGTTCGACCGCAGCCACCAGTCGGCTCTCGCGCTCGACGACCCGTATGTGAGCGTCATCCGCTATCCCGACTACATGCATCTCGCGCTCGCGCTCAAGCCCGACCCCGAGCGCGTGCTCGTCCTTGGCCTCGGCGGCGGCGCGATTGCCAAGCGCTTCTGGCGCGACTACCCCGGCGTGCAGGTCGACACGGTGGAGATCGACCCGGTGGTGGTGGACGTGGCCCGCACATACTTCTGGCTGCCCGAAGACGAGCGGCTGCGCGTCTTCACCGAGGACGCGCGGCGCTACGTGCAGCGCACGGGCGAGACGTACGACATCGTCATCGTGGACGCCTACACCTCCGACTCGCTCCCGTTCCACCTCACCACCGAGGAGTTCTTCGGCGAGGTCAAGTCGGTGATGGCGCCCGACGGCGTGCTCGCCTACAACGTGATCGCGTCGGCCGAAGGCGAGTACAGCGAGCTCTTCCGCAGCATGTACCGCACGGCCGAGGGCGTGTGGCAGGACATCTGGGTCTTCCCGATCGGCATCGGCAGCAGCGGCACCGCGGATACCCGCCGCAACATCATCGTGCTTGCCACCGACACGCGCCTACCCGAGTCCGAGATCAGGGCGCGCATCGCGTCGCGCATCGACGGGCGCGTGTCGATCGCCGGGTTCGCCCAGATGGCCGAAGACCTCTACACCGAGCCGGTCCCCGTGGCCGACGTGCCGCTCCTGACTGACGAGTACGCGCCGGTGGACTCACTCATCAAGGTGCAGTAGGGGCGGGCGAGCCCATCGGTGCTCCGCGGGTATGTACCGTTGTGGCACCCCCTCCCGAAAGGAGTCCCCGTGCCCGGGAAGTACGTGCTGATGCTGGCGAAGAACGGTGAGTTCAGGTTCAACCTGAAGGCCGGCAACAGCCAGACGATTCTCACAAGCGAGACGTACAAGGCGAAGGCAAGCGCTCTGAACGGTATCGAATCGGTACGCACCAACGGACTCATGGAGGAGCGCTTCGAGCGCAGGACCGCGAAGGACGGCCGCCCCTACTTCGTGCTCAAGGCGAGCAACGGGCAGGAGATCGGCCGTAGCCAGATGTACGCATCGACGGCCACGATGGAGAACGGCATCGCATCGGTCAAGAAGAACGCCGCGGACGCGGCGCTCGTGGATCTCACCGTAGAAGCGTGAGGCGCTGATCGCGTCCATGTGGACGGTCCCACGTTGCTGAGGAGACAGAGGTGGCCCTTCGCCTGCTCGAATTCAGCGTACCCGCCGATGAGGTGGATGGCATCACCTCGGCACTCGAGGAGCAGCGCATCCACCACCTGTGGACGGCGAGCGCGGACTCTGACGTCACCGCGATCCGTGTGCTACTCGACGCCGAGGAGGTCGAGACGGTCACCGACGCCCTTGCCGATCGGCTCGGACACCGCGATGAATGCCGCTTGGTGCTGTTGCCCGTCGAGGCGACGGTGCCGCGCATCGAGGAGCCCGAGGATCAGCAGACCGAGGACGAGGCTGCGGGGAACGAGACGGAAGAGGAGGCCCGGGCGCTCCGGATCAGTCGCGAGGAGCTCTACGAAGACCTTTCTTCGGGCACGAAGCTGACCGTATCCTACGGTGTGATGGTGGCACTCTCGACCGTCGTCGCTGCGGTGGGCCTGGTGCGCAACGACGTGGCGATCATCATCGGCGCGATGGTGATCGCCCCGCTGCTCGGCCCCAACATCGCGCTCTCGTTCGCCAGCACGCTTGGGGACACGACGCTCGCCCGCCGGGCCCTCGCCACCCTGGCCGCCGGCTTCGCGATCGCGGCCGCCGTATCGGTCGTGCTCGGCATTGTACTCGAGGTAGACCCTGCCTCACCGGAGATCGCAGCTCGGACGAGCGCTACCTTCGGCAACATCGCGCTCGCGCTCGCTGCCGGCGCGGCTGGTTCGCTCGCGTTCACCACCGGGGTCCCCGCGGTCCTTGTGGGCGTCATGGTGGCGGTCGCGCTCCTACCGCCGCTCACGACCGCCGGGCTTCTTGCGGGTGAGGGACAATGGTATGCTTCGTTCGGGGCGCTGCTGCTCCTGGTCACCAACATCGCCGCGATCAACCTTGCGGCGATGGCGACGTTCTTCGCACAGCGCATTCGGCCGCGCACATGGTGGGAGGCCGAGCGGGCCAAGAAGGCACGACGCATCACGGTCGCTGCGTGGACGGTGACGCTGGCCGTGCTCGCGGCGCTCATCGCACTCGGGCGCGTCGGCGAAGTCTGAGACGCAACGCTCGGGATCGACGCCTGTCGCGCCCGCGATCCGCGCGGTAGCCTACGGTCTGCGCGCCGTGAGCGAGAACATCAGCGGTAGCTCGGGCACCTGGGCCGGCAGGCCGTAGAGCCCGGGCTCCTTCTCGATCATGGCCGGCGTGAACTTCCAGGCGAGCAGCGGGTACTCGCGCAGCTCCTCGATTGCGAGGCCCGCGCCGACCAGCGCGCCCACGATCTCCTCGAAGGTGTGCTGCCAGGAGTGCGACGTGCCGACGTACTCACCGCCGGGAGACGCGTAGCTGCCGTGCTCTTCCCACTCGAGTGCGCTGCGGTCGAAGTAGGAGTACTTCACGCGGAGCGTGGGGTCGTCAGCCTCGTCGTCGAAGATCCAGAGCGTGGGATGCATGTCGGCGATGACGAAGACGCCGCCCGGGGCGAGCCGGCTCGCGACCGTCTGCGCCCAGGGCCGGAGGTCCGGCAGCCACGAGATCGTACCGTAGGAGGTGAACACGAGGTCGAAGGCGCCTTCGGGGACCTCGTCGGGCGGTGCGGTGACGTCGCCCTCGAAGAAGGTGGCGGGTATACCCGCACGTGCGGAGAGTTCGCGGGCGGCCGCAATCGCCGCCGACGAGAAGTCAAGGCCGGTCGCCTCGGCACCGAGGTGCGCCAGCCTGAGTGTGTCCATGCCGAAATGGCACTGAAGGTGGAGCGCACGCGCACCGCGGATGTCGCCGAGCAGGTCCGCGATGATGCGGTCGAACGGACGCGAGGCCGGGTCGGCTGCGAAGCCGTCGGCATCGTAGAAGTCAGACGGTACGTGCAGCGCCGTCCAGCGCTGCCAGAGTTCGCGGTTAGCCGCGATGCGATCGCCGGTGTCCACGGCACGCTCCTCTCGTGTATCCCGCGCAGATGATAGCGTAGCGTGCGAGGAGAAGGGACCGGACCGGGCGCCACACGCCCGCCGGCGTCGTACCATGGGGACATGAGCCCTGCATCGCCTGACATCCGCGCGCTGCTTCCGCCACGCGCCGTCGTCCTCGGCCCCATGGCCGGCATCACCGAGGCGCCGTTCCGGGGCATCTGCAAGCGCATGGGCGCCGCACTCACCTACACCGAGATGATCAGCGCCAAGGGGCTCCACTACAACCCAGACGCCGCCGTCTCGCGCTTGCTGCTCACGTTCGATCCCGCCGAGGTACCCTGCGGCGTCCAGCTCTTCGGCTCGGAACCGGACATCATGGCCGAGCAGGCCGCGCGCATCGTGGCCGAGTACGGCGATGACGTGGCGCTCATCGACATCAACATGGGCTGCCCCGTGACCAAGGTCGTCGCCAAGGGCGAGGGGAGCGCACTCATGCGCACGCCGGCACTCGCCGCCGACATCATCTCGAGCGTGGCGGCGGCGGTGCCGGTACCGGTCACCGCGAAGTTCCGCACGGGATGGGACGAGTCCGAACGCAACGCCGTCGAGTTCGCGTGCGTCCTGGAGGCGGCTGGCGTCGCGGCGCTCTGCGTGCATGGCCGCACGCGCCAGCAGTTCTACCGCGGCACAGCGGACTGGGACATCATCTCCGAGGTCAAGGCCGCAGTTGGCGTCCCGGTCATCGGCAGCGGCGATGTCTTCTCCGCCGCCGATGCGTGCGCCATGTTCGAGCGCACCGGCGTCGACGCCGTGATGGTCGCTCGTGGCGCGCAGGGCAACCCCTGGATCTTCCGCGAAACGCGCGCGCTGCTCGATCGCGGCGAAGAACTGCCGCTCCCTACGCCGCTTGAGCGCATCGATATGGCGCGCGACCACGCTCGAGCACTCGTGGCGTTCGGCGGGGAGCACGCTGTCGCCCGAATGCGCAAGCACGTGGGCTGGTACATCGTGGGGATGCCCGGCGCGAGCCATGTGCGGGAGCGCGTGAACCATGTGACGTCATCCGCCGAGCTCGACGAACTGCTGGCCGAGTACCGCGAGTACGTTGAGGCGCGGGCGGACTGAGGGCGGGGGCCGGTGAACGGGCGCTCGACTGCGCGACGTGCCGATGATAACGCATGCATCATATCTATAATTCATGTGATATTATCAGCACATGAGCGGACTCATCGACATCGGCTCGGCTCTGGTGAGCGCACGGCGCGCTGCAGGACTCTCGCAGGCCGAACTGGGCCGGCACCTCGGTGTGGCGCAGCCCCAGATTGCCCGCTGGGAGTCCGCACGGTACCGGAACGCCTCGCTGGAGCGCGTGTCTGCGGTCGCCGAGGCGCTCGGCGTCACGGGCCCCGCGACAGCAACCACGCTCGCGGCTGAAGCACCCGCGGTCTACGGGGTTGCGCTCACGGGCTCGGAACCGGGAGCGGCACGCGCCCTGGCGCGAACCGGTGCGAATCCGGCATCCATCGCTGCCTTCGCCCGCTCACACGACATCGAGCGACTGGAGCTGTTCGGCTCGATCCTCCGTCCCGATTTCGGCGAGGGCAGTGACGTCGACATCCTCGTCACGTACGCAGAAAGCGCTGAGCCGTCGCTGCTGGATCTCGAAGACCACGCGCTCGAGCTACACGGCATCCTGCGCAGACCCGTCGATCTGCACACGCGGAAGGGTATCGAGAAGAGCGCCAACCACGTGAGGAAGCGCTCGATACTCGACGACGCAAAGACGCTCTATGCGCGACCCTGAGGC
>JAFGUS010000167.1 GCA_016938395.1 Coriobacteriia bacterium | reverse complement strand
TGGTGGGCGATGAGGGATTTGAACCCCCGACTTCCTCCTTGTAAGGGAGGCACTCTCCCGCTGAGTTAATCGCCCGATGGTGGTGCGAGAGACATTCTAGCAGCCCCATCGACGGGCCGCGCGCCGTCCTACCGGCCACGCCCCCTCACGCCGACGCGAACATCTCCACCACGGCGGTGGCCTCACACCGCAGCTCGACAGGCGCATCCCGCAGAATCACAGCCCGGGCGGTGTCGATGCCACGAGTCCGCTGCAGCCGCTCGCCGAGTGCCGACATGCCGTCGTGCTCGTGGCAGTCCGCGCGATCCGACGAGATAAGCACCAGGCGATCGTGCGGCAGCAGCAACCGGGCACGTTCGGATGCCCTGACCGCAACGCCCGCGCCAAGAAGCGGCGTGCCCTCGACATCTACATCAAGCCTGTCCTCGGCACCAAGGAACAGCGCCACCGCCGGACCCACGGAGCCGGTGACGACGAAGCGTCGTGCGGGATCGAGCACCACCGCGGTCACCGCAAGCCACGCTCCCGTGCCCCGCTGCGTGGCGGCCCAGGCGGCCAGCGACCCGAGCGCGTCGGCGGGGCCGATGCCGCGCGCCAGCCAACCGCGGAGCATATGGCGAGCCGCCTCGGCGTACTCCTCAACGCTGCCATGCGGTGCGCCGGCTGCGCCCAGGACGACCGCGGTAACACCACCATCGCAGCCGAAGACGTCGGCGAAGGGCAGCCCGGCGCCACCCGCATCTGCCCCGGTCGTGGCGACTGAGACACGCGCCACCGCCAAGCCGGCCGCCGCACCGGGACCCGCCGGGGAGACCGCCCCCTCCGGCGACACCAGGAACGCGGCACTGCGCGCGGGAGCGCTCCGCAACCCAGGCTCGAGCTCCGGCACCGATGGGCGCCTCATCGCCTCCACCGCAAGCGCAACGGCTGCGGCAATCGCCTCGATGTCCCCGCGCTCGGTCTCGTCGAAGTCGTGCGGCTCGGGCCACTCGAGGGTGAGCGCTCCCGTGATGCGCCCGCGCACGCGCAGCGGCACAGTGGCCGAGGCCTGGCCTTGCGCGACCGCGCGCCAGCGCCCAACACCGTTCGCGTTCTCGTGATCCGCAACGCTTACGTCGTACTGGTCGCCCTGCCACGTGGCCTCGCCTGCTGTCACGGCGTGGGCGGCCGGCGTGTCGGAATCGAGCGGCAGCGACTCGGCATCAAGCAGGAAGGCGGCGTGCGCCCCGGCATCGGCGCCGAGCCGGAGCGTTCCCTCGGCGACGTCCCGGCCGAGCAGGTGGATGCAGGCCCGGCTTAGGCCGAGTGTCGACTTGAGCGCCTGGACAATCGTGGAGAGGTCGGCGTCGGCCTCCGCAGCGACGAGCGCCACCGCGCGATGCGCCGCGAGAGACTCTGAGCTGCCCGCCGCGCTGAGGGCGTGCCCCAGCTCGGATGAGGCCGTGTCATCGACCGTGTCTGTCGGCAGTTCGCGCACGTGCGCCATCCCCCGGACGTCCCGACTCGCGGATGGATCCGGGCCCGTCCTGCGACCGCGGAAGATCCATCCGCCTCCGCAGTCCATTCTGCACCCACCTGCCGTGCGGGTACAGGGCAGGAGCCGTGACCTGGGCGCAGCGGCGCGCGAGGCAGGCCGCAGCGCATGGGGGCCGCTTGGGGGAACCGCTCGCCACGCCCGGCCGCGCGCTACTGGAGGGCGCTCACCACCGCTGCGCGCACGACGTCGCTCACGGCACTCGCACCCCCGTAGAACGTGACGCTCGTGATGCAGCCCTTGTTGGCGGCAAGCGCCGCGGCGGCGTCGGCGCTGAGCGCGGTCGATGGCGTGAGCAGCATCACGCTACCCGACACGCTCTGGAGCACGCCGCCGGCGAGCGCGTCCGGGAAATTCTGGCCCGTCGTGATGCCAACGCCGTCCCAGGTGTGCCCCGCGCGCGTCACCGCGTATGTTGCTACGGTCACGGACGTCTTGTAGCGATCGCTGCCCGCAAGCCGCGTCACGTGGGACGGGCCGAGTGCCTCCTCGAGGTAGCTCTTCGTCACGGGTGTGACGACCGCCTCGCCACCCAAGACCAGCGCATCGGTCACACCGGCCATCGCCGCCTTGGTGACGTCCGAGAGCCCACTTGCGGGGTGCGCGAGGTAGAGCGGCCAGCCCTGCGCCGCGGCAAGCGGCGCCGCGGCGAGCGCATCGGGGAAGTTGGCGCCGGTGGCGACGAACGCGGTGCCGTCCCACGCGGAGCCGAGCGCGGCCCGCGTGCGCGCCGCGACCAGGTCGGCCGTGATGTACCGGTTGGCCCCGCCGATACGCTCCACGTTGACGCTTCCGAGCTCGGCTGCAAGAGCGTCTTCAACCGCGGCTCCGACCGCGCCCTCCCCGCCCAGAATGATCGCGCTCGAAGCGCCCAGCCGCGCGATCTCGGCCATCACGTCGGACGGCACGCTGTGGGTGTCAACCAGAAGCACGGGCGCGCCGAGGGCGCCGGCGAGCGACGTGCCGCCGAGCGCGTCGGGCCAGTTGCGCCCGGTGGCGATCACCACCGCATCGGCACCACCGGGGAACGCGTTCTGAGACACCTGGACCGCGGTCTCGTAGCGGTTGACGCCGGCGAGCGCCTGAACGCTGAAGGTGGGCAGCACGGTCACCTGCGCGGAGGCCTGCGCCGTTGCACCGTCGTCGTCGGTGACCATCAGCCGGACCGTGTACTCGCCAGGCTCCGCGTAGACGTGCTGCGCGACGCTCCCGGTGGCCGTGCCGCCGTCTCCGAACTCCCAGGCGTACGTGGCCAGCGCACCATCCGGATCACTCGAGGCCGCACCGCTAGCCGTGAGAGCGAACGGCGCCCGGCCGCCTTCACTCGAGACCTCGGCGGCTGCCACCGGCGGTGTGTTGGCGCCGTAGACGATCGCGGGCGTCGAACCCGTGTAGTAGCCCGCGATGGTCACCGAGCCACGGTCCTGCAGGCCGATCACCAGGTTGTCACCCACGCGCTGCTGGGCTACTCCCGACGGCCGGTAACCGGCAAGATCCAGGGTGTCCACGGCGGTCGCGCCCAAGACCCAGTCGTCTCCGACGGCTCGACCCAAGCTGTAGCCGCCGAACGTGTTCGCCGCCGAGTTGGCGTAGATCGTGTCGTCGCTCCCGGAGTTCACCACGTTCTCGATCACCGAGCCCACAGCCAGCGTGCTCCCGTGGTCAAAGGAGGTTCCAAGGCTCTGGCTGTTGCCGATGAGCCAGCCACCGCCGCGGAGGTCGAGCCGGTAGCCGCTTGCGGCAACGGGCAGCAGCGACGCGTCGAGCGTGTCGATGCCGCCGCTATCCCAGATCGTCTGCTTCGTCAGGTACGGCGTCTCGAAGAACGTGGCGCCGCCCACCGTGTGCTGTCCGGTGCCAACCGAGGTGAACACATACGTTTCATCGCCCGCGTTGCGCTCGCGCGCTCCGTACATGTACTGGAGGGCCGTCACGTCGTAGGTCATCGCGGTTGCCGGCGAGCGCCCCGTGCAGGTGTACGACATCACGCTATTGGTGGTGTTGTCCTCGGCGGCGGGCAACACGGTGGTCCGACTGCCGACCGGCTCGAACGGGTGCTTGAGCCCGAGCGCATGACCGATCTCGTGGATCAGCGTGGCGTACCCGTGCATGCCGGGCGGGTGCCGGAAGCCGTTGAGATCGCCGAGACGGTCGTACGCCGGGTTGAGGTGCACGTCACTGGCGACGTAGAACATGCTCGTGCCTTGCGGATAGTACGAGTAGGCGTACGCAGGCGCGCTGGAGACCATGAACCGGATGATGCCGATCACCGACGAGGTCTCGGCGACCTCAGTGAACTCGACGTCCATGATCGAGCCGTACCAGGCCATGATCTGGCGTACGTTGGTCTTGACCGCCTCGGAGACTTCACCCACGCCCGTCTCGGATCCGTAGTAGCTGCCGCCGAACACGTCGTTTTCGTAGAAGCTGTACGTGACCGACGTGCCGCTCAGGTAGTAACCCGAGAGCAGCGCATCGATGCGGTAGTCGCCGCTCGGCGCGGTGACGGCGCTCTGGGGATCCGCGAGCGCACTGACACCCGGCGGAATGCGCGCATCGTCGGAGTCGCGCAGCGGCGACGCCGGCTCGGCCGAACCAGCGTCACGCGCAATGACCGCACCCGCAGCCGGCGTCGGGAACGCCAGGCCGGCGACGATGAGACACGTGAGCACCACGCGGAGTAGGCTCGCAGGCAGACTCGTGCTTGTGTGCATGTGCTCCTCCGCGCGGGGCGCGCTCGGTTCACTCGCCGGGCCCGGGCGACGTCACGCGGCCGCGCGTGCGCCCCACGTACGTGTGCGAACGGCTCGTACACACGCTCTATCGGCGCGTGTGCAGAGGCGCTTGAGACAAGCGGGGGGTGAAACGGGCGCTCCCGACTCACATCATGAGTACACCTCGCACCGCTTCTTCCACGGCTGCGGAGACCGCGCTGGTACCGCCGAAGATGAACACCGTCTCGATACCGTCGCGATTGGCAATAATCGCCGCCCTGGCCTCGGCACTGAGCACGTCGGGGGGCGTGAGCAGCATCACACTGCCCCGCGCGCCGAGCGTCGGGCCGCCGGCGAGCGCGTCGGGGAAGTTGGCACCTGTGGCGATACCCACACCGTCCCAGCTCATGCCGCCCGCCACTCCCACACCCGCCACCAGCACGGCGGTCTCGTAGCGGTTGGCGCCGCCCACGCGGGCCACGTTGGACCCACCGAGGCTGGCCTTGAGCGTCTGCTCAGTTCCCAAGGATACCGCTGCGGTACCACCGAGGATCGTCACACGCTTGGTGGCTGCCGGGACGTACACGGCGCCGCTTCCCGGGTTGGCGAGCAGGATCGGCCGGCCGAGCGCGGCAGCGAGCGCCGCACCACCGGTGGCGTCGGGGAAGTTGGCGCCGGTCGCCACGAGCGCATCGCCTGTGTACCCGCCGCCGAGGACGCGGATGGTCTCGTCGGCCACCAGGCACGCGGTCTCGTACCGGTCAGAACCTCCGAGGCGCACGACCCCCGAACGGCCGAGCATTCCGACGAGGTCGCTCTCAACCGTGGAGGCGACGGCCGCCGTCCCACCGAGGATGTAGACCCTGGATGCGCCCAGCCGCGCGATCTCTGCGCGCACTGCATCGGGCAGGCGCGCAGGCGTGGTCAGCAGCAGCGGCCCCCGCACGGCGCCCGCAAGCGCGCTGCCGCCGAGCGCGTCGGGCCAGTTGGCGCCGGTGGCGAGCACCACCGCCGGAGCTCCACCCGCGAACGCATTCGTCGAGGCCTGGAGCGCGGTGGCATAGCGGTCGGCACCGGCCACGCGCACGATCTCGTGCTCCAGTGCATCGGGGTCGCGAACGGTCACCAGGACCGTGACGTCACCTGATTCCGGGGCAGCCGAAGCGGTCAGGACGGCGTCGATGAGCTCCTGCCGAAGCTCGAGCAGGTCGGGCACCGCAGGCGCTGCCGCCTCGATCGCCCCGGTTCGCAGCGGCGTAGCGGCCGAGACCGCGATCCACGACTCGGCACGCGGGGAAGCAACCGATGCCAGCGGTGCGCCCAGCCCGAGAAGGACCGCGAACACCAGCCACACCGCCACGTGCGGGCTGCGAACGTAGCGAACCACGACCTGACTCCTGTCGGCGTGTCTGTGGCGCCCCTCGATGGGAACGCGACTCGCACGCTGCGGTGGTACGGGTCGACGCGGCGAAGGCTTGCACCTCCTCCGGACTCCCTGGAGGGGGTGCCCGAGGACGTGCGCAGCCGCACCGCTTCGTCAACTACACTCATCGGCATCGCACGAAGTGATGTTGAGCACGCGGATGCGACGGGCGGCCCTTCAACGCAGAGAAGCGGGGCCTGAAGACCCCGCTTCTCTGCGGCCATTGAGTTCGTCTCGTCGGTCTATCCCGTCGGCTCCCAGGTGCCCGGCTTGCTCCACGCCGCACCGGGTATGTCCGGCTTGCCGTTCTCGACCCACGGCGGCATCCCGTCACCAGTTGCCCCCGTGCCTCCGCCGCTGCCCTTGGCGAACGCGAGCGGTGCGAACGTCATCACCAGGATCATGACGAGGACGAGGAACGCCGCCACGCGAACACGCGTCGAAACCTTCATGCTTGGTCACCTCCCCAACCGACATCTCCTGGACCCGCCCCCGATGCGCTCCGCTCACGATCGCTTCGCACCGAACCGCAGGACCTCCCCCTCCTGTCCGAGCGCCCCGGGCACACAGGCCGACCCATGCGCCCCCGGGATGACAAAGACCGACCCGGCACGTCGGGTCGGTCTCACCATTGGCTCTTCGCCGGGCATCGGTGACCGTCTGCGCCCGGCGTCTCATAGCCCCCTCGACCGCACTGCGGTCCTATGTCAACTCTACCGCGACCCCCCGTTCGTTCGCTTGCGATTCGAAGGAGTTTGATATCCGTCACACAATCACGCCGAACGGAGACCGATACGACCGCTCATCCCTCCATGAGCGCCGCTCATCACTACATACCCACGTGCTCGAAACATAATCCCGGTGACATGCGAACGCGATACGCCCTCTCAGGCAACCGGCGGCTCGAAGGGCAGCGTCACGGTGAAGGTCGAGCCCCGCCCCACGACGCTCGTGACGCTGATGGTGCCGCCGAGCGCCTCGGCGAGTCTGCGTGAGATCGCCAGCCCGAGTCCCGTACCCTGCTGCGCCACCCGCTGCTGGCCGCTCGCCTGGCGAAAGTGCTCGAAGATCGCCTCGGTCTCGGCGGCCGGTATGCCGATGCCGGTGTCGGTGACCTCCAGAAGGATCGCTTCCTCAATCCGGGAACGGCGAACACGCACGTCAACGGTTCCATCTCGCGTGAACTTGATGGCGTTGGAGAGCAAGTTGAGCATGATTTGCTCGAGCTTGCCGCGGTCGGTCTCGATGCTTGCCGGCACGTCGGCATCGATGCTCCAGCCCAGCGCGAGACGCTGGCTGTCGGCAAGTGGCGACATCATCTCAACGAGATTACCGACCACCTCGGACAGCCGAACCGTTGCCACTGCCAGTGCTGCCTGGCCCGCCTCGAGACGCGCCAGGTCGAGCACGTCGTTCACGAGCGCGAGAAGCTGCTGACCCGAGTGCAGCACCATCGTGAGCTGCCGCTTCTGCTCCTCGTTCACCTCACCGGCGAGGCCCTTGAGCACGATGTCGGTGAACCCGATGATCGAGTTCAGCGGGGTGCGCAACTCGTGGCTCATCGAGGTCATGAAGTCGTCCTTCGCCCTCGTCGCCTGGCGAAGGTCCTCGTTCACCGTCACGAGTTCACTCGTCCTGACCTCGACGAGTTGCTCCAGGTGATCGCGGTACTGGGCGAGTTCGTGCTGGGCCGCGGTGCGCTCGGCCACCTCGCGTTCGAGCATCGCATATGACTCCTGCAGGTCGGCCACCATGCCGTCGAACGCCGTAGCGAGCTCACCGACCTCGTCAGAGCTCCGCACCCCGCTCCGCGTGTCGAGCTTGCCGAGTCCCACCTGTCTCACGCTGTCCCTCAGGGTGATGAGCGGCCGGATGACCGTGTGCGTGGTGGACCAGCCGATGGCGATCATCACGGTAACGCCCACGGCTGACAGCACAAGCACGAGAAGGAACGTCCGCTGTTGCGCCAGTCGTGCCGCCTCGCTTGAGCGCTCTCCGAGGGTGACTGCGTCGGACACCATCGACTGCATCACGATCAGAAGCCGTGCGGTAAGGCGTGCCTGATACTCGCGAGACACCTCAAGGTCAACCGCGCCTTGCTCGCCATGTGTGTGCGCGACCGTGATCTCATCGAAGAGCTGGTACGCCTCGTCGTGGTTGACGCGGATCCGTTCGACGAGGGCACGCTCCTCAGACGCCTCTACGGTGAGCCCCTCCAGCACTGAGGAGAGCCTGGCATGCTGCTCTCGCCATTGGCGCTCCGCGCGCGGCTCATAGTGCACGACGTAGTCGGTGGTGAGCATGGACAGCTCGAAGACCTGATTGAGTGACTCGGCAATCTGGTCGTTGCGTTCCAACGCCGCATCAACCGCGCGCGAGCCGATGAACAGGACGACGCCAGCACTGAGCGCGATGAGCACCGCGGCGAGCGCGCTCAGTCTGATGCGGGTGCTGATCTTCATCTGATAACCGACACCCGCTCCGGCGCAATCGCATCGAGCACGCTCGTGTCGAGCAGGCTGAGTGCGTCAAAGTCGTCTGAGGGCGCGACGACACCGCTGTGCCGGGCCCAGCGCGCCTGCTCCTCCAGCGCCATCACGAGCGACTGCCGAAGATTCACGGCCCCCTCGCGGAACATGCAGTCGCAGAGTTCATCAGCCCCGAGCCCCAGCGCGGCGGCTACCTCGGCCTTCGTCCGACCACTCGTGTCGGCCGACGTGACCCTCTCGGCGTCGAGGAACGCCTGCACGAGGCGGCGGCGTGTCTCTTGATCGGGCGTTGTCGAGTCGGCGCGCACGCAGAGATTCATCGTCTTGTCGTAGAGGCCGTGTTCCTCGAACAGCAC
>JAFGUS010000018.1 GCA_016938395.1 Coriobacteriia bacterium | reverse complement strand
GAGCAGGCGCGAGGCTACCTGCTTCTTGCGTGAGAGTACGCCGTCCATCCACGCAGAGCCGTCAGTGAGGTCGATGCCGAGAGCACGCTCGGCCACACGTGTCTTCCCGGCGGCAAAGACCTGGCTTCCCTCACGCACGACGTCGGTCACGAGCAGCATCGCCAGATCGAACCCCCTGCGTACCCTGAACGCCTCGAGCGCCGTCGCGAGTTCATCGGCGCGCTCCAGGAACGATGCCGCATCTACCGTCTCCACCTGCGCAACGCCGATGGCCAGTTCGCCCACCCGGTATTCCTTGAGGTCGGCGGAGACGGCGTCGTCGGCCGAGAACGTCGCGCCCGCGCTACGCGCCCGGAACATCTCGAGGCCGAACTCGATGGGATCGACGTGCAGTTGTGCGGCAAGACGTGCCGCCACGGCATGGTCGGTCGGCGTGGTGGTGGGCGACTTCAGGAGCACCGTGTCGGAGAGCACCGCCGCGAGCATGATGCCCGCCATTCCTGCTGGCGGCGCCACGTCGAACTCTACGTAGCGCTCGGCGACGATCGTTGCGGTGGAGCCGACCGGCAGGTTCATGAACAGGATAGGACCGGCGGTCTGCACATCGCCCACGCGATGGTGGTCGATGATTTCGAGCACCTGCGCCTCCTCGATGCCCGGCGCCGACTGCGAGAGCTCGTTGTGGTCGAGCAGTACGACACGCCGGCGGAACCCGCGCGCGAGGTTCGTGCGCGTCAGGATGCCCACCAGGCGCCCTTCGTCGTCGACTACGAGCGCCTCGCGGTGCGTGCTCTCCATGAGGTCCTCGCCCACCTCGGCCAGAAGCGCGTCCGGGCCGACGAGCAGCGGCGCGGTATCCATGACGCCGTTCACCGCGTGACCGAGGTTCACGAGCCGGGCCGTGGTGTACGTGTTGTGTGGGCTCACGACGAGCGCCGCTCCGCGTTCGCGGGCGAGCTCGAGCACGGACGGGTCGGGCACGTGACCCCCGCTCAACACGAGGCAGGCAGCGCCGGCCTCGAGCGCGAGCGGCTGGGTACGCCGGCGGTCGCCGACGATCAGGGTGTCGCCCGGCTCGATGTAGGAGACCATGGTGTCCGGCTCCATCGCGCCGATGAGCACCCGCCCGGTGAGCATCGTGTCCGGGTCGCCCACGAGCAGCCGCCCGTCGAGCACCTCGGCGAGCCTGCCCACGTTCACGGGCATCGTCTCGAAGCCCCGCATCTCGGTCTCGTCGATGTAGAGCTCGGCGAGCGCGCTCTGGTTGAGCAGGCCCCGCACGACACCCCCCGCGCCCACAACGGGAAGCGCCCGGACGCCGTGTTCGCGCATGCGCCGGCCAGCCGTCAGCAGATTGTCGTCGGCGTGGATCGTCACGGCGTCGCCGGTCATCGCATCGCGGACGCGCGTGCGCACGTGGCCGATCTCGTCGGGCAGGTCCACCCCGAAACGCTCAAACACCCACGCGGTCTCAGGCGGGACAGGTCCGAGCCGCGCGGGAACGTAGACGCCCTCGGTGTCGGTGACGTTCTTGAGGTGCGCATAGGCGACAGCCGAGCAGATCGAGTCGTTATCCGGGTTTCGGTGTCCGAAGACGAGGATCGGTCCCATCGTCATCCTCTCGCGTGTGCGTCGCTCTCGGCCTTCCGGGATCGGTTCCGGCCCGACCGAGCCTGCCTCGACCTGCCTCGACCGATCAGCCACCGATCTTCTGTAGGGGAGCGTACCCCAGAAGCAGGTTCTTCGTCCCGCCCTCGGCAAAGCTCACCGACACCTTGTCGCCGGTGACCGAGAGCACCGTACCGCGGCCGAACACCTTGTGCGCAACGACATCGCCGGGCACCAGCACGAGCCGCTCCTCAGCCACCCGTTGCCGTGGCACGCCGGAGCCGAAGACCCGACCTCCGCTCACCGCCTCGCGCTCTGGAGTGCCACCCCAGCGCACCGCGCCGCCGCGGTCCCCCCTGCCCCGCCCGGGAGCCGAGGATCCGAATCCGGCCGAGCCCACGCCCTCCACGCGCATGTACTCCTCGGGTATCTCGGAGATGAACATGCTCGGCAGGTTGTACTGCGTCTGGCCGAAGAGCATCCTCCGCGTCGCATGCACGAGGTAGAGCCGCTCGCGCGCGCGGGTGATGCCCACGTAGCACAGGCGCCGCTCCTCCTCGAGTCCGGCCTGTTCGAACATCGAGTTCGCGTGCGGGAAGATCGAGTCCTCCATGCCGAGCAGGAACACCACGGGGAACTCGAGCCCCTTGGCCGAATGAAGGGTCATCAGCGTGACGGCGTGGTCGACAGCCTCGGCCTCATCGAGATCGGTCCTGAGGGCCGCCCACTCCAGGAATGCGTCGAGCGTGCGCGCCTCCGGGTCCTCATGCTGCTCGTCATACTCCTCCACCACGCCGAAGAGCTCGCGGATGTTCTCAACGCGACCCAGCGATTCGTGCGTGTTCTCGGCGGTGAACTGCCCGATGAGTCCCGAGAGGCCGACGATGGTCTCCACACGCTCGCGGAGCGTGTCGCCCGCGAGCGACCGCGCCTCGGTAAGGTCAGCGGCGAGCTCGGCGATGCGTCGCGAGGGGCCGGTTGAGAGCCAGCCCTCGTCGCCGGCGCGTTCGATCGCCTCGGCAAGCGTGATGGACGCCTCGATCGAGCGGGCACGCAGCGTGTCGATCGTCGTCTTGCCGATGCCCTGCCGCTTCTCCATCACGCGCACGAGCGACTGGACGTCGGCGGGGTTTACGGTCACGCGCAGCCACGCGAGCACGTCTCTGATCTCGGCACGCTCGAAGAACCGGGTCCCTCCGACGAGGCGGTACGGCACACCCGCGCGCAGGAACAGGTCCTCGACGACGCGCGACTGCGCGTTGGTGCGGTAGAACACCGCGAAATCGGCGTACGAGCGCCGCTCCTCCCGCACGAGACGCTCCACTTCCTCGGCGGCGAATCGCGCCTCGTCCCGCTCGTCGGTGGCGGTGTAGTGGGTGATCGCCTCACCGCCCGCGTTCGCGGTCCAGAGCGTCTTAGGGGCGCGCCCGCGGTTGTTGGCCACCACCGCGTTGGCGGCCGCGAGGATAATCTCTGTGGAACGGTAGTTCTGCTCGAGGCGGATGACCGTGGCATCCGGGTAGTCGCGCTCAAACTCGAGGATGTTGCGGATGTCCGCGCCGCGCCAGGAGTAGATGGACTGGTCGTCATCACCCACGACCATGATGTTGCGATCGCGCGCGGCGAGCCGGCGCACGATCTCGTACTGTGCGTGGTTCGTGTCCTGGTACTCGTCGACGAGGATGTACCGAAACCGGTCCTGGTAGAACTCGAGGACCTCAGGGTGCTCGCGCAAGAGCCGGTCGGCATTCACGAGCAGATCGTCGAAGTCCATCGCGTTGGCGGCGGCAATACGCTGCTGGTACAGGTGATACGCCCTGGCGGTCACCTTCTCGGGCGGAAGCACCGCCCGCGACTCGTACTCATCCGGGCCGATGAGCTCGTTCTTGGCCGCCGAGATGCGATTGGCGATCGCCTTGAGCGGATAGCGCTTCGGGTCCAGGTCGAGCTCGGCTACGACACTCGCGAGCAGTCTGCGGGTGTCGTCGTCATCGTAGATCGTGAACGACCGCGTGAAGCCGAGCCGTCCGCCGTCGGCACGCAGGATGCGCACGCAGAACGCGTGGAAGGTCATCACCCACATCGGGCGCGCAGCGGCGCCGATGAGTGTCTCGAGCCGCTCACGCATCTCACCGGCCGCCTTGTTGGTGAAGGTGATGGCGAGGACTTCGGCCGGCGAAACGCCGTGGTCGCGGACCAGGTGCGCGATACGGTAGGTGAGCACGCGCGTCTTGCCGCTGCCCGCACCGGCGAGCACCAGGAGCGGGCCCTCGGTGGTGGTGACGGCGTCGCGCTGCGCCGGATTGAGTTCGTCGAGTGGAAGCGTCGTCATGGGGTCACCAGTGTACCCCGCGCGCATTGACCGATGAAGCCGGGATCACGCCCTACTTCACGAACTTGATCATCGAGAAAGAGGTATCGGCAGCGTCCCGGAGGCAGCTATCATGCATCACACTGCGCTCCTTGAGCGTAATCTGCGTGTTGCCGCACTTCTCGCACACGGGGCCCTCGCACACCGAGCAGAAACCGATGCGCTCGGTGCCGACGGCACCACAGTGCATACACATCCTCATGAAGCCGTGCTGCGGCACCGCCGCCACCTACACCTTCACTCGACACTGACCGAGCCTTCGCTAGCAAGTCCCCCGCCAGTCGACCACCAATTTGTTAGACCGTTAACGAGTATGGCAGCCTCCAGCGCCGGACTCAATGGTTCGTAACCCTACTCCACGCTACGTACCCGCACAGGCGCGCCCCTACGCGAGTTCCCGCCCGACCGCCTCGGCCACCGGCCGTAGTTCCGCGATAAGCATCCGCAGCCCCTCGAGATCGAGCGACTGTGGCCCATCGCAAAGTGCCGCGCGCGGATCGGGGTGGACCTCCACCATGACGCCGTCGGCGCCGACCGCAACGGATGCGCGCGACACCGCGGGCACGAGGTCAGCCTGACCGGTGGGGTGCGAGACGTCCACGATGATCGGCAGGAGTGAGAGCTTCTTCACAACCGGAACCGCGCTGATGTCGAGCGTGAAGCGCGTGGCTGTCTCGAACGTGCGGATGCCCCGCTCGCACAGGATCACGTTCTCGTTTCCGAGCGTCGAGATGTACTCGCTCGCCTGCAGCCACTCCTGGATCGTCGCGGCCATACCGCGCTTGAACACGACCGGCTTGCGGCTTTCGGCGGTCACCTGTCCGATGCGCTTGAGCAGGCTGAAGTTGGCCATGTTCCGCGTGCCGATCTGCAGCATATCGGCGTATGCGTCCACGACCTCGGCGTGTGCCGAATCGGTCACCTCGGTCACGAACACGAGCCCGTAGCGGTCGGCCGTCTCCCGGAGGATCTTGAGACCCTCCTCCTCGAGGCCCTGGAACGAGTGCGGGCTCGTACGGGGCTTGTAGGCTCCGCCGCGCATGACCCGGATGCCCAGCTCGCGCAGCGCGGCGCCGACCTCGTCCATCTGGTCGCGGCTTTCCACCGAACACGGTCCCGCGATGATGGTCACGCCGCCGTCACGCTCCACGAACGGGCGTGGCGCTCGCGGGCTGCGCTCCCCCTCGGACTCGAGCACCGCCATCAGCCTCTCAGCTCCTTCATGACGTGCAGGACCGCCTCGTAGATCTCGCGGAGGTTGTCCGCAAAGAGCGGACCCTCGTTGCACTCGGCGAGGTGCGCGAAGATCTGCTCCTCGCGCTTGGGGTCGTAGAGCCCCATGTGCACCGCCGGCTTCAGCTCGCGGATGCCAAGCGCCAGGTCGGCGCGCTCGTTCAGGAGCTGTACGATACGGCAGTCGATCTCGTCGATGCGCGAGCGCATCTCGGCGATCCGTGCCTGGGCATCTCTCTCATCGATCATGACGACTCCTCGCTCGGTATCTGCGCGAGGCGCCGGTCACCCGGCGCCGTGACGTTCCTATGCGCTCTACTCCCACTCGATCGTGCCGGGCGGCTTGCTCGTGATGTCGTACGCCACCCGGTTGATGCCCTCGACCTCGTTGATGATGCGATTGCTCATCTTCGCGAGCAGCTCGTGCGGAAGCCGCGCCCAGTCGGCGGTCATGGCATCTGCCGAGGCCACCGCGCGGATGATGATCGGCCGGCCGTACGTGCGCTCGTCCCCCATCACGCCGACACTCCGGATGTCGGGGAGTACGCCGAAGTACTGCCAGACGCTGCGCTCGGTGTCCCACGCGCCGATCTCCTCGCGGATGATGGCGTCGGCCAGGCGAAGCGTCTCGAGCTTCTCGTGGGTGATCTCGCCGATGATCCGGACCGCGAGGCCCGGGCCGGGGAACGGCTGACGGTGCACGATCTCGTCGGGCAGGCCGAGCTCGGAGCCCACGGCACGAACCTCGTCCTTGAAGAGCGCCTTCAACGGCTCGATGAGGTCGAAGTGCACACCTTGGGGGAACGGGATGAGATTGTGGTGGCTCTTGATCTTGGCGGCGGTCCTGTTGCCGCTCTCGATCACGTCCGGGTAGAGCGTCCCCTGCGCGAGCCACTTCACGCCCGCGAGCGTGGTGGCCTCCTCGAAGAAGACCTTCCAGAACTCCTCGCCGATGATGCGGCGCTTGATCTCAGGATCGGTGACACCCGCGAGAAGCGAGAGGTAGCGCTCCTCGGCCCGTACGTGGACGAGGTCGATGTGGAACTGGTCGCGGAAGGTGCGCACCACCTGCTCGGCCTCGTTCCGGCGCAACATGCCGTGATCCACGAACACGCAGGTGAGCTGGTCGCCGATGGCGCGGTGCAGCAGCGCTGCGACGACGCTCGAGTCCACGCCGCCCGACAGACCGCAGATGACGCGGTCGCTGCCCACCTGCTCGCGGACGCGCTCGACCGTCTCATCGATGATGTTCACCATCGTCCAGACCGGCGGGATGCCGGCGATGTCGTGCAGGAACGTGCGGATGATCTGCTGGCCGTACTCGGTGTGGGCCACCTCGGGATGGAACTGCGTCGCGTAGAGCTTGCGCGCCGGGTCCTCCATGGCCGCCACGGGGGTGGTGGCTGTGCGCGCCGTGACCACGAACCCGTCGGGCACCGTGCCCACACTGTCACGATGACTCATCCAGCACTGGGACTGCTCGGGCACCTCGGCGAGCAGCGTCCCGCCGTCGCCGAGCACCTCAAGCGACGCGAACCCGTACTCGCCCACGTCCGTATGCGGGATGTTCCCGCCGAGCTGCAGGGCCATCTCCTGGATGCCGTAGCAGAAGCCGAGCACCGGGATGCCGAGCTCAAGCACGCCGGTGTCCAGGTGCGGTGCGCCCTCGGCGTACACGCTCGCGGGGCCGCCGGACAGGATGAGCGCCGCCGGTGCACGGCGCAGCACCTCGGCAGCCGGGATGTCGTACGGCACGATCTCCGAGTACACCCGCGCCTCACGCACGCGCCGCGCGATGAGCTGCGCATACTGCGCGCCGAAGTCGAGGACGAGGACGGTCGGCTGTTCGTCGTGGTAACTCACGCGGCCCGCCTACCGGCCCATGCCGACGCCCTGCGACTGCTGGAGGACCTTGCCCTCCGTCTGCAGCGAGGGAGCCACCATGACCTCGGCTTTCTGGAACGCCTTGAGATTCTCATAGCCGGTGGTCGCCATCGAGGTGCGCAGACCGCCGAGCAGGTTGAGCGTGCCGTCGTTCTCGCGGGCGGGGCCGACGAGGATCTCCTCGAGCGTGCCCTTCCGGCCGGCGAAGACGCGCGTGCCCCGGGGCAGGTCGGGGTGGAACGTGGCCATGCCCCAGTGGTAGCCGCGGCCCGGGGCCTCGGCGGCGGCGGCAAGCGGCGAGCCGATCATGATCGCGTCGGCACCCACGGCGATCGCCTTGGCGAGATCACCGCCGGTTCGCATGCCGCCATCGGCGATCACGTGGCAGTACGTCCCCGTCTCGTCGAGATGCCGCATGCGGGCCGCGGCCGCATCGGCGATTGCGGTGCACTGCGGCACGCCGATGCCGAGCACGCGTCGTGACGTACACGCATGGCCGGGGCCAACCCCCACGAGCACGCCGATCGCGCCCGTGCGCATGAGGTGGAGCGCTCCCTGGTAGCTGCAGCACCCGCCGACGATGACGGGCAGGTCGAGGTCGCTGATGAAGGCGTTGAGATCGAGTGGCTTGTCGTAGCTCGAAACATGCTCGGCCGAGACGACCGTGCCCTGGATGATGAGGATGTCGAGACCGCCGGCGAGCGCGGCGTCGATGTAGCGCTCCACATTCTGCGGCGTGAGCGAGGCAGCCGCGAGCACGCCGCCGTCCTTGATCTCCTTGACACGCCGGGTGATGAGCTCCGGCTTCACGCCCTCGGCGGCGTAGATCTCCTGCATCTTGCGGGTAGCCTCTTCGCGCGTGAACGACGCGATGGCGTCGAGCTGCGGCGCCGGATCCTCGTAGCGCGTCTGGATGCCCTCAAGGTTGAGGACCGCAAGACCACCGAGCTTGCCCATGGTCACGGCGAACGCCGGGTCCACGACACCGTCCATCGCTGATGCGAGCACCGGCAGCTCGAAAGCGTACGTCCGATCCTTGAACGAGAACTCCCACCCGATGTTCACATCGCGCGGGTCTCGCGTCCGACGGCTCGGGACGATCGCGATGTCGTCGAAGCCGTATGCCTGCCGTGCGGTCTTCCCGCGTCCGATCTCCATCTCCATGCTGCGCGCCGCCTCCTCGAACTCAAGCCGTACGGTCACAGGGCGACCGTCGCGGTCCTTACGTATCTGCGCATCCACTACGACCGAAGCGGGGTTGGAGCACGGGCCCGCCGTCGGGCGACGCGTCCGGGCGGGCCTGGTCCGACGTGAGCTGCGATGACCGCTTGGCGGAACGTCACGGGTGCGGCTTGTGCACGACGCCCCCGGTGCCGACATTCTAGTTGAGTGTACGCCCTTGTGGAACCGCCGAAGCGGAATCGGACCTTCCGATCGGGCACTGGCAGCAAGCGACTGACGGGCCCGAGCCTACGCGCCGATACCCGGATGTGGTTTACTGTCCCCGAGGGGACCCGACCAGGGAGCCTTG
>JAFGUS010000166.1 GCA_016938395.1 Coriobacteriia bacterium | reverse complement strand
TCTAACAACAAGTATCCAGTCTCATAGACACCCTGAGTGTATGGGACACGGTTCCGCCAAACAACGGAAACCCCAGCAGCACACCCCATATCCGCGGCACATACCTGTCTGCATAACTCCCATTAGACCGAATCCTCGGAACGCATGCCGTTTTGCACCGCTTGCATGTGAGTATCCGGTGGGATACTCTCCGTGCATGATCGAGATCCGTCAGACAGACGAGTACGAGTCGTGGTTCGAGCGCCTGCGCGATCGTGAGGCACGGTTCCGCATCATCGCCCGGATCCGTAGGCTCTCACTCGGCAACCTCGGCGACGTCAAGCCGGTCGGCGACGGCGTGTCGGAACTGCGGATCACGTACGGACCCGGCTATCGCGTCTACATCAAGCAGCAGGGTGAGACGCTGATCGTGCTGCTTGCGGGCGGCGACAAGTCGAGCCAGAAGCGCGACATCGAGCGGGCGAAGCAACTCGCTCGGGACCTGTAAGGAGGTCTCCTATGCCCACCAACAAGACGAAGACCCGCCCCTGGGATCCTGCACGCTACCTCGAAAGCGACGAGGATGTCGCGGCCTACCTCGACGCCGCTCTTGAGGAGGATGACCCGGCGCTGCTCGCCGCAGCACTCGGCGACGTCGCCCGCGCAAAGGGGATGACTGAGATCGCGCGCGAGACGGGCCTCGGTCGCGAGAGTCTCTACAAAGCGCTCTCGACTGACGGCAACCCTGAGTTCGGCACGGTCCAGAAGGTCGTGCGCTCGCTCGGGCTCAAGCTGCACATCTCCGCTTGATCGGTCTAACCAGGGCGTCAACCCGACAACACCGTGTGAGGTGCAGTCGGGCAGGGACCGGGCGTAGGCGTTGCGGGTTACGCCCGTTGTGCGGTCTGTATATCACCCTGTCTCCGACCGAGCACTCGACGAGTGCCAGAG
Organism: Coriobacteriia bacterium; assembly: GCA_016938395.1. The sequence goes on along the minus strand of JAFGUS010000166.1, from coordinate 9,731 downwards.
GTGGGCTCAGGCGCGCACGACAGGCGGACCCTCAACGGACCCGCCGCCGGTGGTTGCGGCGCAGAAACGAAGCAGGTCGGGGGCTGAGGCGCCCTCCGACCTGCGATGCTGTTGGTGGACGAGATCGGATTCGAACCGACAACCCCCTGCGTGCAAAGCAGGTGCGCTCCCGTTGCGCCACTCGCCCATAACGGGCCGCCAGGCGTCCCGCGACGGAGAGTATAGCACCCGTCAGCAGTCGGCGTGGGCGACCTGCTTGCGGTCACGTACGCCTGGCTCGGCATTGATCGGGCGGGCGCCCGAACGGCACCCGCCCGCCTGTCTTTGAATCACCGGGGCGGTCTTCGCACCGCCCGAGGCGCCCCTCCAAAGGGCCATCCTGAGGAGCTCTTGGCCGATCGAGTCGACTCCCTCTCGGCCTCACCCCTGCAGTTTCCAGAGGCTTATGCCCGGTATCCCGCTGTCACGTGACGTCACACGTACGAAGTGGACTGCACGAACAACCCACGTTCACACGAACAACGGACATTGCACGAACCGATCCTGACTCACGCACGTGTCCTGCGGGACCCTTCATCTACCGCCCCGGTGTGGTACTGGACGCTCCCACGCTATAGCGTCACCTCGCCTTCGCGAGCCGTGCGGACGCCCTCGGCGTCCGCACTTCAGTACCTACCCCGAACCGGCGGCATCCTACACGCGCTCCAGCGCGCCGGCCCTACTTGAGCTCGTCGAGTGCGGAGCGCAGAACGTCCTCGGCCTGCGCGCCCACGATGATCGTGCTCTGGCTACCGTCGCTGTTGAGGAACACGAACGTCGGCACGTACTGGGCGTTGTACTGCGCCATCAGCGCAGGGCCCTGAGGATCCGCCTCCACGTTGATGAGCCGGAACTCCACGATGCCCTCGTACTCTGTCTTGAGCCTGTCGACCACAGGCGCCACATCCTGGCAGCTGGGTCACCAATCGGTGTAGAACTCGTACAACACCGGCAGACCGTTCGTAGCCCCGGCGTCACCAGCGTCGGCCACGGTCGGCTGACCTCCGGACGACAGCAGAACGACGATAACCACACCGACGACCGCGACGGCCGCCCATATGATCCACTTCGAACCTTTCATGGCACCTCCGCTGTGCGGGATCTCTCGGACATTGATACCCCAAGGGGTATGGCTTCTGCAAGCGGCATGCCGTACCCGCTCTGCGGCGTATGCATAACGTGTCACAATATGGGGCGTCTGATCACCGTGCACGATCCGTACCACGGGGGAGCAGGGACCAGGGCATGGAACCCGCCACATCGCCACAGTCTGTTGCTGACGACGCCCCGCTGCGCGGGGAGCTTCTCGGCTCGGACCGGCTCGCCGCCGAAGCGCGCCGGCTCGCACGCATCCAGGTGTGGGAGCAGAGCGCCTCGCGGCGCCGCACACCCCTGCTCGGCCTCGTTGAGACTGCGAAGGGCCAGCTCGACACCGTCTACCAGACGCTCGCAGCCGATACCAGGGACGACATCCCCGTGTCGCCGGCCGCGGAGTGGCTCCTCGACAACTTTTACCTCATCGAGGAGCAGGTCCGCACGGTGGCCGACGACCTGCCCGAGCGCTACGGCGCCGAGCTGCCGCGACTCACCTCGGGTCCGTATGCGGGATATCCCCGCGTGTTCGAGGCGATACTGACACTGGTCGAACACACGGACTCGCGGATCGACCGCCGCCAGCTGGAACTCTTCGTCATGGCCTATCAGGATACCTCGCCGCTCTCGATCGGCGAGGTGTGGGCCATCCCGATCATGCTGCGCATCACGCTCATCGAGAATCTGCGCCGCCTTTCCCGCAGGGTCCTCGAGGCACACCAGTCGGTGGTGGGAGGCGACCGGTTCGCGGACCGTCTCCTCGAGGCTGCCACCTCAGGCGCTGAGGCGATGGCGCAAAGGGTGGCCGAACTCGACAGGGTCCACGCCGATGCTCCGGGCTCATTCCTCGTGCGGCTGTCGCAGCGCATGGCGGGACAGGACACGGCGCTCGCCCCTCTGGCCGATTGGCTTGCCGCCGAGCTCGACCGCCGCGATGTCTCGCTCGAGCAGCTCACGATGGCCACACACCAGAGGCAGGCGACGGACCAGGTCTCGGTGGCAAACGCGATCACGAGCGTCCGGTTCCTCGGCTCTCTCGAATGGCGCGACTTCTTCGAGCGCACGAACCTGGTCGAAGCCGTGCTGCGCGAGGATCCCGCGGGCGTGTACGGCCGCATGGATTTCGCGAGCCGCGACCGCTACCGGCACGCGATCGAAGGACTTGCGAAGCGCTGCCCGCTCGACGAGATCACCGTCGCAGAGGCCGCGGTGAGCACGGCGCTCGAGTCGCTCACACACGACCCCGCGGACGCGCTCCGCGGACACGTGGGGCACTACCTGATCAGTAGTGGCCGATATGCACTCGAGGCATCGGTCGACTACCACCGGCAGTTCCGCGAGCGGCTGTACCGGGGACCGCTGTCTGCCCGCGGACCCATCTACTGGGGCTCGTTCGGCCTGGTCACGGCTGGCCTTGCGGTAGCGATCGGCATTCTCGCCGCCACACTGACCGCCGCGACATGGGTCGCCGTGGTCCTCGCGGTGCTGGCGGTCGTGCCGGTCTCGGACGTCGCGCTCACGCTCGTCAACCGCATCGCCGGAAAGCTGTGGCCGGCGCGCACCCTGCCCAAGATCGACTACCGACAGCCCGTGGCGCCCGCTCACCGTACGCTCGCCGTATACACGGCCCTCCTCACGTCACCGGCGGCCGCACAGCACGTGATCGACAACATGGAGGTCGGCTACCTGGCCAACAGCGACCCCAACGTGCGCTTCGCCGTGCTCGCCGACGTGAAGGGTTCCTCGACGCAGCATGCGCCAGGCGATGCCGCCGTCATCGAGGCGGCCCGCAACGGAGTCGCCGAACTCAACGAGCGGTACGGCAGCCACGGGAGCCAGCCCTTCAGTCTCTTCGTCAGGGGCCGCAGATGGAGTGAGTACGACCAGACGTGGATGGGCTGGGAGCGCAAGCGAGGGGCGCTCACCGAGCTCTGCAGGCTCCTGCGTGGGGCCACCGACACGTCGTTCGAGGCGGTTGTGGGCGACACGGCCTCCTTCCCGTCCATCACGTTCGTCATCACGCTCGACACCGACACCGTGCTGCCGCGAGACGGCGCACGGAAGCTCATCTCGACGATCGCCCATCCGCTCAACCGCGCCGAGCTCGACCCGGTGACCCGCACGGTGCGGCGCGGCTACGGCCTGGTCCAACCGCGGGTGTCGATGGCACTCGATGGATCCGAGGCGAGTCTGTTCGCGTGGCTGTTCTCGGGTGTCACCGGTATCGACCCGTACGCCGGCGCTGTCTCCGACACGTACCAGGACGTCTTCGGGGAGGGGTCGTTCACCGGCAAGGGCATCTTCGAGGTCGACATCTTCAATGCGTCTATCGGTGAGCGGTTCCCTGAGAACACGCTCCTTTCGCACGACCTTCTTGAGGGAAGCTACCTGCGCACCGCGCTCGCCTCTGACGTGGAGGTGCTCGACGACCAGCCGGCGAGCTACATCTCACACTGCGCGCGCCTCCATCGGTGGGTCCGCGGTGACTGGCAGACGCTGCCCTGGTTGTTCCCCCGGGTGCCGGCTCCCGGTGGTTACGAGCCGACCCCGCTCACCCACCTTCATCGCTGGAAGATCGTCGACAATCTGAGGCGGACGCTCTCCGCACCGGTGACCATGCTCTTCGCCATCGTCGGGTTCGCTCTCCTGCCCGCGCCCGGCTGGACGTGGCTCGGCGTCGTTGCCGCCATCGTGCTGTTCCCGCTCTACTTCGGCCTACTCGACTCCCTGCTCTTCCGACGACCGCCGGCGGACACGCGCAGCGATACGGTCACGTTCGTCTCGGACCTCAGGCGGGACGTGCTGCGCAACCTCTTCAACCTCGCCGTGCTCCCCCACCAGGCGTTCCTGATGACCGACGCGCTCGTGCGCGCGCTCTGGCGGATGACCGTGAGCCGCAAGGGCCTGCTGGAATGGGAGACGGCTGCCGAGGCCGAGCGCCGACTGGGCACCACGGCACTCGCTGCCTTCGTCCGGAAGATGTGGCCTGCGAGCGCCATCGTTGCGCTCGCGCCACCCGTGATCGCACTCGGATCCGGTGGCATCGCGTCGCTTCCGGCCGCGGGACCGCTGCTTCTCGTGTGGCTCACTGCGCCGGTGGCCGCCTGGAGGGCCAGTCGCCCCATCGAGCCGCCCGCTACCGGGATCACCGAGGACGACATCGCCACGATGCGACGCGTCGCACGCAAGACGTGGCGCTTCTTCGACAGCTTCGTCACACCCGAGGACCACCACCTTGCACCGGACAACTACCAGGAAGACCCGAAGGGCGAGGTCGCACACCGCACGTCTCCCACCAACATGGGCCTCCAGCTCATCTCGTACGTCACGGCGTACGACCTGGGCTACCTCGAGATCGCCGGCCTCGTGGAACGGGTGTCCCGCACGCTCAACACCATGGCGGGCATGGAGCGATTCCGCGGTCACTTCTACAACTGGTACGACACGCTCACCCTGCAACCTTTGCGCCCCACGTACGTCTCGACCGTCGACTCCGGCAACCTCGCGGGCCATCTGCTCACGCTGCGTGTCGCGCTGCTCGAGATCTCCGAGCGACCGCTGCTGGCACCCGAGACGCTCGCCGGTATCGCGGACACGGCACGTCTCGCGCTCGACGACCTGCAGCACGCGCGCGCGGCCGGGCTCGATCCCGCAGCGCTGACCGACGTGCGCACCGCGTTGGAGGAGGTAGTCCGGCGCGTGCGCCTCGACACTCCTCCGGGCAACCTCGGCGAGTGGCTCGCCACGATCGAGGCGCTCGCCGCGCTCACCGACGGCCTCGCACGCCGGCTCCCCATGGGCGAGTGCGATGGCAACGGGCCGCTCGAGGCGGCGTGCACCTCGGTGGTCGTGGTGTCCGACGCCGTGGCGGCGGTCAGGGACATCATCGAGACACACGCCCCGTGGGCCCGTGAGATATTCAGCACGGCCGGATCACATGAGGGAGAGCCCGATCCCGCCCTCGCGCCACTCCTCATGCACGTTCCGAGTCTCGTCGGGCTTGCCGAGGGCCTCGAGGGGGCGCTCGGGGCGCTCGACACCCTGGCCGCGGGCGAAGGGCCTGACGCAGCCTGGGCAGCCCGTCTCGCCGAGGGCATCCGCGCCGGACGTGCGCACTCGGGCGCGCTGCTCGCGGAGCTCAGGCTCGCTGCCGACATCGCGCGCGAGATGTGGGAGCACACCGACTTCGCCATGCTCTTCGACTCGAGCCGCATGCTCTTCTCGATCGGGTTCAACACCGCCGAAGGACGACTCGACGACTCCTATTACGACATGCTCGCCAGCGAGTGCCGCCTTGCGAGTTTCCTCGCCGTCGCCAAGGGCGAGGTGCCGCAGGAGCACTGGTTCCGGCTCGGCCGAGCGATCACTCGCACCGAGAGCGGTCCCGCTCTCGTCAGCTGGAGTGCCAGCATGTTCGAGTATCTGATGCCGCTCCTCGTCATGCGCAGCTGGCCCGGCACGCTGCTGTCGCGCACGTACACGAACGTCGTGCGCAGACAGATGCAGTACGGTCGGCAGCGCGGCGTACCGTGGGGCGTGTCCGAGTCAGCCTTCAACGCCAAGGACGTCGAGCTCACCTACCAGTACCAGGCGTTCGGTGTACCCGGCCTCGGGCTGAAGCGCGGCCTCTCGGACGACGTCGTCATCGCGCCGTATGCGACGGTGCTCGCGCTGATGGTGGCGCCGCGTGAGTCGCTGGACAACCTCGCCGCGCTTACCAAGCAGGGCGCCGAGGGCCGGTACGGCTACTACGAGGCGATCGACTACACGCCCGGGCGCGTGCCCGCAGGCCGTGAGCGCGCGGTAGTGAAAGCCTACATGGCGCACCATCAGGGCATGAGTCTCGTCTCGCTCGGCAACATGCTCACGGACTTCCGTATGCAGGAGCGTTTCCACGCCGATCCGCTCGTCGCCTCGGCCGAGCTGCTGTTGCAGGAGCGCGTGCCGCGGCGCATCCAGCTCGCGCAACCACGGGTGGAAGAGGTCGAGTTCGTCCGCTCGGTGCGCGAGGTACCGCCACCGGTCACGCGCGCGTACCCGCTCGCTGACACGCCCGTGCCGGCAACGCACTTCCTCTCCAACGGTTCGTACTCGGTGATGGTCACAAACAGCGGTGGCGGGTACAGCCGCTGGCGCGACCGCACCGTCACGCGCTACCGCGAAGACCTCACACGGGACTGCTGGGGCAGCTTCGTTTACCTGAAGGACGTGGAGAGCGGGCACGTGTGGTCGGCCGCGTTCCAGCCTTCGCTCGCCACGCCGGACGACTACCACGTCACCTTCTCGGCCGACAAGGCGGACTTCCGCCGCTTCGATGCGGACGTCGAGACCCATACGGAGGTCATCGTCTCCCCTGAAGACGATGTCGAGGTGCGCCGCGTGACCATCACCAACCACCGGCGGGACGCCCTCACGCTCGAGGTCACCTCGTATCTCGAGGTCACGCTCGCACCGCACGGCGCCGACCACGCGCACAAGGCGTACAGCAACCTGTTCGTGGAGACCGAGGCCGTCGACGAGTACCGCGCACTCCTTTTCACGCGCCGGCCGAGGGCCGACGACGAGACGCGATACTGGGGCGTTCATCTGCTCGCGTGTGACGACCCGGAGGTCTGCGCGTGGTCGTACGAGACCGACCGCGCCGCCTTCCTCGGCCGTCACCGGACGCCCGTGAACGCCGACGCCATCTGGGGCGACGGCCGGCTCACCGGCAGCGTCGGGGCCGTACTCGACCCGATCTGCGCGATCCGCCAGCCGCTCGTGATCGCCCCGGGCGAGACCGCTCGCCTCGCCTTCGTCACGGGAGCTGCCGACTCACGGCAGCGTGTGGTGGACCTCGCTGAGAAGTACCACGACCTCACCAACGCGCAGCGGGCAGCCGACCTGGCCTGGTCCACGGGCCAGATAGAGCTCCGCGACCTCGGCATCACGCCCGAGGAGTCGGTGACCTTCCTACGGCTCGCCTCGCGCCTCCTGCTCACCGACCCGCACTCCCGCCTCAAGGTGCACACCGAGGTGGAGAACCGGCTCCCCGCCTCCGGCCTCTGGCAGATCGGCATCTCGGGTGATGACCCCATCCTGCTCGTGAAGATCGAGCGCCTCGAGGAGGCGCCGCTCGTGCGACGGATGTTGCTCGCCCACCAGTACTGGCGCAGCAAGGGCTTCGTCTGCGACCTTGTGGTTCTGAACACGATGCCGAGCACCTACTCCTCCGAGCTCGACGGCCGTCTGCGCATGCTGCTACGCACCGGCCACGCGCTGCAGCTGGCGGACCGGCCCGGCGGCGTGCATTTGAGGACCGCGGACCACATCCAGCCCGACGTACTCAATCTGCTCGAGAGCATGGCCCGGGCCGTGCTCACCGGCGACGGCGGACCGGTGGCGCTGCAACTCAACCAGCGTGCGCGGTACCCGGAGCTGCCGACGGAGTTCATCGGCACTACCGAGGCCGAGCCGTATGCACCGGTCACGCTCGAGCGCCCGGCTCTCGCCTTCGACAACGGCACCGGCGGGTGGGACCTGGAGCGGGACGAGTACGTGATCGTCCTCGAGGACGACCGCGCGACACCGGCGCCGTGGGTGAACGTCATCGCCACACAGCGCTTCGGGACACTCGTTTCCGAAGCGGGCATCGGCTGCACGTGGGCCGAGAACAGCCACGAGAACCGCATCACTACGTGGAACAACGACCCCGTCTCGGACGGAACGGGGGAGTGTCTGTACGTGAGAGACGAGGAGACGGGCGAGTTCTGGAGTCCAACACCGCTACCGGTGCGTGACAGCGGCACCTACGTGGTGCGCCACGGTCGCGGCTACTCCAACTTCACACATACGGGACACGGCATCGCACACGAGCTCGATGTCTTCGTTGCGTCGGCCGACCCGGTGCGGATCGCGCGCCTTAGGCTCACGAACACCACCACCCGGGCGCGCCGGCTCTCCGTCACCCATTTCGTCGAGTGGAGCCTCGGCGACTCGCGGAGCAAGGCCCAGCAGCGCGTCGTCACGTGGTTTGACGAGGACGCGTCCATGCTGATGGCACACAGTTGGTTCAACCCGGACTTCCCGGGGCGTCCTGCATTCCTCGCAACCGACGGCGAGCTGCACTCGTACACCGCCAGTCGCACGGAGTTCATCGGGCGCAACGGCGCCCCGCTCGCTCCGGCCGCGATGGGTCGACAGGGACTCGGAGGGCAGACCGGTCGCTTCCACGACAACTGCGGAGCGCTGATGCGGACCGTCGAACTCGCGCCGGGCCAGACGGCCGAGATGGTGTTCCTGCTGGGTCAGACCGAGACCGTGGAACGCGCGCACGAACTCGTCTCCCGCCTGCGCGCCCCGGGGGCCGTAGGTGCGGAGTTCGACGCAGTCCGCACGTTCTGGCAGGATACGCTCGGCACGGTCCGGGTCGCCACACCTGACGCGGCCCTCGACGCGATGATCAACGGCCCGGCCCTCTACCAGTCACTCGCCTGCCGGTTCTGGGGCCGCACCGCCACGTACCAGTCCTCCGGCGCCTTCGGCTTCCGCGATCAGCTCCAGGACTGCCTGGCGCTCATCGACATCCGCCCCGATCTTGTGCGCGAGCACATCATCGAAGCCTCGCGCAGGCAGTTCCCCGAGGGCGACGTGCTGCACTGGTGGCAGCCGGTATCGGGCCGAGGCGTCCGCACGCGCTTCTCCGACGACCGCCACTGGCTGCCCTTCGTGGTGGCCGAGTACGTCCGCGCCACCGGTGACCACTCGGTGCTCGACGTCGAGACCCCGTACCTCGAGGGTCCGCCCATCCCCGACGATCGCGAGGATCTCTACCTGCACCCGAGCCCGTCGCTGCGCGTGGCTACCGTCTACGACCACTGTATTGCCGCGCTCGACTTGGCACCCCTCGGGCCCCACGGCCTGCCGCTCATGGGCGGAGGCGACTGGAACGACGGCATGAACCGGGTCGGCATCGGCGGCTCGGGCGAGAGCGTCTGGATGGCGTGGTTCCTCGACGTGGTCATGCGCTCGTTCGCCGAGGTGTGTGGAGTCCGCGGCGACGAGGACCGCGCCGGCGACCTCATACGCCGCGCCTCCGAGCTCGTCGCGGCGGTGGACCGCAGCGCGTGGGATGGCGCGTGGTACCTGCGCGCGTTCTTCGACGACGGCACGCCGCTCGGCAGCGCATCGTCGGAGGAGTGCCGCATCGACGCGATCGCACAGGCATGGTCCGTCCTGTCCGGCCAGGGCGATCCGGAGCGCGCGCGGCGCGCGATGGAGTCGGCCGAGGGGCAGCTCGTTCGCTGGGAGGACGGCCTGATCAAGCTCCTCACCCCGCCGTTCGACCACATGGAGCACGATCCCGGTTACATCAAAGGCTACGTGCCTGGCGTCCGCGAGAACGGTGGCCAGTACACGCACGCGGCGATCTGGGTAGCACTGGCCTACGCGCGTCTCGGAGACGGTGATGAGGCCGTCTCGCTCCTCGACCTCATCAACCCGGTCAATCACGCCCTCGACCCTGCCGCCGTTGCACGGTACAAGGTGGAGCCCTACGCGATCGCGGCGGACGTCTACGCCGCCGAGGCGCACGTGGGCCGCGGCGGGTGGACGTGGTACAC
>JAFGUS010000165.1 GCA_016938395.1 Coriobacteriia bacterium | reverse complement strand
GGCGATCACACTCCTCGGCGCCGTCGGACTCATCCCGCTGATCGCCGAGCACCACCGTATCCAAAGCGTGGTTCCCGCGCTTCTTGGCGAGCTCACTTTCACCGTGGACTCGTTCTCGATGCTGTTCGCCATCTTCACGTCCTTCGTGTGGTTCGCCGCCACCCTGCATTCGCTCGACTACCTGAAACACGAGAAGAAGCACGACCGCTACCACACCACCACGCTTGTGGTGCTCGCCGCGAACCTTGGCGTGGTGCTCGCGGGCGACCTGGTGACGCTCTACCTGTTCTTCGAGGCACTGGGGCTTGTCGCGTTCCTGCTCGTCATCCACACCGAGACGGACGAGGCGAAGAAGGCGTCCGGCAAGTACTTCTGGATGACCGTGATCGGCGGCTTCGCGCTCATGGGTGGCATCTTCCTGACGTTCGCCCTCGGTGGAAGCGGCGCACTCGAACCGCTTCCCGCGGGCCACGGAGACGAAGTGCTCCGTTGGGCGGCGGCGATCCTGCTGATCATCGGCTTCGGCGTGAAGGCCGGTATGGTGCCCGTCCACGTGTGGCTCCCCGACGCACACCCGGTGGCACCGGCGCCGGCAAGCGCGCTGCTGTCCGGCGTGATGATCAAGGCCGGTGCGTACGGCATCTTCCGCGTGGTGACCGCGCTCTTCCGACCCGAAGTGGCCGAGCACATCGAGGAACACCTCTGGCACTTCTCCGAGCAGCTCGGGCTCGTGGTGCTCTGGATCGGCATCGCCACGATGTTCATCGGCGTCTTCCTGGCGCTTCAGCAGTCCAACGCCAAGCGGATGCTCGCCTACCATAGCGTGAGCCAGATGGGGTTCATCCTCGCCGGCATCGGCGCGGCCGGCTACCTCGGCGCGCACGGCGCGATGGGGGTGGCGGGCGGCCTCTACCACGTGGTGAACCACGCGCTGTTCAAGGCCTGTCTCTTCCTCGGCGTGGGCGCCGTCTATTACCGCACGCACTCGCTCGACCTGTATCACACAGGCGGCCTGTGGAAGAAGATGCCGATCACGTTCGTGTTCATGTGCGT
>JAFGUS010000164.1 GCA_016938395.1 Coriobacteriia bacterium | reverse complement strand
CACAGCGTTCGCCATGAGCTCGAGCGACATCATCACGTGAACGGCGTTCTTGCGCGACAGGGCGCCATACAGGCCGATACCGAAGAGCATCGCCGCCAGAGTGAGCAGGTGCGGGAGACCGACCGTCACCGGTCCTCACCCCCCGTCCACCACACCGCGCCGATGAGCGCGGCCAGGAGCACGAGCGATGCGATCTCGAACGGCACCATCCATGTGGTGAACATCTCGCGGCCGAACATCTCGACACCCGAATCCGTCAGCGGCACCACGGTGGCGCCGAGCCCCGAGCGCGTTATCGCGAAGAGAATACCTCCCGTGAAAAGCGCGGCGATGGCGAGCGAACCCCAGGCGACCGGGAACGGCCGCACCGCATCCTCGCGGCGGCGGAGTGTGAGCATCACCGTGAACAGCGTGAGCACGGCCACCGCACCCGCATAGACGAGCACCTGGACGAGCGCGAGGAACTCGGCGTCCAGCAACAGGTAGATCCCGGCGGTGGCCAGCATGACCTCAAGCAGCCACACCGTGGCGTGCACCACGTTGCGGGTAGACATCATCGATACGGCCCCGCCAAGCGCGGCGAACGCGAGGAGATAGAACGCGACCGCGGGCATCGTGTCACTCATCGGGCTCACCGCCTCCCGTGGTCGCTTCCCTCTCGGCCTTGTGACGCGCGTTAGTGGCCGCGTCCACGTCCTCGATCAGGTACTCCATGAGCGCGGACGGGTCGGTCACCGCAAGCTCGTACTCGTGGCTCATCGTGATGGCGTCGAACGGGCACGCCTCGACGCACAGCCCGCACATCATGCATGCGCCCACCTCGTAGCCGAAGCGCTCGATGTGCTTGGTCTTGTCCTCGCGCGTCTCCACATCGAGCGTGAGGATGTGGTCCGGGCATGTCCGGACGCACGTCATGCACGCGGTACACCGGGGCGCGCCGTCAGCAAAGTAGGTCGGCCTCACCGCCCAGCGCGAGCGCTCGGGGAGTTCGAGCTTCTCGTACGGATACATCACCGTGATCGGCCCGCGCATGGCGTTCTTCAGGCTGAGCCGCAGTCCGTTGAGGAGTCCCATGCCCCACATGGCTAGCCCACCACCTTCGCGAGCCAGGGCGCGATGGCCTTGTCGAAGACGCCGGTGAGCACGATCATCACGAGCGCCGCCGGGATGAGCCGCTTCCAGCCGAGGTCCATGAGCTGGTCGATGCGCACGCGCGGGAACGTCCCGCGGATCCACCACATCAGCACGATGCCGAGGTAGGTCTTCACCATGAAGACCGTCGGCGCAAGCACCGGCACCGCCTCGTACCAGCTCATCGGCACCCACGGCAGCAGCCAGCCGCCGAAGAAGAGCGTCACACCGATGGCCGAGACGACGAAGGTGTTGGAGAACTCGGAGAGGTACAGCAGTCCGAACTTCATCGCGCTGTAGTCGGTGCCGAATCCGGCCACGATCTCCGATTCACCCTCCGACAT
>JAFGUS010000163.1 GCA_016938395.1 Coriobacteriia bacterium | reverse complement strand
GCGCACCACCTGAGCTTGCCTGAACGTGATCATCATATCATCCGGTCTAACGGCTTTCGAGGCCGAGGCGCCCGGGTGGCAGCGTGCTGCGAGGGGCGTGGGACGACGCAGCGCGCGTGCCGCAGTGAGGTGATCACTACGCATCCTCGGCCACCTCCTTACGAGCAGCAGCCACCTGCGTGTCGGTGAACGCGCGGAGCACCTCGGGGGCAAGGCCGTTCACACGTCCGAGCAGCGCGTTCGTGAAGCCGGGGATCACCATGAAGCGCCCACGATCGACGGCGTCCACGAGCAACTGCGCGATCTGGCGGGGCGGCACCGCCTTGGTCGAGCCGTTGACGCGGGCCGTCTCCGGGGGCTCGACGGCGATCTCGCGCGCGTAGCCGGGCGTGTCGATGTTGGGCGGACACACCACGCTCACGCCGACACCGTGCGGCTTCATCTCGCTGCGTAGTACCTCGGCAAAGCCGATCACCCCGTACTTGCCGGGGCTGTACGCCGAGTAGCCGTAGACGCCCACGAGTCCGCCGAGCGACGATACCATCGCGATGTGCCCGCTGCCGCGTGCCACCATGCCCGGCGCCACCGCCCGTGCGGCGTAGATCGTGCCGAGCAGGTTCACGCCGATCTGACCCACGAACTCGTCGATCGGCAGCTCGAGGAAGCGGGCCGGGTAGCAGTAGCCGGCGCACGTGATGAGGATGTCGACCGGTCCGGCGGCCTGCTCGGCATCACGGACCGCGTCTTCGACGGCCTCCCACGACGCCACATCTGCCGAGTGCGCCGTGATGCGTTGGTTGTCCGAGACACGAGCGGCCGACACGCTCTCGCGCGCCACCTCGAGCCGGGCGATGTCGCGGGCGACGATCGAAACGTGCGCACCTCGCGAGGCCGCGATCTCGGCGGCAGCGAGTCCGGTGCCGCTCGACCCGCCGGTCACGAGAACGTGCTTATCGGCCCACGAGACCACGCATGCCTCCTAGAGCCCGAAGATGTGGAAGCCGGCGGGAACCGTGCGTGCCACCACTGCGAGGATGGCCACAAGCACGAACCCCACGAGCGACAGGTACGCCGCCGGACGCCCACCCCAGCCGAACCGCCAGCGCATCAGCTGGTAGCCGGCGAAAGCAAGCCACACGAGACCCGAGAGGATGACGCGAGGATCGGCCCACCACAGCGACACATCGGTCTCGATGGCACGCAGCGCGCCGAGGAGCATGCCTGCCGAGTATGCCGGGAACGCCCACACCACCGATCGCCGGGCGACCTTGTCCGTCTGCTCGAGCGAAGGCAGGCGGCTCAGGAGTTTGGAGGTCTTGCGGCTCTTGAGCTGCCGCTCGGCGGCGAGATACAGGAGCGACCCCACCGCGCTGATCACGAAGCCTGCGTTGGCGAAGGCGATGAGTGCGACGTGGATGCCCACACGCCAGCTGTCGAGCAGCGCGGCAACCTCCGGCGTCAGCTCCTTGAGCACCCCGGAGCTCAGTCCCATGAGCTGTGCGACCAGCATGAGCAGGAGCGCAAGCGGCACGAGCAGCGCTCCGTACACCTTGCGCTTGATCACGTGCTCGAGGATGAAGTACACGAGCACGAGCGCCCACGCCATGAGCACGAGGACGTTGGCGCCGGTGAGCTCGGTCCCCTCGGTAGCAGAGGACCTGAGTCCGATCGACGCCGTCTGCAGCAGGAAGCCCGCGCCGGTGGCGAACGTCGCGTACCACGAGAGCGCCTGGCGCTTGGTGGCCACATGGTAGGCGTAGAGCACCGTGGCGGCGACGTAGAACGCCATCGCCATCCAGAACGCTACGAACGCGACCTCGAGCACGGT
>JAFGUS010000162.1 GCA_016938395.1 Coriobacteriia bacterium | reverse complement strand
GAAGGCGTCGTAGGAGTAGCGGGCGACGACCGAGCCGGTCGGGTTCGTGATCGCCACGACCGAACCTTGCGCGTCGGTGTGGTAGCTGAAGAGCTCGGCGGGTGCGCCGGGGGCCGTGCGCTCGACCGCGAGCGGGGTGCCGTCGGGGGAAAAGACGTAGCGGTAGAGGGTGCCGTCGCTGTCGCGCTCGGAAGAGAGGCGCCCGCCCTCCCAGACGCTCTCGGTGGTCTTCGTGGTGCCGCCTTGCGTCACGACGGCGCCCGTTCTCCAGGCGCGTCCCATCGCCGGAGCATTCTGCTGGTGCTCCACATCAGCGTGCCGTAGAAACTCAGTGCGGACAGCACGAACGTGACCAAGAGCACGATTACACCGTCACGGACCACGTAGGCAGGAAGAGACTCATCTGCAAGCAGCGGCAGAAGTGCGACAATGCACACCCCCGCGAGGATCAGCACCATGGCTAGAGCTGAGCGCCGCGCCAGGGAGTACGCCCTGGCGCGGTGCGTCTCGGGCGGCAGTGTCGCCATGCGCTTGAGACCGAGCGCCCAGCTCATCCCCACCACGACCCATGCGACGACGCCTATGCCGCCGGTCAGTAGTGCCGCTTGTGTGCTCGCGTCCACCGAACCTCCTCACCGCATCGAATACCTAGGGCGTCGCGAACAGCTCGGCACCATCAGAGATGTAGTCGTAATAGTCGATCCCCTGCGCCACCGTGCCAATCCCGCGTAGCGGCTTGTACATCCCAAGCAGGGGCACGACGCCCACGAGGGCCATGGCGAGATCGCCCCTTGATGCCCGTCCTTGACGATAGCGGTTCAGGGTGTAGAACACCTCTGCCACGCCGAATGCAGAACCAAGACCGATGAATATCGCCGAGCCGATCACCGACTCTGCGGTAGCAATCGCCAGCAGGTCACACGTCATGCCGACTGTCGAGAACATGAACCCCGTTGGATCCTCGTGTGGACTCGTGAGAGCCCAACTGCGACGCTTGGCATCCTCCTGCGCCGCGCGCTCGGCAAGGGCGTGCGCCCGGTCGTAGTCGTAGCCGGCAGCGTAGCCGTCCTGGAGCCCGTCACGGTAGGCGGCCTGAACAGCGGTCGCCGCATCCATGTCGCCGCGCCTGGCGTACTCGATCGCCTCGGTCGCCACAGGCCCGCCCACACCCGAGCCCGCCTCGTGCCGGGCGCCGTCAGGGTCGGTGAAGTTCACCGGGTCCCCAGCGCAGTAGGTGTAGCGGTTGAGGCTGAGCGGGTCTCCCGCAACAGGCGGCGCGGGGTCTTGCGATAAGAACCGCGCGGTTGCCGGGTCGTAGTATCTGGCGGGCAGGCAGTAGAGACCGGTTGAGGTGTCGTGGTAGTAGGCGCGGTAGCGGAGCGGGTTGCGCGCCGCGATCGGGTCGCTTCCGGTAGCCGAGGTCACGGCCCCGAAGGCGTCGTAGCGGTAGGAGGCGACGATCGAGCCGGTCGGGTCCGTGATCGCCACGACCGAACCCTGTGCGTCGGTGTGGTAGCTGAGGACCTCGGCGGGTGCGCCGGGTGTGGTGCGCTCGAGGGCGAGCGGGGTGCCGTCGGGGGCGAAGACGTAGCGGTAGAGGGTGCCGTCGCTGTCGCGCTCGGAAGAGAGGCGCCCGCCCTCCCAG
>JAFGUS010000161.1 GCA_016938395.1 Coriobacteriia bacterium | reverse complement strand
GCTGCAGCACGCCGCCGATTTGTACGCGCCGCTTGCCATCGTGCAGGTGCGCGCCAAGGGCATTCCCAGCTTCGCCGAGAAATGCCTGCGCAAGTGCCGCAAGTACCGCCGTCCGGCCGATCAGCTCACCGACCTGTGCGGTGGACGCATCATCGTGCACACGCACGCGCAGGTCGAGCGGATCTCTCGGTTCATCGAGGAGCACTTCGAGATCGACTGGGCCAACTCGGAAGACATCGGCAGGCGTCTGAAGACGGCCGAGTTCGGCTACCGCTCCGTTCACTACATCGTCACCTTCAGGCCCGGCGTGTTCCCCACCAAAGACGTCCCCGTGAAGGTCCCGGCGCGTCTCTACGGCGGGAAGCGTGGGATGTCCAACCCGCGTGCCGAGATCCAGGTGCGCACGCTCCTGCAGCACGCGTGGGCCGATGTGGGCCACGATCTTCTGTACAAGGGCGGCTTCGAGGCGCCCGAGGTGTGGCGGCGGGAGTATGCGCGCCTGGCCGCCATCCTGGAGACGGCCGACGGTGCGATGTCGCGCGTTCACGCCGACATGCGGCGGTTCGTCTCCTCCTACAAGGCGTACATGACGCGCGAGCAGATGGCCGAGGAGCTCGAGCTGCTGCGCTTCGTTCGGGAGAACGACCCGGATAACGTAGGTCTGGCTCTTCGCCTCGCCGGTGTGGCGAACGCCGCCGAGTCGTGGGCCGACGCCATCGACGCGCTGTCTCCGTTCGAGCGCTCGGGCGAGTCGCCCGTTCTGCGAGAGCTCGGCATCGCCTACTGTGGCAAGGGACGGGGTGCTCCCAAGGGCGCGACGTACCGGCGCGGCCAGGCGCTGCTCGAGAAGGCCGCCGGAGATCCGGATGCCGGGGCGCCGGCGCTCCTGGCGCTCGCGGAGTCGTGGCGCGGCGTGGACGACCGCAAGGCGCAGGAGGCCTTCGAGCGCTCCTTCGAGGCGTTGCCGGACGACCCTCACGCGCTCGCCGGCTACCTCGAGTATCAGATCGCACTCGGCAACGACCTGAGTCCGACGTCGGCCGCGGCGCCTGCGATCGCCGCCGCCATCGGCACGTGCGAATCGCGCGCGCTCGCAAGTGTGGACATCCCGGGCTCCTACCTCACCGCGGGGTTCCTCTACCTGCTCGAGGGCGACCCGTACGCCGCCCTCGATGCCTACGCAAAG
>JAFGUS010000160.1 GCA_016938395.1 Coriobacteriia bacterium | reverse complement strand
GCGCCTATCTTCCGAGCGCGACAGCGACGGCACGCTCTACCGCTACGTCTTCGCCCCCGACGGCACCCCGCTCGCGGTCGAGCGCACCACACCCGGCGCACCCGCCGAGGTCTTGAGCTACCACACCGACGCACAGGGTTCGGTGGCGGCGATCACGAACCCGACCGGCTCGGTCGTCGCCCGCTACTCCTACGACGCCTTCGGGGCGGTCGCCTCGGTTGCCGGAAGCGACCCGATCGCGATGCGCAACCCGCTCCGCTACCGCGCCTACTACCATGACACCGCGACCGGCCTCTACTACCTGCCCGCGCGCTCCTACGACCCGGCCACGGCCCGCTTCCTCTCACCCGACCCCGCGCCGCCTGTTGCGGGAGACCCGCTCTCTCTCAACCGCTACACCTACTGCGCGGGCGACCCGGTGAACTCGTACGACCCGACCGGGGCTGTTACCGACGTGGAGTGGGGCGCGTGGGACTACTACTACAACCACGACCCCGCGACCAAAGGCGACCGCACGGCCGCTGCGGCCAGGACCGCGCAGACGCACGCCGGTGCGAACACCCGTCGCGCCGAGGCGGCGGCACGCGAGGCCCAGGTCCGTGCGGCTGCGATGCGCGAGCGGGAGATGCAGGGGATAGCTGCCGCCATGCCTGACTTCTACGTCGAGGATGCCCCGGAGGCATCTCAGAGTCTCGCGATGGCCTTCGGCCAGGGCAGCACGGGCTTTCTCTTCGTTGTGGCAGGCGTGTACCTTGGCTTGGCGAGCATTCACTTGATTTTCGGTGGAACGGTCGGCGCGGTGGTTACGGGTGGTGGCAGTCTCGCCGGTGCCGGGGCCGGGTACGCCCTGCTGCCGCTTGCCGCATCGATGGTAGTTGCAGGCGGATGTCTGATCGAGTCCGACTCGTCTACTCGGTTTCTGGCCTTCTGGAGGGACTGATGGAGACCGCAGAGTGGATCGTGGTACTAGTGGGCTGGGCTGCGGCGGCAGCCATACTGGCAATCGGTGCGACGGACCCCGAGCACCCCGCACGCCGGACGTTGCGCTGGAATCCTCGCCTGGGGGCCGTAACGATGAGCGCGCTTCTGGGCGCGTACATACTCGGCAGCGTCAGAGGCGATCTGAGCGCGGTCGTGATTTATGCGTCCGGTCTCTTCTGGTGGCTGATCGTTGGTATCCCCATCGCGGGCGCCATCCACCTTTGGAGGACACGCGGCATCTGGCGTGCGCCAGGTGTCAGTGCCGATGCCGTGAAGTCCGAGCAGGCTGAAGACCTCGAAGGTAGCGCGTCTGCGCCTGACGGGGATGACCACCGATGAGTGCGGTGGTCATCCCCGTCGCGTGGTTTGCGTGGGTGTCTGTGGCGATCGCATGTTGGGTCGATTACCTGGAACGCGGGCTGCTTCTGTGGCGGCGCGCCGGCGTGTTCTGCGGCTTCGCGCTTGCGAACCAAGGAGTCGGTGTCTGGGTGCTGACGACCGTCAGACCAGATGGTGCGGCGGTTCGACTCCTCATAGCGGGGTCGGCCATCGGGTTGGCGGTCGTGCTCGGCGTCTGTTGGCTGATTCGCATGCGATCCGTGTCCGTGCGCTCGGATAGGGCGGGTTCACAGCCGCGATGAACAACCGGACCGGGCGAGAGTCGTCCCAGACAGCATGTCACTCGGCCCGTCACAGGCGGACACCAGTGCCGTCGAGTCACGGCCACGCGGGTGCCTCTGTCACCACCTACACCCACGACCTCTACGGCCGGCGCACGTCCGCCGCCTCGCCTCAAGGCACCACCACCTACGGCTGGAACCCGCTC
>JAFGUS010000159.1 GCA_016938395.1 Coriobacteriia bacterium | reverse complement strand
GGACGCCGTCTGCGACGGCGAGACGGTCTACATCGGCGGCATCATGGAGCACATCGAGGAGGCGGGCATCCACTCGGGCGACTCGGCCTGCTGCATCCCGCCGTTCTCGCTCGGTGACGAGACGCTCGCGACGATCGCCGGGCACACGCGGGCGCTCGCGCTGGCGCTCGGCGTGCGCGGCCTGATGAACGTGCAGTTCGCGGTGAAGGACGAGCAGGTCTACGTGCTCGAGGTCAACCCTCGCGCGAGCCGGACTGTGCCGTACGTGAGCAAGGCCACGGGGGTACCGCTCGCCAAGGTGGCGGCGCGCGTGATGGCGGGGGAGACACTTGAGACCATGGGCCTGCCAGCCGAGAGCCGCGAGCTCGGCCGCTACCACGTGAAAGAGGCGGTCATGCCCTTCGGCCGCTTCCCGGGGACCGACAGCATCCTCGGGCCGGAGATGAAATCGACCGGCGAGGTCATGGGCGTGGCGTTCGACTTCCCGAGCGCGTACGCCAAGTCGCAGCTCGCCATCGACTACTCGCTTCCCACCGAGGGCACCGCGTTCGTCTCGGTCTGCGACCGCGACAAGCGGGCGATCGTGCCGGTGGCGCGGCACCTCCAGAGCCTCGGCTTCCGGATCCTCTCCACGCGCGGTACCGCGCGGCTCCTGCGCGCGGCCGGGGTGCCCGTCGACGAGGTGCGCAAGGTGCACGAGGGGCGGCCGAACATCGTGGACGCCATCGTCAACGGCGAGGTGCAGCTCGTGATCAACACTCCGTTCGGGCGCGAGACGCGTTCGGACGGCTACCATATCCGCACTGCCGCGGTGCAGCACGGCGTGAGCAACATCACCACGCTTGCGGCCGCGCAGGCGAGCGCGCAGGCGATCGACGCGATCAAGCGCGGGGGCCTGAGCGTGATCGCGCTGCAGGACTTCGAGGACGGCGGACCGCAGTGACGTGCGCTGACGTCCACACGCACCCCGGTCGTCCGGCGCCGCTCGTGGAGCGCGTCGCAGTCCTCGGCAACGAACGCGTGGCCGAGGGCGTGGGCCTCGTCACCTTCGAAGCGCCGCGCATCGCCGCGGGCGTGCAGCCCGGCCAGTTCGTGCACTTGCGCATCGCCGAGGGTGCCGACTTCATTCTGCGCCGCCCGTTCTCGGTCTTCCGCGCCGGCGCCGGGCGCGTCGAGATCCTCTACCAGGTGGTCGGTCGCGGCACGCGCGTGCTCGCCGGGGCCGAGCCCGGTTCGGTGATGGACGCGATCGGCCCGCTCGGCTGCGGCTGGCGGATCCCCGAGGGCGTGGCGCACGCGCTGCTGGTGGCCGGGGGCCTGGGGGCGGCCCCGATGGGCATGCTCGCCGACGAACTCGCGCGCCGTGGCGTGGCGGTCACGCTCGCGCAGGGCGCACCCACGGCTGCGCGCCTGCTCGCGCGTGAGCTGTTCGAGAGCGTCTGCCGCCGCACGGCGTACGCCACCGACGACGGCACCGAGGGCGCGTGCGGCTTCGTCACGACACTCACGCCGGAGCTCATCGCAGTCGACCGGCCCGACGTGATCTACGCGTGCGGTCCCGAGCCGATGCAGCGCATCGTGGCCGCGCAGGCCGCCGAAGCGGGTGTGCCCTGCCAGGTGTCGCTCGAGCGCCTCATGGCGTGCGGCGTGGGCGCGTGCCTCTCGTGTGTGGTCTCAACGGTGCACGGCCGGAAGCGCGCGTGCGTCGACGGCCCGGTGTTCGACGCTGCCGAGGTGCTGTGGGAGCCGGCCGAGGACCCGGAGGCGGACGGGGATACTGCGCCGGGCGCGTCGTCTGATCCGGCGGAGGAGGCGTCATGACCCACGCCGTGGACATGCGCGTGCATCTCGGCGCGCTCGAGATGCGCAACCCGGTGATGACCGCGTCGGGCACCTTCGGCTCGGGGCGCGAGTATGCCGACTTCATGGACCTCTCACGCCTCGGCGCGCTCGTCACCAAGGGCGTCTCGCCCCACCCGTGGGCAGGGAACGAGAGTCCGCGCATCGCCGAGACGCCTTCGGGCATGCTCAACTCGATCGGCCTGCAGAATCCGGGCGTCGAGGCATTCTGCGCCGGCGACCTGACGTGGCTCGCCACGCAGGACGTTCCCGTGATCGTGAACCTCGTCGGCCACAGCGTTGCGGAGTACGCGGCGGTGGCCGAGCGCCTCGATGCAGAGCCGGTTGTCTCGGCGCTCGAGGTGAACATCTCGTGCCCCAACGTGGACGAGGGCGGCATGGCGTTCGGAACCTCGTGTCCCGCAGCGGCGCAGGTCACGCGGGCCGTCCGGGCAGTGACCGACAAGACCCTCATCGTGAAGTTGAGCCCTAATGTCACCGACATCTCCGAGGTCGCACGTGCGGTTGAGGCCGAGGGTGCCGACGCTGTGAGCCTCATCAACACGCTCCTCGGCATGGCGATCGACACGAACACGTTCCGCCCGCGCCTCGCGCGCGGCGTGGGCGGCCTGTCGGGCCCGGCGATCCGGCCTGTGGCGGTGCGCATGGTGTGGCAGGTGGCGCGCGCCGTCTCGATCCCGGTGGTGGGGATGGGCGGCATCGCGTGCGCCGAGGATGCGGTGGAGTTCATGCTGGCAGGCGCCACGGCAGTCGCGGTGGGAACGGGGACGTTCGTGGACCCGCGCACGCCACTCGCCGTGGCCGAAGGACTCGAGCGTTTCTGCGCCGAGCGAGGAATCGAGCACGTGACCGAGCTGACGGGAGCACTCCGTGGATGACGAGTACGTAGGTACTGCACGTCCCGCTTCGCCAGGGAGCGGTGGGAAGGACGCGCCGCGCGCAGCGATCATCGTGGCGCTCGACCTGCCGGATGCCGAGGCGGCGCTCGACCTGGCGCGCACACTCAGGGGGCACGTCGACTGGGTCAAGGTGGGCATGACCCTCTACTACGCGAACGGTCCCGCGATCGTGCGCGAGCTGCGCTCCCTCGGCTTCAAGGTGTTCGTGGACCTGAAGCTCAACGACATCCCGCACCAGGTGGAGGGCGCTGCGCGTGCGCTCACTCGCGTGGGCGCCGACATGATCACCGTACACGCCTCGGGCGGCAGGGCGATGTTGGAGGCGGCCGTCTCGGGCGCCGCGTCGGCTGCCGCCAAGTTCAACACCGCTCCGCCGGCGGTCGTCGCGGTCACCGTGCTCACGAGTCTGGATGCCGACGGCCTCGCCGAGGTGGGTGTGGACCGCTCTCCGGCGGAGCAGGTGGCGCTCCTCGCCGCGTCCGCCCGGGACGCGGGCTTGAGCGGCGTGGTCTGTTCGCCCGAGGAGGCGAGCTCCATCCGCGAGCTGCTCGGCCCCGACGCGCTCGTCGTCACGCCGGGCGTGCGGCCCACCGGTACCGAGTCGGGTGACCAGGCGCGCGTGGCAACGCCTGCCGAGGCGGTGGCCGCGGGCGCGTCGCACCTCGTCATCGGTCGGCCTATCACTGCTGCGCCCGATCCCGTGGAGGCCGTGAAGGCCATCGTGAAGGAGCTTGCATCATGACCCTCACCGAGAACGACGTGCTTGCCGCGCTGCGTGAGGCGGGCGCCATCCTGCACGGTCACTTCCAGCTCACGAGCGGCCGGCACTCGGACACGTACGTGCAGTGCGCGCGCGTGCTTGAGGACCCGGCGCTCACCACCCGGCTCGCCGAAGCGATGGCCGCCCGTGTTTCCGGGCGTGGCGTGGACATGGTGGCCGCGCCCGCCGTCGGCGGCATCATCATCGGCTTTGCCGTAGCCCGTGCACTCGGGGTGAGGTTCATCTTCAGCGAGCGCCAGCACGGTGCGATGACGTTCCGCCGCGGTTTCTCGGTCGAGCCGGGCGAGCGCGTGCTCGTTGTGGAGGACGTGGTCACAACCGGTGGCAGCGTGGCCGAGGTCGTCGATCTCGTGCGCGGCGCGGGCGGGGAAGTTGTCGCCGTCACGAGCATCATCGACCGCGGCGGTAAGAAGGCGTTCGATGCCGAGTTCATGCCGCTCCTTCAACTCGAGGTCGAGTCTATGGAGCCACCGGATTGCCCGCTCTGCGCGGCAGGAACGCCCATCGATTCACCGGGAAGTCGCCGGCTCGTGTAACTAAGGGTTGGCATTCTCGCAGGTCAGGGGTAACATCGAGTCTGTTCTTGCGCGGATGAGGGTCTGCGCTCGGGACACATCACGATGCGGGGATTCCGCTGACACTGCTGTACCAGACGCGAGGAGGAACCATGGCTTTGCCGATTCTTTCCGAGGCCGACCGCAAGAAGGCCCTGGAGAAGGCCGCGAAGGCTCGCCAGGAGCGCGCCGAGCTGCGCCAGAAGATCAAGGGCGGCTCGATGACGTTCGCCCAGGTCATGAAGAAGGCGGACGACCCGATCGTCGCGCGCATGAAGGTCTCGACGCTTCTCGAGAGCCTCCCCGGCTACGGCAAGGCCAAGGCCGCCAAGATCATGAGCGAACTCGAGATCTCCCCGAGCCGCCGCGTGCAGGGCCTCGGCGCCCGCCAGCGCGAGCTGCTCATGCAGAAGCTGGGCTGAACAGCGCGCGCCCACACGATGCAGCGGGGCGCACTCATCATCATCTCCGGGCCCTCGGGCGCGGGAAAAGGGACTCTGGTCGACCGCCTGGTTGCCAGGGTCCCCTGCCTTTCGGTGTCCGTTTCGGCCACCACGCGCGCGCCGCGGCCCCGCGAGCTTGACGGCGAGGACTACATCTTCCTCACGGCCGAGGAGTTCGGCCGCCGTGTGGAGGCGGGGGAGTTCCTCGAATGGGCCGAGGTGCACGGCAACCGCTATGGCACGCTCCGCGCTACGGTGGAGGAGAGTTTGGCCTCGGGACGTGACGTGATCTTGGAGATCGATCCGCAGGGCGCGTTCCAGGTCAAAGAACTCATGCCCGAGGCGGTGCTCGTGTTCATCATCGCGCCGTCGATGGATGAGTTGGAGCGCCGGATCCGCAAGCGCGGCGCCGAGACGGACGAGCAGGTCAGGACCCGTCTGGCTACCGCCGTGCGCGAGCTCGAACTTGTGGGAACGTACGACCATGTGGTAGAAAACGATGATGTTGCCCGGGCCACCGATGAGCTCGTGGGCATCATCAGCTCCCTCCACCCGGAAGAAGGACACGCCTGATGGTCATCAAGCCCGAGGTAGACCTGCTGCTCTCCAAGGTCGACTCGAAGTACACCCTGTGCATCGTCGCCGCCAAGCGCGCGCGCCAGATCAACGACATGATCCACGGCGTCCGCGACCAGGCGCTGCTCACCATGCAGGCGCCGCAGATCGCGCAGATCACGAGCACCAAACCGCTCACACTCGCACTCGACGAGATCGCGGGCGGCGACGTGAGCTACGAGCGCGTGAAGGACAGCTACAAGTAACCTTCGGCCGCACGGTTCGCACCCGGTGCCCCGTAGCCGTATCTCCCGGCGCCGGGGCATTCGTGTCGATGGGGGCGTGAAGGGATGGACCACACCGCGGTGTTCGACCGAGGGCCGGTCGCGGGGGCCTGGACGGAGGGCTGCGATGTGACCGCAGATCCGGCGCCCCGCCTTCGTGTGCTCGCACTCGAGCCGTACTATGGCGGCTCGCACCGGGCCGTGCTCGACGGTCTCATCGAGCGTCTCACACCGCTCGGTTTCTCCTTCGACCTCCTCACCCTTCCCGCTCGAAAGTGGAAGTGGCGGATGCGCGGCGCGGCGATCACCATGGCCGAGGGAGCACGGGCGCTCGCGCACGCATGGCGCGAGGCACATCCGGACGGCGAGACGCCGACAGTAGGAGAGCGCCCCGGCAGCGCGCCCGCCCGCCCGCGCGCGCGCCAGGCGTGGGACCTCATCTACGCGAGCACCTTCATCAACCTCGCCGAGTTCGTCGCGCTCGCGGGCGACGCCGTGGCCGGCATCCCGCGCATCGTCTACTTCCACGAAAACCAGCTGCTCTACCCCAACCGGCACACCGCCGAGTGGGACTACCAGTTCGCGCTCACCAACATCACGAGCGCGCTTGCCGCCGACCGGTGCCTGTTCAATACGCGCTACAACCTCGAGGGCTTCGTAGCGGAGATCCCGGGCTTTCTGCGAGAGTTCCCGGACCACCGGCCTGCCGGAGTTGCCGAGCGCATCGCCGAGCGCTCCGAGGTGCTCCCGCCGCCCTTCGACCCCGCGCCGTTCGACGCCGTGCATCCGGTACGCGGTCCGCGCCCACGTGTGGTGTGGCCGCACCGCTGGGAGCACGACAAGGACCCGGAGGCGTTCTTCGCCGCAGTGTGTGCGCTTGCGGCCGAAGGACTCGACTTCGAGGTGGCCGTCGCCGGCCAATCATTCCGCGAGACCGAGGCGATGGTTGCCGAGGCGGCCGCAGGACTCTGCGATCGACTGATGCACCTCGGGGAGCCGGAATCTCGCGATGCCTACGCGCGACTCCTGGCGAGCTCGGACATCGCGGTTTCAACTGCCAAGAACGAGTTCTTCGGCCTGGCGATGATCGAGGCCTGCTACGCGGGGTGTGCGCCGCTTGTGCCCGATAGCCTGGCGTATCCGGAGCTCTATCCGGCTGAGGCGCGGTTCCGCTCTCACGAGGAGCTGGTGGCCCGGCTGCGAAGTGCGCTTCTGGAGCGCCCTGCGCCCGGGAGCGCCCGCGCACTGGCCGAGCGATATACGTTCCAGGCTCTCGTGCCGCGGTACGCCGAGGTGTTCGAGCGGGTGGCGGGCGTGGTGCGGTAGCGGGTGTGGGGCACAGCCTGCCCGGGCCGAGTGTGGTCCCTGTGCAACAAACGTGACGGTTTCTGAGTAGGGTCGCTCTACTTATGGTGTTCCGGCGATGCTAGCATTTGCCTCAAGCGTCCAGCTGCATCCTCACAGCCCGCGGATGTAACCGCATGAATGGGGGAGCGTGCTCGTCGAGACCCGCCTCGAGACCGCCACCTACGAGGCGCTCGGCCGGGTGACCGCCACGCTCGCGCCCGCTCAGGGCACAGAGCCCACCGTGACGGCGACAAGTGTCACCTACGACGGGCTCGGGCGCGTGGGTGAGACCACCTACCACGACGCCACCGGCACGCCCTACGCGGCGCTCACGACCTCTTACGACCTCGCCTCACGCGTGACCGGCACCGCGCTTACAGGCGCTGTCACCGGCTCGACCGCCCTTACCTACGACGCCTTAGACCGCGTGACCGGCCTTTCGAGCACCGGCCCGGCCGGCACCGCCTCTCTCGCCGTGGCCTACAACCTGGCGGACCAGCCGACGCAGGTCACCCGGACCGCCTTCGGCTCAAGCCTCACCATCACCAACACCTACGCCACAACGGGCGAACAGCGCTCGCTCGCTGCAGCCGGTCTCACCTGGCAGATGAGCTCGGATACCCGCGGGATCACCCAGCTGGCCTCCGAGCGCGCGCTTCTCACCCGCTCCTACGATGTCGCCGGGCGTCTTGCGGCGATACGCGCGGGGAGGAGGTGGTCTGATTCGGGCAGCTACTCCGACCTCTTCGAGTCGCGGCTCTCTTACGACACCCGCGACCGCGTCGCATCGGTCGCCTACGCAGGGGACGGCACGGCCTACGACTACGCCGACACCTACTCCTACGACCCCGCAGGGCGTCTCGCCTCCTGGGGCCGCACCGGTGAGGGCGCCACGTCGGCCACCTACGCGTGGGACGCCGCCTGCAACCTGACCAGCAAGACGCAAGGTGGCACAACCACCACCTTCGTCTCAGACGCCGACGACCGACTCACGAGCGCCACGACCGGCTCGGTCGTCACCACCTACACCCACGACCTCTACGGCCGGCGCACGTCCGCCGCCTCGCCTCAAGGCACCACCACCTACGGCTGGAACCCGCTC
>JAFGUS010000158.1 GCA_016938395.1 Coriobacteriia bacterium | reverse complement strand
GGCGAAGATGGCGCGCGACCAGGCCTATGCCGCTTACCTCGGCGCGCTCTCGCAGCGAGATGCACTCCGTAAGGCCTCCGATGTCTCGGGCGCCGTGGACTCAGCCGACGCCGCGATCGATGCGGCGGATGCGGCGCGCGGACTCGCGAACGACATACTGCAGCGGGCGGTGATCGTCGCGCCGGTCGACGGCGTGGTCGTCTTCAATACCGGGGCGGCGTCCGCACTATCCGGCCTCGGTGGCGCAGTGGGCGGCTCGGTGGGTCCGACCCCGGGCGCATCGGTCACCCCGGCGTCAGCACCGTTCGCGATCGTGTCGTTCGAGTCGCTGCTGTTCACCGCGCAGGTGGACGAGACCGACATCGCGCGGGTCGAGCCGGGCATGAAGACGATCATCGAACTCAATGGGCTTCCGATGTGCAGTTCGAAGCCGAGGTGGACCGCGTGGGTGTCGAGTCGGTGCTGACGCCCACCGGGGGCACCGCGTTTCCGATCCACGCGCGCTTCAGGGTCAACGACGAGCCGGTTCTGCTAGGGATGAACGGCTCGGCGGAGATCTGGATCGAGACCATCGGCGAGGCGATCACCATGCCGATCGAGGCGCTGCTCGAGGAGGCCGGTGCGTCGTACGTATATGCAGTCCGGGATGGACGCGCACGGCGGGTCGAGATCGAGGTCGGTCGCCTCACCGACACGAGCGTCGAGATCCTCGGCGGGCTCGATGAAGGCGACCGCGTGATCGTGAGCGGGGTCACCGACCTTGAGGACGGCACGAAGGTCCGGGCGGAATAAGCGGTGTCCATGCCGCAGTCAGACAAGAGGACCGTGCTCGAAACGAGAGACGTCACCAAGACGTATGCGCTCGAGCACATCGAGGTGAACGCCCTGAGCGGCGTGAGCGTCGCCATCCGGGCGGGCGAGATGGTCTCGATCATCGGGCCATCGGGCTCGGGCAAGTCGACGCTCATGCACATCATCGGCCTTCTCGACCGGCCGACGAGCGGACAGGTCATCCTCGAGAACGAGGACGTGTCCCGGATGTCGCCGAACGAGCTCGCGACGCTCAGGAACCGGCATATCGGCTTCGTGTTCCAGGCGTTCAACCTGCTCCCGCGTACCAGCGCCATGGCGAACGTGGAACTCCCGCTCGTCTACGGCGGGGTCGGCGGGGCGGAGCGCTCGCGGCGGGCGCGGGAGGCGCTCGAACGCGTGGGCCTCGGCGACCGCTTAGGGCACACATCGAGCCAGCTTTCGGGTGGGCAGCAACAGCGGGTCGCGATCGCCCGGGCGCTCGTGAACAGCCCGAGCATCGTGCTCGCCGATGAGCCCACCGGCAATCTCGACTCCCGCTCGGGCATCGAGGTCATGAGGACCTTGCAGGAGTTGCACGAGCAGGGCATCACCGTGGTACTCGTGACTCACGACACCCGCATCGCGCGTCACGCGGAGCGCGTCATCGACGTTTTTGACGGGCGCGTACGGAGTGATGCGGTCGTGACCGATCGCATAATCGCCTCCGAGGAGCGGGCTGCTCTGGATGAGGCCGGTGATCGGCAGTGAACTTCGCCGAGAGCTTCCGGATCGCATTTCGAGCGCTTGCCGCCAACAAGGCGCGGAGCCTGCTCACGATGCTCGGCGTGATCATCGGCGTAGCAGCCGTGATCCTGCTCATCGGCATCGGTACGGGTGTCCAGGACATGGTCACGGGCTCGCTCGAGGGACTCGGCTCGAACCTGCTGTTCGTCATGCCAGGTCAGTACGATGCCTCGATGGGCGGGAGCGGCGGACCTCCGGGACGACGCTTCACGCTCGAAGATGTGGAGACGCTCCAGCGACGTGTGGAAGGCGCGAGCGGGATATCTCCCGTCTTGAGCGCCGGCGCGGTGGTCAAGGCCGGGAACCGGTCGCTCAGGGTGGTGGTCGCCGGCGGCGGCGAGCAGGGCGCGGATGTTTTCACGAACGAGCTTGCCGGTGGTCGGCACTACCGGCGGGGCGAGGTCCAGGCCGCCTCGCACGTCGTCGCGCTCGGCTATCGCGTGGCGCAGGAGCTGTTCC
>JAFGUS010000017.1 GCA_016938395.1 Coriobacteriia bacterium | reverse complement strand
GGTTCGGGCTCGGGCTCGGGCTCCTCGTCCACGGCCGGCCCACCGGCCGGCTCCACAGGTGAGACCACAGGCGTGGGCATGACGAGTACAGGGAGCGCGGTGTCCAGATCGACCACGAACACCTGGCCGCGGACCGTCGCCTCACCCGCGGCGACCGCCGCCGAGAGAGCACTGAGCGCCTCTTCACGCGTGGCGAACACCCCGTCGATCGGAAGCAGGAGTGACCCGCTGGCGCTGTCTTTGTCGAGTACGAAGAAAGCCATCCTCACACCTCGCATGATCGCGTCGGAGCAGTGCGGACACCGCCCTATGATATGCCATGCGGGCCGTCTGCGGGCGGTCGAATGCGGGCTCCGTGGTAGGATTGTCCGGAACACCACAACACGACGGAAGCTGTATGCTCGCACCCACGCTCCTCGCCGATGGGCCCTTCGTCAGCGTTGACATCGAGACGACAGGATGCCGCCCCGGCTCTTCATCGATCATCGAGATCGGCGCAGCCCGGATCGAGGGCGGCGCCGTGGTCAGCACCTTCTCCGCGCTCGTCCATCCCACCGAACCCATCCCCGCGGCGATCGAGCGCCTCACCGGCATCGGCGAGGCGATGGTCGCCCAGGCGCCGTCCGTCGAGGAGGTCGTGCGGGCCTTCGCGCTGTTCGCGGACGGCGCTGTTCTCGTGGCCCACAACCATCGCTTCGACCTCGGCTTCCTTGACTACGAGTGCGAACTCGTGAGCGGTGCCCCGTTCCCACGCCCCGTGCTGGACACGCTGTGTCTCGCGCGCGCACTGCACCCTGAGATGGAGCGCAACAACCTGCGGGATCTGGCCGCGTTCTACGCTGTGCCGACCGTCCCTAACCATCGGGCTCTGCCCGATGCCGTCGCGACCGCGGAGATACTGATCGCGATGGTGCCCGAGCTTGCGGAACGCGGTATCACCACCGCGGGAGAGACCGCGCGGCTGTGCGGCATCGCCGAAGCGAGCGATCTCGCGGTGAAGTTGCCGCTTGCAACCAACATCCCTGACGAGCCCGGCGTGTACCTGTTCAGGGACGCGTGCGGAGCGGTCATCTACGTCGGGAGGGCACGCAACCTGCGCACCAAGGTCAGGTCGCACTTCTATGCCACATCAGGCGATGGCGATTCGCCGGCGGCTGTGACCGAGGCGGTACAGCACATCGGCTGCGTCTCCCCCCTGGATGCGCAGCTGCTCGAGACACACCTGCGCTACCGCTATCGGCCCGAGTACAACCACAACACGACGACCCCGAGGGCCCCGATCTACCTGCATCTGGACACCGAGGCCGCCTACCCGGCGATCCAGGTCACCCGGCGCCGCCTCAAGAGCGGACTCCTCTTCGGTCCTCTCACGAACCGTTGGGCCGCGACCACGACCGCTGAAGCCCTCTCCCGCCTCCACGGTCTGCGCCGCTGCAGGCGGACGGTCTCCGAATGCCGCGGGCAGCGGTGTTCGCTCCGCGACCGTGGCACATGCCCCGCCGAGGCCGTTTACGCCGCCGGCGCGGACCGGTACCGGACGCGCGTCTCCGCCGCGATATCCGCCCTGGACGATTCCCCCGAGCACACCCGCGAACTCCTCCAGAAGATGCGGGACCGTCTTGCGCGTGGCGAGGAGTTCGAACAGGCCGCCTACTTCCGTGACGCCCTTCGCGCGTACGAGCGAACGGTCGCCGGACTGGCGATGGCCTCGCGCTCGCGCGCGGTTCCCGTGTCCGTGATCGTCGAAGGTGATGCGCGCGCGCTCGCGCTCTCGATCATCATCAACGGTTGGCGGTTCACGTCGATCCGTGCCGCTCGAGAGGGGCTCGATCGCACCATTCTCGAGTCGCGCGTCAACCGCACTCTGGCGCGGGCCCTGCGCAGAGCCGCCTCTAATCCACCGTTGACACCCAAGCGTCTCGAGGAGCTGGCCGTGGTGGACGCCTACGTGCAGCAGCACGCCCCAGTGGTCGTTCCGGTCGACGGCGATGTGGACGCGGCGACCGCGGCCGTCATGCTCGCCGTCCGCCGCCTGTTCCGCATTCCCCGCAGGCGTCACGCAGCAGCTTCAAACGCCTGAGGTTCTCCGCGTCCTTCTCGGGTACCTCGCCGGGCATCTCCGTGATAACCGGAACCTCCGTGAGACGCGCGTCTTCGACCATCCGTGCGAAACCGTCAAGGCCGATGGTGCCGTCGCCGATCCAGGCGTGTCGATCCTTGTGCTGCCCCGCGCCGTAGGCACAGTCGTTCGCATGGATCAGCTCGACGGGCATGCCACAGCACGCCTCGAACCCACCGACGAGACGATCCCATTCCTCCGGCCTGGCAAGGTCCCATCCCGCCGCATGGGCGTGGCATGTATCGAGACACACACCCACGTGACCCGCTGACGTCTCGAGGCCCTGAAGGACCGCGCCGAGCTCGTCGGGACCATCCCCGAAGGTCGTGCCGGCTGCGGCGGTGTTCTCGAGCAGCAACCGCGTGTGTCTCGCACCGGATGCCGCCCACGCCAGTTCGACGCCGCGCGCGATGCGTGCCGCGGTCATCTCCGGAGCGCTCTTGTAGCGCGTGCCAACGTGCGTGACCACGCCCGTCGCGCCCAGCAGCTCCGCGCGCGAGATCTCGTCAGCGAGTGCTTGCCACGACCGTGCCCACAGCGGGTCGTCGTCACTGCCGAGGTTTATGAGGTAGGCCGTATGCACGAACACCGGACCCATCCCCGTCTCTGCGACCCGCGCTCTGAACGCCGCAGCGATCACCGGGTCGAGTGGTCGGGCGTTCCACTGGCGCGGACTCTTGGCGAAGACCTGCATGCACTCGCACCCGACGGAACGTGCGTACTCCACCGCCTCGGGGTAGCCCCCCGAGACGCCGACATGTGCTCCGAAGATCATCGTCCACCTCCTTCGGTCAGTCTACCGTTCCCGACGCTCCCGACCTACACTCGGGATATGGACCAGCAACACCCCACATGGGGCGGCAGAGCCGTCCTGCACGTGGACATGGACGCGTTCTTCGCGTCCGTCGAGCAGCTCGACCACCCCGAATGGAGGGGCCGCCCGGTGATCGTGGGCGGAGCGGTCGCCAAACGCGGTGTGGTGGCGGCGGCCTCGTATGAGGCGCGGCGCTTCGGTGTCCGCTCGGCGATGCCGTCCGCTCAGGCCGCGCGGCTGTGTCCTGACGCGATATGGGCGCGCGCCCGGTTCTCCCGTTACGGCGAACTCTCCCGTGCGATCCTCGACGTGTTCCTCTCCATCACCCCCTCGGTCCAGCAGGTGTCGATCGACGAGGCGTACCTCGACGTGACGCCCACACCACACCGCCCCGACGATCCCGTCACGCTGGCGCGGCGCATCCAGGAAGCAGTCGACGTGATGGGTCTCTCCTGCTCGGTGGGTGTGGCCACGTGCAAGACGGTGGCGAAGATCGCCTCGGATGTCGACAAGCCGCACGGCATCACCGTGGTGCGCCCCGGCGGAGAGGCCGCCTTTCTTGCGCCGATGCCGGTGCGAGCGCTCCCCGGTGTGGGTGTGGCCACGGCCGAGAATCTGCGCACCGCCGGGATACGCACCCTCGGCCAGCTCGGTGCCCTCGATGACGCCAGTGCGACCGAGTTGATGGGTTCTTCCGGGCCGGAACTCGCCAGGCGGGCTCGGGGCATTGACGGGCGGCCCGTCCACGATCCGGACGACGTGAAGTCCGTGTCCAACGAGCATACCTTCAGCGCCGATGTCCGACACCGCGATGAGGTGGAGGCCCAGCTGCGAGCGCTTGTGGAGCGGGTCTCGGAGCGACTGCGACGCAAGGGACTGCGGGGCCGGACCCTCACCGTGAAGCTGCGGTACGCTGACTTCACCACCCGCACCGTACAGCACACCTGCGCGTTACCCGCCGACCTGACGGCCGACCTCCTGCCTGTAGCGCTGGAGCTTCTGCGCACCGCATGGACACCCGGGGCGGGGCTGCGTCTTCTCGGTTTCGGTGTCTCGGGGTTCGGTGAACGCGCCACTCAGCTCGACATCTTCAGCGCGGCGCATGAAGATGAGCCTGTCCGAGAGCGCGCGCTCATCGAGAGCATCGATGCCGTGCGTGCACGCTTTGGTGACGGGGCGATCCGGAAGGGCAGCGACGCTCCCGGTCTCCCGTCAGAGAAGGAGTGATCGCATGATCGTTCTCGCATCCCACTCCCGCATACTGCACGCCACGGTCGCGATTGCGCTGACCGTATCCCTGCTGCTCGCTGCCGGGTGCACCGGCGCCGCCACGGAGTCTGCCGACGACGATGACGGCGTCCTCGGCGTCGAGGAGCCCGTCGTCACACATCCACCACTGCCCGAGGTCGACCGCGTGCTCGGTATCCACGACCTCGGCGATGGCCGGATCCGGGCTGTCGGCCTCATCCAGTACCGCGCCAATGAGGGTGCGAGCTGGTGTCTCGTCGAAGGCACACCCGGCGAGGAGCCCCCGGCTGACGCGCCCGTGATCGTGGTGATCGCCAACATGGCCGACCTCGATGCCGCCTGCAGTACGGCCAGTGCGCTCGCCTATGCTGAGGGCGTGCTCATTGAGGACGACGGTTCCTATCCCGGCCAACCGATGGATGCCGAGTTCGTGGCGCGCGCGGACTAAGGTCTTTCCGATCCGCGCTGGTTGTTCGGTCTGACCGGCGGGTCGGGGTCTTGGGGTTTGCGATCTGCTCTTACTGAGGTCGTCTCCGGGCTCCTGCGTAGTCACTCCGCAGCCGGGGTAGACGCCGAAAGGCGCGGAGCGTCTTTCGGCGTCGAGGGCCCCCGGCGAGGACTACGAAGCAGAAGCCTCGGAGACGACCTCTGCCAGATCTTCTTCTTCAGCCCCCGCCCCGCCGAGCGTCGGACCGAGTGGGCCGGCGCCCACGCCTCGCCTGAGCCGCACGAGTTCCCGGGCCTCGTCTCGCACGGTGTACGGCTCGATGCGGTCGGCGATGAGCGCGATGCCGCGCTCGCAGTTGTTCTGCAGCACACCCTCCACCAGATACGCGCGGTTCTTGACGATCACGTCGCCGTAGCGGTTGAGAGCGTCCTCGAAGACCACCACGTCGATGAGCCCGGTAGGGTCCTCCAATGTGAGGAAGCACGTCCGCTTGCCCGAGCGCGTCCGCGGCGTCTGAGCGCGCTCCCGCACGCCAGCGACGCGAATGCGCGCGCGGTCCTCGCATGGGGGCAGGTCACGCGCCCAGGTGACACCGCGGCGCTCGAGGTCACCGCGCGCGAGTGCGAGCGGGTGCGCGGTGATGGCGAGCCCCAGACACTCAAGCTCAGCGGAGAGCCGCATCGCGGGCGTCCAGCCCGAGACGTGACCGGTGTCGACAGGCCCCCGCGCACGCGCAGGTGCGATCAGCAGCGTGTCGTCACCGGC
>JAFGUS010000157.1 GCA_016938395.1 Coriobacteriia bacterium | reverse complement strand
GGCGACATTCGCCCGCTGCTGCCCGCGATCGCCCGCGCGGGCTTCGTCGCGGTGCACGCCGGCGGGGGGCTGAACGTCGACGCCTTCGAGCGCCTCTTCTGGAGCGCTCGTGCGGAGGGCCTCGCAGTCATCGGTGGTTTGCCCACGGTTGAGCTCCGCAACGCCGTGCGCGCCGAGGCCCTCGGCAGCCGGATCGGCGTGCTCGCCCGGGCAGGCGGTCTGCTCGTGTCCGACGACGGTGGCATCACAACGCCGCTCGAGGTCTCGGCACTCGTCACGGCTCTTGCGGCCGCGCGCAGCGCATAGGGTGTGGCTCGTTACCGCTGTCCCAGGCAGTAGAGGTATCCGTCACGGCAGCCGATGTACACGCGGCCGTCCCACACGAGCGGTGTGGACTCGAACGGTCCGTCGGCGGTGAAGGTGGCGATCGCGGTGATCGTGAACTGATCGCCCGTAGGCGTGATGTCGTAGAGGTGGACCTTCTGATCGAGGCCCGCCGCCACCATGCGGTCGCCGACGATGGCGGGCGTTGAGATGCTGCCACCGATGTGGTCCTTGAACGCAAGCACGGGCCGAGGGTAGCGCTGGGTGCCGTCGGGCGACGGACTATCGCCGTCAATCCGGTCGGTGTGCACCACGTAGAGATTGCCGTCGACGCTGCAGAATGCGGCGAGTGGCTGCCCCGGGTGAAGCGCAATGGAGCCCACCACGCCACCGGCCCACTCGCCGATGCCGCGGTCCTCGGTGGAGAAGAACCACACCACGCTCTCATCGGCAGCCTTGCGCGGGTCGAGCATGAACACGCCGCCGTGCTCCACGTACTCGCGCTCCATGCCCACGAGCAGCATTCCATCGCGGGTGACCGCCACGGTGCTGTCGAGGTCGCCGCCTGCCACGAATTCCCATTCGATCGCGAGCGTCGTGCGGTTGAGGCCGTAGACGTGACCGGCGCTCGATGCGATGTAGATACGGTCGCCGAGCACCGCGGGAGAGCCCTCGAGCACGAGGTTACTGCCGCCGGTCACCGTGCGCTCGATGACGTCGTCGGGCGTATAGAGCGGCGGCGAGCTCGCCACAACCGAGGGCATCGGATGTCCGTCCGGTCCGGGAACGAGGCGGGACGTGTCGAGTGCGAGCACGTAGCCGGGCTCGAGCGCCACGATGAGCCGGCCGTCGACTCTGAGCGGGCTCGCGTCCACGTCCTGACTGTAGTTCTCGGTGCGGGGAACCGGCAGACGCCAGAGCTCCTCGCCAGTGGCGAACGAGAAGGCTCGCAGGGGAGCGATCGACGGGTCGCCCAACTCGAGCCCGTTTCCGCGCCGCGAGCCGGTCACCACTACGAGACGGTCGCCCTCGGGGCGCGTCGGCTCGTAGTACACGGTGTTCGTGCCCTTGATCACGTCGTCGAGCTGCGCGCGCCATGCGACCGTGCCCGTTGTCGCATCGATGCGCCTCAGCCCGTGGTCATAGCCGCCGATGAGCAGCCATGGCTTCCCGGCCTCGTACACGAGCGTCGGCTGACCCGTCCAGCCGGTACCCGACCAGGTGACCGGTTGTCCGTCGCCCACCCGCGCGGTGGTGCCGCTCCCGATCTGCAGCTTCCAGAGCACGTCGAGCGCGGCGGGGGCCGGGGCGCGCCCACCGCTGCGGCGCTCGGCTCCGCCCAGGTAGGTCGGGTAGGCGAGTGAGACGTCCTCGGTGAGGCGGAGGGGCTCGGCCTCCTGACCGCCCGGAGCGGTGGGGGTTGTGGTGGCCGTCTGGTCGGTGGCCGTTGACGCGCCGTCCCCGGCGGTCCACGCCCTGACTCCGAGAGCGCCGGCCACGACGACGACCACCATCACCAGCAGGGGAGCGATCAATCGGCTTGCCCGCCGTCGCCGCTTGATCCGCATGGTCGACATCGCGCCCGGGGGAACGCGGGCGGGGCGGCTCGTGTAGGTCGGGCGGCGGGTCATGCCGCCATCGTAGACCAGCAGAGGGTTGTGGCCCAGCACCGTGCGATGACACCACGCCGGGTGCGGCACCCCGCACCTGACTCACCCGCCCGACACACCTGCGCGACACATCGGGGCGCCGGTCTCCCGGCGCCCCGATGGCGTGCTGCGCTCTAGAGAGGCCTACTCGGCCGGAGTCGCTTCGGCCTTCGCAAGGCCCGGTAGTGGCATGGCCTCCATGACGAGGTCGAGGATGGCCGCGATGCGCACCCCGAGGTCCTCGCTGTCGTTCAGGCCTTCCATCTGAAGGCGGCAGTTCTCGCAGGGGCTGGCGACGATCTTCGCGCCTGTGGCCCGTATCTGCTCGACCTTCTTCATGCCGCTCTTGAGGCGGAACTCATCCATCTCGGAGATGGCCACGATGCCACCGCC
This sequence comes from Coriobacteriia bacterium, assembly GCA_016938395.1. Next base: position 2,339 of record JAFGUS010000157.1, on the reverse strand, counting down.
ACCGCCGCAGCACCACTGCTTCTCGCGGTTGGGCGTCATGTCCCGGAAGTCGGAGGAGATCGCCTTCACGATGTCGCGCGGCTGCTCGAAGATGCCGCCGTTTCGGCCCACCTGGCACGGATCGTGGTAGGTGATCGGCACGTCGATGGCCTTCTCCACGCTGATGCGGCCGTCCTTGATGTACTCGTCGATCACCTCGAGGATGTGCCGCACGCGGAACGGATGCTTCTTGCCGCTCCACGCCTCGTGGAAGATGTTCGCCACGCGGTACGCGTGACCGCACTCGGTGATGACGACCTCCTTCACGCCGAGGCGCAGCGCCTCGTCCATGAAGCGGTCGGCGATCTTGCGCGCCTTCTCCACGTCACCGAAGAAGAAGCCGTAGTTGGCCGACTCGAACATCGAGAGCGTCCAGGACGCCTTGGCCTCGTGGAAGATCACGGCCGCCGGCCGGATGCTGTGCGCACCGGCGAGCGCCACGTAGAGGATGTCCGCGCCCTGTTTGTCCACCGGGATCTCGGCCGTGGGGTCGCCGGTGATCTCGCGCATCTCGGCTTCGATGTCCTTGAAGCCGCTCACGATCACGTCTTTGAACATCGCGAAGTTGTCGCCCTTGAAGATGGCGGCATCCGCGAGCAACATTCGAATCTGCGAATGTGTTCACAATCAACGTAAGGCACCTTAAGCAACAACGTAAGTACTTTCACAAGCGCGTTCCGACGAACGGTACCGTCGGGAGTGAGCGGTTGGTTCATGCGCGCGAACGGGCGTGCTACGATTGGCGCGCAGGCGCGTGAATACGCGATACATCCGCACGACCGCGACGCTGGCGACAACCGAGGGAGTGCTGCACGTGGCGCTCGAGGGCAACCTCAAAGACTTCTCGATCGCAGACATGTTCCGTCTTCTGGCGCAGGGCCGGAAGACGGGCACACTCTACCTCGAGCGGCCCGATGCGCAGGGCAAGGTGTGCTTCAAGAAGGGGCGGGTCTTCTTCGCGAGTTCCAACTGGCACCGGGAGTCGCTGGGCCGTCGTATCGTGAAGGCCGGTGTCATCTCCGAGAAGCAACTCCGGCAGGCGCTCGGCCTGCAGAAGATCCAGAAGAAGGAGAAGGCAGGCAGAAGGCTCGGCCAGATCCTGGTGGACGAGGGCTATCTCGACGGCCGCGTGCTCGAGGCGTTCATCCAGGACCAGATCAACGACACACTCTTCGACCTCTTCCGGTGGGAGGAGGGCGAGCTTCGCTTCGAGCCCGACGAGACGTGCGAGGACGAGGACATCGGCATCTCTGTCTCGGTCGAGAACATCATCATGGAGTCGTCACGGCGCCTGGAGTTGTGGAGCCGCATCCGGGAGAAGATCCCGTCGATGGATACCGAGTTCGTCATGGCCGGTGCGCCGGGCGACAAGTCGATGGAGATCCACCTCAAGCCGAAGGAATGGATGCTCCTGTGCTACCTGCACGGCGGGCGTTCCGTGCGCGAGCTCGTCGAGATGACCGGCTACAACGATTTCGAGACCGCGAAGATCCTCTACGGCATGTACGCCGCAGGGCTTATCGAGCGGCTCGACGGCGGATCCGCGGCCTAGCGGACCGGAGGCGCACACAACGGTGGTTGACGAGAACCTCGCGAAGAACCTGACCCTGGAGGAGTTCCGGCGCTTCCGCGACCTCCTGCACCGGCAGTCGGGCATCTACCTGGAGGAGTCCAAGCTCGACTCCTTGCGAATCTCTCTGGTGACGCGAGCCACGAGACTCGGCTACTCGACGCTCACGGACTACTACTCCGCGCTTGAGCGCGACGACCACGAGTTCAACGAGCTGCTGAACCTGGTCACGATCAACGAGACAAGCTTCTTCCGGTTTCCGCAGCAGTTCGATGCGCTCAGGGACCGTGTCATCCCCGAGATCATGAGTGCGAAGACATCGACCAACCGCGCGCTGCGCATCTGGTCTGCCGGCTGCTCGACAGGCGAGGAGCCGTACTCGGTCTCGATGACGCTACTCGACATGGGCATCGAGGGACTCGGGTGGAAGCCGCAGGTACTCGGCACGGACGTGTCCACCAAGGCACTGGCGCACGCCAAGGCGGGAGTATACGGGCCTCGCGCGATGATGAACGTCTCGGCCGAGGTCGTCTCCCGACACTTTGAGACCGCGCCCGTCGGCGGGCATCGCGTCAAGGACCGCGTGCGGTCGCTCGTGGACTTCGGCTATCACAACCTCATCAGGGAGCCGTATCCGCTCTCCCTCATGGGCAACTGGGACGTCGTGTTCTGCCGCAACGTGACCATCTACTTCCGGCTCGAGTCCACACGGCGTGTCGTGCGCAACTTC
>JAFGUS010000156.1 GCA_016938395.1 Coriobacteriia bacterium | reverse complement strand
TCTCCGGGATCCGCGTCGGCCGATGATAGCACGCTCGTGGGCTCGGACTCCCTGAGTCCGCAGTACTCCGGCACCGAGTGCCGGAAGGTCGCCGCCTCGCAAATGAGGTACTTATCCAGCGCAAGGCCGAAGTACCGCATGATGGGCTCTTGAGCCTGTTGTGCGGTCACCACCGCGAAGAGCACGGCCCAGTCGGCCAGGTGTCCCACGAAGAACTCCCGGGCTGCGTGGCTGCCGCCGATATCACCGGCGTGCACGCGCGTGAGGCAGTGCACCATGTAGCGGCACTCGACCGAGATGTGTCCGAGACAGTCCCGCTCGCACGGCCCGGGATCGAACGAGTGGGTCTCGTAAATCGCCGCGATCGCTGCCGCGTTCTCCTCTGAGTCACCCGACAGGTACGTGAGTTCGCTTGCAGACAGCGCGTGGGAGAACGGATCGAACACCCGGCTGTTGCCGTAGAGGCGTTGACGCTCGGCCTCGAACGCCGCGGCGCCCACTTCCGTCCGTGCCGCGGCGCGCGCGCTCTCCCGCGCCCGCACAATCGCCGCCTCGTCGATGTGAGGGTTGTCGCGGCACGAGTTCATGGACGCCGCGAGGCGCTCGATCACGTCCGCGATAGCCGAGCCGTCCACGCTGAAGGCCTCGGCGAAAGCCTCGTAGGCGGCGATGCGATCGGGCAGCACGCACGTACAGCGCCGGTCGTCGCTCGTGCAGGGCGCCGCACCACAGAATGCCTCGGGAGGGTGTGTCCCGTGCTCGTCTTCGAGCCACTCGTCCGGCTCGACCGACTCGGTACTGCTCGTCGGCGCGAGCACGCGACACTCCTCGGAGCCAGTGCGGAGCGCAGATGCCAGCGTGGCGGGCAGCCCCCGCTCCACCATGGCGCGGACGACCGCGTCCACGTCGTACGTGACGCGGTTGATACGTACTCCGAGCCAGAGGTCGGTCTCACCGATCCGCCTGGTCGAGAGATCATCGGGCGTGAGTGACACGACCTCGTCGTGCTCACCCATGACGAGCTCAATCCAGCACGCACGCGGGTCCCCGTCTCGCGGACGACCGACCGAGCCGGCGTTCACCCAGTGGACGGTACCGCGTTCGGTGGGGATGGAGCGGTGGAAGGGAATGTGCGAGTGTCCGGAGCAGACGACGTCCGCACCCGTCTGGCGCACGAGCGACACGAGCAGTCCGGGTGGGGCGTCGGGAGCCACGACCTCGGTGAGCCGTCGCGGGCTGCCGTGACACAGATACACGTGCGTGCCGCGCTCGGTGATGGTGATCTCCCGCGGCAGACGCGACAGGTAGCGCCGGTGGAGACGGTCGGTATGGGCGATCGTATACGCGTACGACTCGGCACCGTCGAGCGTTTCCTGTGGGGAGCCGAAATGCGTCCCCGGCTCGCGCAACCGCCCACCGAGCGCCCGGTCGTAGTTGCCCTGCACCACCGGGTCGCCGAGTGAGCGCACGAGCTCGATGGCCTCGCCCGGCCAGGGGCCGTACCCCACCAGGTCGCCGAGACAGTAGCGCTCGGACACGCCCTCGGCCGACATGTCCGAAATCACGGCCTCGAGAGCGAGGACGTTCCCGTGCACGTCGGCATAGAGGCCGATCCGTCGCATCAGGACGCTCCTTCGACACCAAGGATGCGACCAACAGCCGCGTCAAGGCCGAGCGGCATGATGTGCACGCCATCGGCGATGTCACGAATCTCGCGCACCTGCTTGGCCGCAAGACGCACCGCCTCTTCGGCCGGATCATCTGCGCGCCTGATGCGGTCGGCGATCGGCTCCGGGACCATGAGGCCAGCGAGTTTGTTGTTGATGAAATCGATGACGCGCGGGCTCCTGAGCACGAGCACACCGGCGATCACCTTCGCACCGAGTGGCCGGAGCGCCCCCACCGCCCGCTCCAGCTTGCCGATGTCGAAGACGGCCTGCGTCTGGAAGAATCGCACCCCCGCCTCGATCTTCTGCTCAGTACGGGCGAGCTGCACGTCCCACGGCTCGGCCTCGGGGAACATCGCGGCACCCACGTAGAATCCGGTACCGCCCTTGAGCTCCCGGCCCATCATGTCCCGACCCTCATTCATGCCACCGACGATTTCGGCGAGCTGGGTCGAGTCCAGGTCGAACACGCCCTTGGCGTGCGGGTGGTCACCGGCACGCGGGTCGTCGCCCGTCACGAGTAGCACGTTCTCGAGGCCGAGCGCCCACGCGGCGAGCAGGTCGGACTGGAGCGCGAGGCGATTCCGGTCGCGGCACGTCTGCTGGAAGATGGGCTCGATACCGTGGTCGAGGATCATCTTCGAGGCGGCCATGCTCGACAGATGCAGGCTTGCGCCCTGGTTGTCGGTCACGTTCATCGCATCGCAGTATGGCGCGAGCAGGTCCACGGACTCGAACATGTGCGTCAGGTCCGTGCCCTTCGGCGGCGCGATCTCACCGGTGACGATGAACTTCCCGGCCTCGAGCATGTCGCGCAGGCGGCTCACCGGCGCCCGCCCTTCTCGCGGATGTTCACGCCGCCGGGCTTGAGCGCGGTGCTGAAGTCCTTGGGCGCGAGCGTGCCGCCCGTGGCGCGATGCTGCTCGGCAAGGCGCGCCCTGATGCGCACGTGCGTGCACTCGCGGTCGGTGAGCACCTCGCACATGCCGTTCCACATGCCGCCGCACGGGCCGTTGAGGAGCCCCTTGGGACACGTGGTAACGGGACAGATGCCCGCGGTCTTGTCCAGCACGCAGTCCCCGCAGGTCTGACACCGCTCCTCGAAGATCCCGTTGCGGATGACCGTGCCCAGAAAGAGCGACTCGAGGCCCGGGAACACGGGCTTGGCGATCGCGTCGGCAGTCGTCTGCACACCCGCACCGCAGGCGAGCACGAGCACGGCGTCAGCGGCGTCGATCTCCGCTCTGTGCTTCCGGCTGTCGAGCTTGGTCCCGTTGAGGTGACACGTCACCTCGCCAACGGTCCAGCCCGTGACCTCGATGCCCTCGGCCTCGAGCCGCGCGGCTGTCTCCTCGAGCTCCTTCTCGCCGCCGGTGTGCGCCACGGTGGCACACTGACCGCACCCCATGAGGAACACGCGCTTCGCGCCGATATCGGTGAGATTGTCTTGGATGCGCGACCAGTCGCGTGGCTTGGTGATGATCATGCGGGTCCTCCGTTGCGCGCCAGGGCCTCCCGCACCGCGATCACGCAGCCGGGGGCGTCTTCAGAGTACCCCGCGCCAAGCGTTTCGGCGAACTCCCGTGTGACCACCGCGCCACCCACGAACAGCGGCACGTCGGCGGCGGCGCGCACAGCCTCGGCGGTGGACTCCATCGAGCGAAGCGTCGTCGTCATGAGCGCCGACAGACACACCGCATCGGCGTCGGCCGCGGCCTCGGCAAAGCGCTCGGGAGAGACGTCCACGCCGAGGTCCTCCACGAGGAACCCCTGGCTCTCGAGCATCGAGATGCAGATGTCCTTGCCGATCGAGTGGATGTCGCCCTTCACCGTGCCGAAGACGACGCGCCCCTCGTGCGTGGCCGAACCCTCGGGCAGGTACGACTTGGCGCGCCCGACCGCCGCTTTCATCGCGTCGGCTGCGGCGATGAGCTGCGGCAGGAACGCGTCGCCGCGCCCGTAGGCGTCGCCGAGCCGCTGGATGGCCGGTGTGAGCACATCCGCGATGACGGCCTGTGGCTCGGATCCCGCTGCGACGAGCTCGCTCACGAGCCCCGGCGCCGAGTCCGCATCGCCCCGTTCGATGGCCAGGCCCAGGCGTGTGCGAGCGTCGGCGGGTTCCTCGCTCCCCGTCGGCTCCGGCGTGGCCGCGGCATCGTGCGCCGCCGACCGCGCGATCCAGCGCTCGGCGCGAGCGTCGTGGCCGAGGAGTGCATCCACGGCGGCTACGGCCTGCATCGCCTCGGCATCGGACGGGTTCACGATCGCGGCGGTGAGCCCCGCGCCTGCGGCCATCGCGAGGAAGTGCGCGTTCAAAGCCGGGCGGCCGGGCAGGCCGTGACTCACGTTGCTCACCCCGCCGAGCGTCGCCAGGCCGAGTTCGGCCGTCACGGTACGGATCGCGTCTACCGTGGCGCTCGCGCCGGCTTCGCCGGTGGCGGCCGCGAGTACGAGCGTGTCCACGATCAGGTCGACATCGGTGAGGCCCGCCGCGTGCGCTGCGGCCTGCACCCGGCGGACGACCTCCACGCGAGCTTCCGCCGATGCGGGGATGCCGTCGTCGTCGAGCGCAAGAACCACAACGGCAGCGCCGTAGCGTTTCGCCAGAGGCAGGACGGCCTCGAGGGAGGCCTGCTCGCCGCTCACGCTGTTCACGAGCGCGCGGCCGGGGTAGATGCGGAGCGCGGCCTCGAGCGCCGCGTGGTCGGTCGTGTCGAGTACGAGCGGCAGGTCCACGAGACCTGAGAGCGCGAGTACCGCCTTGGGCAGCATCTCGGCTTGCGAGACACCGGCGGCGCCCACGTTCACGTCGAGCAGGTGTGCTCCAGCGTCCTGCTGCTCGATGGCGTACTCCCGCACCACGTCGAGCGCGCCGGACCTAAGCGACTCGGCCAGGCGCTTCTTGCCCGTCGGGTTGATGCGCTCGCCTATCACGGTGATCGGGCGGCCGGAGCCGATCCGCACCACACCGCGCGGCCCGGCGATTGTCACGTCAGCGGGCGGTACCTCGCGCGGTGCGATCTGACGATCACCGGCGAAGTCGACGATGGCGCCGGTGAACTCGGGAGTGGAGCCGCAGCACGAGCCGACGATACTCGCGCCCGCATCCACGAAGCGTGCGGCATGCGAGCCCATCTCGTCCGGCGTCCCGGGGAAGACCGTCACGCCGTCGACGAGCGTGGGGAGCCCGGCGTTGGGCTGCACGATGATGGGGAGCGATGTGGCGCGCGCCATGCGCTCCACGAGCGGCAGCATCTGCTCGGGGCCGAGCCCGCAGTTGAGGCCAACCGCCGTCGCACCTGCGGCTTCGAGGATGACGGCCGCCGTCTCCGGGTCGGTGCCCGAGAGGTCCATGCGACCGCTCAGACCGAACGTAACGGTCACGAACACCGGCAGGTCGGTCACCGAACGGGCCGCGAGCACCGCGCACCGCGCCTCCGCGATGTCGGTCATCGTCTCGATGAGGAGCGCGTCGGGCCCCTCAGCGGCAAGCGCGGCTGCCTGTTCGGCAAAGATGTCGAACACCTCGTCGAAGCGCGCGGTACCGAGTGGCTCGAGCACGAGACCGGTGGGGCCGATGTCGCCGAGCACGTGCGGAGCCCCGCCCGAGCGCGCCACGCGGACCGCAGCGCGGTTGAGCTCAACCACTTGGTCGTCGAGCCCGTAGACCGCGAGCTTGGCACGCGACCCGCCGAACGAGTTGGTGGTCGCGCAGTGCGCACCCGCGAGAGCGTAGAGGCGGTGGACCTCTTCGACGATCTCCGGTGCCGTCACGTTGAGCTGGATCGGCGACTGCTCGGGCGGTATCCCCGCGCGCTGCAGCATGGTACCCATCGCGCCGTCGCAGACGAGCACTTCACGGCCGAGCCTGCGAACGATATCAGGCACGGTCGGCCTCCCCGCTCACGCCGTCGACCGCATCAGTGGCCGCCGTCGACTGCACGCTCCCATCCCCGGCGCGCTCGAGCGCTTCGTCGGCTGCACGCTTCTCGCTTCGCGCGCGATCGTCCAGATAGCGACCCACGAAGCGGTACCCGGTGGACAGGATGATGCCGAAGAACGCGCCGATCTGCAGCCACCCGTCCAGGCCGAGTTGGCGGTTGAACGTTGCCAGTTCACCGGTGCTGGCACCCCAGAACAGACAGCCGGCGATGAGCACGACGAGCCCCAGCCCACTCGCGCGCAGCACACGGCGCCCGGGCCGGGAGCCGAGCCGTGCGCCCGTGGGGATCGCCACGATGATCCCGACAAGCGCTACCACCGCCCCTACGGCGATGACCTGGACGAACGCGAGTTCAGGCATGGGTCACGGTCCCCTTCCGCGCTAGATCCGCAGCGTGATCGCCCGTCTCGGACAGGCTATCACGCACGCCTCGCAGTAGACGCACTTGTCCTTGTCGAACACGAGCGTCCCGCTTTCGGCATCGAGGGTGAGCGCGCCGGGCTTGCAGACCGCCGTGCACAGCCCACAGTCCACGCAGCGGTCCTCGTCGAGCACGATGTCGCTGGCGGCCTCGGTGACGGTGAGACCCTGGCTCTCGAGGAACGCAACACCCGCGTCGTAGTCCTCGCGGCTGCCGGTGACCTCGAGGACCATGCGGCCCTCCTGGCCGGGCTGGATCTGGGCACGAAGGATGTTCGGCACGAGGTCGTGATCTTTGACCAGGTGGTAGATGACCGGCTTCAAGGACTGCCGTGGCGGGAAGGTGAGATCGAGTCTCTTGCGCGGCATGGCTAGATCGCCTCCCCTGTCCGGACCTCGAGCGGCTTCACGGACTGGCTCCCTACTTGCGGGAGCGGCTGCAGCGGACGCGCGAGGGTGAAGCGCTCCTCGGCGATCCAGCGCTTGAGCTCGGCTGCGATGCGACGCGCCACAGGAAGCGACGAGATCGGGCCGGTCGGTATCTGCTGCCCGTTCACCTCGATGGTGCCGGTCCGCAGCTGCGCGTACGTGACCGTTCCGAGCGACGGCCGCGAGCGGTGCTGCACACCATAGTCGTAGATCGTGGCGGTGAGATCGGCGTCGGTGAGCGCGAGCGTGGCCGCGATGTCCTCGTCGAGCACGGGGATCGGGACGCCGATGCCCACGAAGCTCGACACGCCGTACTTGGTGAACGTGGCGGCCGAGAAGAACTCCGGCGACGCCTGTTTGAGGTCGGCGATGACCGCGAGCGTACCGGCAGGTCGTACCGGAACGCCATTCTCGTCACGGTCGGTGTGCGGGTTGTGCTGCGTGCCCTCCCAGGCCACGTAGCCGGGCGCGCCGGCCACGAAGCAGCGCGTCCCCACGCCGATGGTGCGGTAGGTGGGGTCGTTCAACAGCGGCGAGAGCGCCCCGGCCGAGCAGTACGTGGCGTTGCCGTACCGCGGCAAGAGCGTGCCGAGGTAGGTATAGAGTGCGCGGTCCGTGGAGTTCACGGCCACGGCGTAGTTCTGGTAGGCGTTGCGCGGGTTGAAGAAGTACGCCTGGTTGAGGTCCTCGAGCGTCACCCACGTATCGATCTCGGTGCGCGGGTAGCAGTCGGTACCCGGCCCGGTTGCCCGCAAGCGCACGGCGCGCCCGCGCAGCAGGTCCTCGATCACGTGCGCACCACCGTACTCGATGCCCCGCGTGCGGCTCGGCTCGGTCACACCAAGGTACGTGTCCACCGCCGCCAGACCGCCATAGGCAGGTACGTCGTTCAGCGTGATCTCGGCCATCCTGATAGGCGGGTCCGAGTGCCCGAAGTTGAGCATCACGCCCGAGGAGCACATCGGGCCGAACGTCCCGGTCGTCACCACGTCAACGCGCTTGGCAGCCGCGCTCACGCCCTCGTCTGCCGCAAGTGCCGCGAACTCCTCGGCGGTGAAGACCACCGCCTCCCCGCTCGCGATACGCGCGTTGATCTCGTCCCAGCTCTTCGCCATACCGTCCACCTCCGCATACGAAAAAACGCCTCCCGCCTGACAACGTCCGTTGCGTCAGGGCGAGAAGCGTGCTGCTTCGCGCGGTACCACCCGACTTCGCCGCTCGCGCTATGCGCGTCGGCCTCTCAAGCTCCGGACCGGTGGTATCTCACGCGGCGGCGGGAGTGCCGCGGGCGGGTCCTAAGCTCTCTAGCCCGTGGTAACGGGGGCTGCCGTCCGGCATTACTCCGCGTGTGCGTTTCCTCCGGATGCCTCCGGGGCCATGTTCCGCGTTCGTTCGGGCGCCGGTTCTCAGCTACCCCGGCTCTCTGCTGCCCTACTGGATGCGCGTACTCATCCCCATCGACGGCGCAGTGCTATCGATTGTCCCGCTAGGGTACGGGCGCGGGTGTACCGGTGTCAACCGCTCAGCGGGCCGCACGGCCACCGCCGAAGAGCGCCAGCGCGTCAGCGATGATGAGCTGGTGATCGAACGCGAGTGGGGGCAGCTCGTCTGCGCCGAACCACGCGGCTTCCGCGGCGTCGTCGCCGCCGTCCACCGCCGCCTCGTCTTCGAGGAGCGCCAGGTACACCGCCGAGACCGTCCACCCGCGCGGATCGCGTCCCGGTTCACCGTAGACGCCCACGATCGTCAGAGGACCAGCGTAGGTCAGCCCGGTCTCCTCGGCGAGTTCCCGGCGTGCCGCGTCCTCCGGACGCTCCCACTCGTCCACGAACCCTCCGGGCAACGCCCACTGCCCGACGAAGGGGTCGTGACCGCGCCGGATGAGCAGCACGCGAGGCGCAGCGGTGCCGGCGATGGCAACGACATCGGCGGTGAGTGCGGGGCGGTGGAAGTCGTAGTGTGGCATGCGCCCAGTGTAGCGCCTCGGTAACGCCCGCGCCCGCCTCTGGCGGTGGCCCCGCGCACTCGGCTAGACTTGCGCGTACCTCTTCTGCCGAAAGGTCGCACCGTGCCACTCAACCCGCTCCGCTGGTCGCACCACGCAAAGCTCATCGCCGCGTTCGCGGTCCTGTACGTCGTCTGGGGCTCGACGTACCTCGGCATCCGTATCGGCCTCGAAGCCGACCTTCCGCCCACACTCTTCGCCGGATGGCGTCTCGTGCCCGCCGGGTTGCTGCTCCTCGGCATCGCCAAGCTGCGTGGAAGGTCGCTCCGCATCCGCATCGATCAGTACCGCATCGTTGCCACTGTCGGCCTGTTCCTGCTCGTCGGCGGCATGTACTTCACCTTCCTCGCCGAGCAGACCATCCCTTCCGGCCTGGCGGCGCTCATCGTGGCGCTCCTGCCGCTGTGGGTGGCGCTGGCCGAGTCGTTCATCCCTGGCATGGACCGCCCCACGGCGCGTGGATACCTCGGACTCGTCATCGGCTTCGGCGGACTCGCGGTGCTGATCGCACCGCGGCTGACCGGCATCACGGGCACACCGGCCGAGCTCGGCGGGATCGCACTGCAGATCCTCGGCACATGGCTGTGGACCACCGGCTCGATCGTGAGCAAGCGCAACCCGGTGGATGTGGACTCGATGGTGGCCACCGGCTACGAGATGCTCACCGCGGGGGCCGTGCTCGTGGTCGTGGGGACGCTCGCCGGCGAGTGGCCGCGCTTCGTGCTCACCCCCACCGGGGCGGCAGCACTCGCGTACCTCATCGTGATGGGCTCGTCGGTGGCGTTCACGGCGTTCGTGTGGCTCCTCAAGCACGCACCGGCGTCCAAGGTGATGACGTATGCGTACGTGAACCCGGTGATCGCGGTCTTCCTCGGCTGGGCGGCGGGGACCATCGGCCTCGTGCCGGCCGAGCCGCTCGACGGGTGGGTCTTCGCGGGCATGGCGATCATCGTCTCCGGTGTCGCACTCACCACGAGCGCACCCACCAGGCCGGCGGCGACTACCCCCGTGGTGGCGGAGGCTTCCGTGCCGCTGATCGCCGCTCCCGAGCCCGAGGCCACACTCGCCGTCACCGCAGTCACCCCCGAGGAGTGACGGCGTCCCCCTGCTGACCGGCGGCGCCCGGCAGACGGCGCTTCGCCTCCAGCCGGCGGTGTCCGACCTGCGGTCGCTGGCCGCTGCGTCTCCACCACATCTCCACGCGGGAGTCACAGGCGCTGCACAGCATCGGGAGATACTCGTCTCGTCCCCCAGAAAGGAGACGCGACATGCACCCCGGTATCGGACAGGGAACCATGCTCTACGGCGGACGGATGATCGGCGACGGGCTGTTCGGCTTCGGCGGTCTCGGCATCCTCGCACTCATCGGCTTCCTCTTCTTCACGGCTGTCGTGGTGGCACTCGGCGTCTGGGCCGTCTCACGCGGCCGGAAGCCCGGCTCCACGCCCGGCGCTCAGACATCATCGGCAGCGCCCACCACTGCGGCACCCGTTGGCGACACTGCGCTCGCCATCGCCCGCGAGCGACTCGCCCGCGGTGAGATCGATCCCGAGCAGTACACGGCGATCGTCACGGCACTCGGCACCTAGCACACACTCCCCTCCTCCCTTCCCCCCCCTCGCTCGCGGAGCGGGACCGCCCACCGGTCCCGCTCCGCACTGCGTCGCCGGTGCGGTATCCTCGGTGCGGCGCGCGCGAGGGCACGCTCGCGGCACGAGCCGCCGCCCCATCAGCGGCGCCCGGCACTGTCACACCTTCAGGGATGTGTGCGTGAACCGTTCTCTCATCCGCTCGCTGCGCTTCATGCGCCGGTACGCCACCGTGGCAACACTCGCCGTCCTCGCGGTGCTCGCCGGTGCACTTGCCGACCTCGCGGCACCGCAGGTGGTGCGGCGCATCCTGGACACCGGTGTCGCCCAGGGCCGCACCGACCTTCTGCTCGGCAGCGCGCTCACGCTTGTCGGCATCGCGGTCGCCGGGGGGCTGGCGCAGTTCGTCCAGGGCTACCTCTCGGCACGTGCGAGCCACGGCGCGGCGTTTCAGATGCGCAACGAGATCTTCGAGAAGCTCCAGCGCCTCTCGTTCGCCTGGCACGACACCGCCGAGACCGGCCAGCTTGTCACGCGCGTGACCTCGGACGTGGACCTCGTGCGCGAGTTCGTCGGGGGCGGTCTCGTGCAGGCGGTCTCGGCGTTCATCCTGCTCGTAGGAGCGATGGCGTTCCTCCTCGCCATGAACTGGCAGCTCGCACTCGTGGCGTTCCTCGCGATTCCCGCCACCGTGTTCGTGCTCCTGCGCTTCGTCACGCGCCTCGGTCCGACCTTCCGTGCCACACAGCAGCGGCTCGCCGCGCTGAACGCGGTACTCCAGGAGAACGTGGCCGGAACCCGCATCGTGAAGCTCTTCGTGCGCGAGCCCTACGAAGCCGAGCGGTACCGCCGCGCGAACGAGGCCTTGCTCGAGCAGGGCCTCACCGTTCGGCGTACGGTGGCTACCGCGTTCCCGCTGCTGTTCTCCACCGGCACGGTGGGCGTGGTGCTCGTCACGATCGTCGGCGCCACGCAGGTGGTTGCCGGTACGCTCACCGTTGGCGAGCTGGTCGCCTTCACGAGCTACCTCTTCCTGCTGCTCCAGCCGCTTTTCACGCTGGGATTCGGCGCCCAGCAGGTGGCACGCGCGGGAGCCTCGGCGCAGCGGCTCTTCGAGGTGCTCGACACGCCGGTTGAGATCACCGAGCGACCCGACGCAGTCACGCCCGAACGCATCGAGGGCCGCGTCGAGTTCCGCGATGTGAGCATGCGTTATCCCGGGGCCGAGGCCGAGACGCTCTCCGGCGTGAGCTTCGCGGTGGAGTCGGGCACGACGGTGGCGATCGTCGGCTCGACCGGCTCGGGCAAGACGACGCTCGTGAACCTCGTCCCCCGCTTCTACGACGCCACCACAGGCGCGGTGCTCGTCGACGGCCAAGACGTGCGCGACCTCGCTCTCAGCGCGCTGCGCTCCGCGATCGGCGTCGTGATGCAAGACACGTTCCTGTTCACCGGCACCATCGCCGAGAACATCGCGTACGGGCGACCGGGCGCCACGCGCGCCCAGATCGAGGCCGTGGCTCGCGCCGCGGCGGTGCACGACTTCATCGCGAGTCTGTCCGAGGGCTACGACACGCGCGTGGGCGAGCGCGGGATCACGCTCTCGGGCGGCCAGCGACAGCGCGTTGCGGTTGCGCGGGCGCTTCTCGTCGAGCCCCGGATCCTCATCATGGACGACTCCGCGTCCTCACTCGACGCCGAGACCGAGGTGGCGCTCCGCGGCGAGCTCGAACAGCTCATGGAGGGTCGCACCACGTTCGTCATCGCCTCGCGCCTGGCCACCGTGCGCAGTGCCGACCTCGTGCTCGTGCTCGACGCCGGGCGCATCGTCGACCGCGGCACGCACGAGGAGCTCATGGCCGGAAGCTGCGTCTACGCCGAGATCGCGGCAAGCCAGCTCGCCGATGCCACCTCCCTCAGCGTGCCGCAGATGTGCACGCTCCTGGCCGAGGGAGATGAGGCCTGATGGCTCGCGGCTCCTCCCTCAGCTCACTCGCCAAGCGCGACCGGCCACAGGCGTCATGGCCCACGGCGCGCCGACTGCTCGCGTACCTGCGTCCGTACCGGCGTAGTGTGGCCATGGCCGTCGTCTGGATCGCGCTTGCGGCGGTCAACCAGGCGGTCGCCCCCGCGCTCACCGGCTGGATCGTTGACACGGCACTTGCCGCTCGCGCCGAGGGGACGGGCACCGGACCGCTCCTGCTTCCGGCTCTCGGGCTGCTCATGTCGGCGGCCGTCGGTTGGTACTCGCAGCGCGCACAGATCCTCACACTCGGCACCGCCGGACAGCGCGCCCTCTTCGACGTGCGGGGCTCGGTCTTCGCCGCCGTCCAGCGCCTCCCCGTCTCGCACTTCGAGCGCACGGGAGCCGGCGACGTGATGAGCCGGCTCATCAACGACGTCGAGACGGTGAACTCCTTCCTCGGGCAGAGCTTCAGGCGCGTGATCGCCTCCACCCTCGGCGTGCTTGCGACTCTCACGGGCATGCTGCTGGTCGATGCGCGCCTCGCGCTCGCCACGCTCGCGATCGTGCCGTTGGTGCTGCTGGTGACGCGCCTCTTCGGCGGCATCGCGAGGCGCACGTTCCGCAGGCGACAGGAGGCCATCGGCGACGTGTCCTCGACGCTTACCGAGCAGCTCTCGGGCATCAAGGTCGCCCAGGCGTTCGACCGCACCGAGCGCGATCGGGCGGGGTTCAGCGAGCGGAACGCCATGAACCGCGACGCCAACATCGCCGCGGCCACCGTCTCCTCGGCGTTCTCCCCCGTCCTGGCGGTCATCACCGCCACGGCCACCGCACTCGTTGCGGGCTACGGCGGGTGGCTCGCGGCCACGGGCGTCGTGAGCGTGGGCGTGGTCGTCGCGTTCTTCGCCTACGCGCGCAGCTTCCTTTCGGGCATCACGCAGCTCTCCAGCATGTACGCCGAGACTCAGGCGGCGCTCGCCGGCGGCGAGCGCGTCTTCGCGCTCATGGACCTTCCGCCGGAGGTGCCCGAAACCGCCGAAGCCATCGACCCGGGCAGGCTCTCCGGCCGAGTGACCTTCGAGGACGTCGTCTTCCGCTACGGCGACGGTCCGGTGGTGCTCGACGGTATCGATCTCGAGATCGCGCCGGGCGAGACCGTGGCGATCGTGGGGCCCACAGGGGCCGGCAAGAGCACGCTCGTGAGCCTGCTCGCCCGCTTCTACGAGCCGGCCTCCGGGCGGATACTCGTCGACGGCCGTGACCTCCGCGATCTCGACCTCGCCGCCTACCGCGCCAACCTCGGCGCGGTGCTCCAGGATCCGTTCCTGTTCTCGGGCACGATCGCCGAGAACATCCGCTACGGGCGCCTGGACGCCACCGACGCGGAGGTGGAGGAGGCTGCCCGCGGAGCACAGGTGCTCGATCTCATCGAGCGCCTCTCCCACGGCTTCGAGACACCCGTGGGAGAGCGCGGCGCCGCGCTCTCCAGCGGCCAGAGACAGCTCGTGGCCTTCGCGCGGGCGCTGCTGGTGAACCCGGCCATCCTCATCCTCGACGAGGCCACCTCCTCGGTGGACACCCGCACCGAGGCGGCCATCCGGGAGGCGCTGCGCGCTCTGTTGGCGGACCGCACCGCCATCGTCATCGCGCACCGGCTGTCGACCGTCCGAGAGGCCGACCGCATCGTGGTCCTCGAGCGCGGGCGCATCACCGAGAGCGGCACGTACGCGGAACTGCTCGCGGCCGGCGGGCTCTTCTCGCGCCTCCACGACGCGCAGTTCGGCGGCCTCTGAGTGCGAGACGGCCGTCCATGTGGCACACTACCGTTACCCGCTGAACGAACAGGAGCACCCGTGACCCGCCACACCCGCACACGCACCGCGCTCATCGCCACGATCGCGCTGGTCATGACCCTCATCGCGGCCGTGCCCGCGTTCGCCGCCGGCGCCGACCTGCATCGCGTCGGCGTCACCGTCTACGACCTCGAGGGCGGCAAGACGCCCACGCTCGTGATCTTCGCCTCGCTCGCCGAGGAGGTCACGCTGCCCGCCACCGTGGAGCTACCGATCCCCGCAGACGTGACACTCGGCTGGGTGGGCGAGGTCTTCCCCGACCCCTCCCTCGACACGATTGCCGAGTACACGCTCCGCGAGGAGGCTGGCTACGACGTCCTCGTCATCACCGTGAACAGCTCGCGCGCCGTGCAGGCCGAGCTCACGGTGCCCGACGCGTGGCTCATCGCAGGCGGTCAGTACCTCGGTATCGCGATGTCGTGGACCGCCAACCAAGACCTCGCCGGTGTTCGCCTCGGCTTCGAGGTGCCCGACAGCTTCCACGCCGAGGAGTTGCAGCCGGCAAGTGCCAGCGGTGCCCGCTCGTCGGTGGGTGTGCTCTACAGCGCCGAGACCACCCCGGTTGCCGAGGGCGACACACTCACCCTCTCGGCCACGGTGGTTCCGGGCGCGGATCCCGATCTTGCGCCGCGCACGGAGGACGGTGCGGTCGCCACCGAGGCGCCCGTACCGGGCGTGCCCGACGCGGGGTCGCGGTCAATCGCCGACTACGTCGTGCCGGTGCTCGGCGCACTCGTCGGCGTTCTGCTCGTGGTGCTCGTGGTGCTGGTCATCAGGTCGCGAAAGCCAGCGGCGTAGCGGCCCACGCAGCGCGCCCCGCGCACGGCCTGCCCTAGCCGAGCAGCAGATCCATGACGCCGTGGCCGGGATCGACCACGAAACCGGTGGCGGCGGCCGCGGTCTCCTTGAACTCCGTGCCGGCATTGAGCGCGATACCCGGGCCAGCCAGCACGAACGGCACGGGCTCGCCTACGTGCGTCTTGAGCTCCACGGGCGTGGGGTGATCCGGCATCGCGAGCACGCGTATGTCGCCCAGGCGCTCCCGCACCACGCTCACCATCTCCCGGTCGATCGCCTCGATCGCGGCGATCTTGCCCGCCACGTCACCGGCGTGACCCTCTTCGTCGGGCGACTCCACGTGCACGACGACGAGGTCGTGGTCCTCGAGCGCGATCAGTGCTCCCTCGATCTGTGCGCGGTAGTCGTTATCCGAACCGTCGGTCACACCCGGGATGTCGAGCCGGTCGATCCCGACAAGCACCGCAAGGCCGTTCAGGAGGTCCACGCCGGAGGTGAGCGCCGCCGAGACGCTCCGCTTCTCGGCGAACGGGGTGAGCCCACGCGGCGCCGCACCCGGCCAGAACGGCCAGATGTCGGTGGCGGGCAGCTCACCGCGAGCGGCACGCGCGCGGTTGATCGCAGATGACGCCAGCACCGGCCGCGCCCGCTCCATGAGATCGAGCAGCACCTCGGTGCCCTGCCCGCCTGGCTCGCGCCCCCATACCGGCTGGTCGCTGATGTCGTGTGGCGGCGTGTACGCCAGGTCGAGCAGCGCCGGGTACCCCTTCACCACGAGGATGTGGCGGTACGCCACACCGGGATAGAAGCGGAAGGTCTCATCACCGAGAGCCGCAGCCAGGTCGGCCACGATCGGCCGGGACTCGTCGGTGCCGATATGCCCGCACGAGTACGACGCCATGATGCCGTCGGCGATGTGCACGAGGTTCATGCGCAGCGCCACCTCGTCCGGCGCGAGCGAGATGCCGAGGCTCGCCGCCTCGATCGCCCCGCGGCCGACGTAGTCGGCGACCGGATCGTAGCCCAGGATGGAGGTGCACGCAGCCGACGATGAGGGCTCGGCGCCTGGCGGCACGGTCTGCGCGAGGCCCACCATGCCGGCAGCGGCGAGCGCGTCGAGATTGGGAGTCTCGGCGGCGCCGAGGGTCGTCTGCGAACCGAGCTCCTCGAGCGGCCATCCGGCGGCGCCATCGAGGATGAGGATGAGGTGCTTCATGGCTCGCCTTCCCGTGGGTCGTATGGCGGTAGAATCGTAACCGCAGGGTACCGCACGCACAAACCGGAGGAGCTCCATGGACATGAACGCCGGTCTGCCCGTGCTCCATGGCACCCGGGTGACACTCAGGCCGCTCACGCGCGACGACACACCGACGCTGCGGGCGCTTCTGGCCGATCCGTCCGTCGTACCGTGGTGGGGTGTCTACGACGCGCCCAAGATCGAGCGCGACTTCTTCGACCCGGCGTGGGCCTACACGTATCTCATTGAGATCGCCGATGACGTGGCCGGTCTTATCCAGTTCCACGAGGTCCCCGACCCTGACTACAAGCATGCGGGTGTTGACGTCACGCTGGCTGGCGGTCACCAGGAGCGCGGGCTGGGCACCGAGGCCCTGCGGGTGCTCATCCGCTATCTGATCGATGTCAGGCGCCACCACCGGATCACCATAGACCCCGCGGTCGACAACGCACGCGCCATCCATGTCTACGAGAAGGTGGGATTCCGACCGGTGGGCGTGATGCGGCGCTACGAGCGCGGCGCGGACGGAACCTGGCACGACAACCTGCTCATGGAACTGCTGGCCGAGGAGTTCGCCGCCCGATCGGCGTGACGTCGTACACTGTCGGGGCGCCTGATGCGAGGAGTCCCGTGGACGACACGCCCGAACAGATCCGCCGATGGCTCGACGCGCTCTACCGCCACGATGCAGTAGTGAACCAGCTCGACGCCATCGTCCGCGCCGAGACGTTCGACCTTCACGCCGAGGCGATGGACGTTATCTCCGGCCTGCCACCCGGTCGATACACTCGCGCCCGCCTCTGCGACCAACTCAACAGCGCAATCGTCGGTCGCGGGCTCTCGGGGACACTCGGCACGCACGAGTAGGTGGCGGCGGTCGGCCCTCACTCGCAGGACCTCGCATGAGCCGCCCCGCCGAGGGGTACGAACCGCTCCAGGGACCCATCGACGCGGGGGTGGTTTTCGTGAAGCGATTCCGTCGGAAGGCTGTCGTGCTGGTAGCGCTCACGGTGGTGATTGCGCTCGGGGTGCACGCGTCGGCCTCGGCGGCGCTCATCTTCAGCGGCAGCATCCTCTTCACGGCGATGAACAGCAGCTACACCGAGCCGCTCACCTCGGGGCCGTACGTCTCGGTCGTGCGGCAGAACATCAGCACGGGCGAATACGATGTCTGGTATCACAACCGGCAGGGCGGCTTGCCGCAGCAGGTCACACCGGCAGACGGCCACAGCCAGCGGGACCACGACATCTCCGGCAGCCGGTTCGTGTGGCGATCCGAGGCCGAGGCCGACTGGGAGGTCTACTACGACGACATCGCCGACATCGCCCCGCCGATGCGTCTGACCACGAACACCGTCAATGACTTCGGTCCCGAGATCGACGGGAACTGGGTGGTGTGGGCGCAAGGCGACGTCACCGCCTGGACACTGCGCTGGTACAACATCGAGCGCGGCATCTCCGGCACGGTCGAGCCAAACATCGCGACATTGCGCCCACAGGAGTGGGAGGTCGACCGCGGCCGAGTCGTGTACTGGGACGACAAGGAGCCGAACGTCTACGGCCTCTACGTCTACGACCTTGAGTCGGGCGGCGAGTACACCGTGACCACTGTGCCGAACGCCACGGTGAACCTCAGCACACCGACCATTCACGGCGACAACGTGGCCTGGACCCAGTGGAGCAACGCCACCCCTGCCGACAAGAACGTCTACATCGAGAACATCCGGAGCGGTGCGAGCGGTGCGGTCACCACGAACGTGCACGCACAGCAGTTCCCGTCGCTCTTCGGCGACCTGCTTGCGTGGCAGGACGACCGCAACGGCACCGATGACATCCTCGCGTGGTGGGAGCCAGAGCCGGGCAGCTACCAGACGATCACAACCGCGCCGAGCGACCAGCTGTACCCGGATGTCTACGGCCACTCGGTCGTCTACCAGTGGGGCACCGGTGACGGCTCGGACGTGTTCCTCTCTGCCGCACCACTCGTCCCGTTGCGCATCGCAGGGTCGAACCGCTACGAGACCTCCGCGCTCATCTCGGAGAAGCGGTTCGCGAAGTCCGGCACAGCGGTGCTAGCGACCGGCGCCGGTTTCGCGGACGCCCTTTCCGCAAGCGGGCTTGCAGGCGCGCTGCGCGGCCCACTTCTGCTGACCGCCCCCACCGATCTCCCGACACCCATCGCCGACGAACTCGACCGCCTCGAGACGACCTTTGTGTTCGTGATCGGGGGGACCAACGCCATCGGCGACGAAGTGACCGACGAGCTCGACGACATGGGCATCAGCTGGCAGCGGATCGAGGGCGCCGATCGCTACGCAACGGCGGCGGCGATCACCGGCTGGCTCGTCGACCAGATGAACAACGAGAACCGTTGGTGGCGCCGGGATGCGTTCTTCGTGCGCGGCGACGACTTCGCCGACGCGCTCGCAGTGGCGCCCCACGCCTACGCGCTTGGCGTCCCGATCCTGCTCGTGCGCACCGACTCGGTCCCTCAGGTGACCGCGGACACCGTCACCAACTTCAACATCGACGACGGCTACATCATCGGCGGCACGAGCGCGATCTCCGCAGCCACCGCGAGCGACATCGGCGACCTGCTCGGTGACGCGGCAGTGCGCTGGGCGGGCGCCAACCGCTACGAGACTGCGATCGTCTGTGCCGAGAAGGGCGTCGAACGCGGTTGGCTCGACTACGATCTCATCGGCATCGCCACCGGCACGAACTTCCCCGACGCGCTCAGTGGCGGTGCGGGGTGCGGCTACTACGGCAGCCCGATCATGCTGACCGGCCCCACGTGGATCCCCGAACAACTCGACAGCTTCTTCGGCACCGAGCGGCACTGGCCGGGCGGCCTCGAAGTGTATGGCGGCGTCTCGGCGGTCAACGACTACGTCTTCGGGCGGCTGGACGACTACCTGTACTGACCGACACACGGCGAGGTGCCTGCACGAGAGGCACGCACCTCGCGCGGTCGGCGGCTCATGCGGTCTGGAGATGGCGGCGCAGCGCTACAGCGTCGCCATCTCGACGTTCCCGAACCGGCGGCGGTACGACTGCATGTAGTCCACCTTGCGCTCGAGGGCCTGCACCACGGCCGAGGCGAAGTTCACCTTCTCGAACTTCTGAGCGCTTCCGAGGCCACCCGGCGAGAAGACGTTGACCTCCATGAGCTTGTCGCCCACGATGTCGAGCCCGACAAGGAACATGCCGTCGGCCACGAGCTTCGGGCGCACGATCTCGGCGATGCGCAGATGCTGCGCGGTGATCTCGGCAGGCGCGATGGTGCCGCCCGCGTGGACGTTGCTGCGGATATCGTCGCCCTGCCTGACCCGGCGGAACGCAGCGTACTTCCCTTTGTAGCGGAGCGGCTGCCCGTTCATCATGAACAGGCGCGTGTCACCTTGCTCGGCACCCTCCAGGTACTCCTGACAGATGACGTAGCCGTCGCGCGTGAGTGCCTCCACGATCTGGTTGACGTTCTTGCTCGACGCGTGGTCCACGAGGAAGACCCCCTTGCCACCACTCCCCTGCAGTGGCTTGAGCACGGCGCGGCCGCCCTGCTCTTTGATGAACTCCTTCGCCTCGTCCCGATCACGCGTGATGAGGGTACGCGGCCGAACCTCCTCCGGAAAGAGCTGGAAGTACATCTTGTTCATCGCCTTGGCCAGCCCGTTGGGGTCGTTCACAACGATGACGCCGTTGCGCATCGCGATACGGCCGAAGTCGATGCCCGCATACTGCGCCCAGGGACGTTCGGAGTCCTGCGACGGGTCGTTGCGCAGGAGTAACACGTCGAGTTCGTCCACGGTGATGCGCCGGGTCCGGGCCTTCGCTCCGCGGAGCCCGTTCAGGTACGCCGCGCCAGACGCGTACTTGTCCTTCGGGGCATGACGCGCCCGTGCCCGGATCTTCTCGTCCGGGTCGTATGCGAAGTCCCCGGGCGCAAGCACCCACGCCTCATGACCGCGTCCGATCGCCGCGGTGGCGATCCGCGTGGTGGTGTAGCCTGCGGTCTCGGTGTCCAGATCGTTGACCAGAATGCCGACGCGCACCGGTCCGTCCTTCCCTGGGATGTCCTACGAGCGTTCGCACACGCCGCGCCCGCGGTGCACTCAGTATCGCGGAGCGCTGCCAGCCGATGCGGCCGTTTCACGAGAAAGCAACAGCGCCGAAACGAGCACGTCGGGCAGCGCCGCTACCGCGGCGTGTATCCGGCTGAGTGCTTGCTCGTCCACCACGCCCGTCCACTCGTCCATGAAGTCCTTGCGGAATTCGATGGCGAGCGGGCACACGCGCTCGGGGTACCGCTCGCTCAGCCAGCGCGCCGCGTACCCTCCCCTGAACTTCACGTTCTCGCGACAGTCGAAGCCCTCCGCGGTCATGTGGCCGACGAACGCGTCGACGACCGGGTCCCAACGCCCGGGCTCGAGCCACCCGGTGCCGAGGTTCACCTCGGGATTCTCGGCGGGGTCGTCCGGCAGCGCCTCGGGGCCGCTCCGACGGTGGTTGTACGCGTGCAGATCGAGCACCACGGCCCGCTCGTGTCTCGCGAGAACCGCTTCCACCGTCTGCGCCAACGTCTCGTAGAATGCGTCGTGTATCATGAGCGACCGCTCGGTCACATCGGGGGGCAGCGGCTCGGTCCACGGCGCGAGACCCCACGCATCGGTGTAGATGGCGCGCTCGCGGGGCCGGTTGAGATCGACCTCGTAGCGCGAACGCTTCACGATGATGCGGGTGGGAACCACGCGGGCTACCTCATCGGTGAGCGGGTCCTCCTCGCGAAGCCGATCAGAGTCCGAGAGAGCCGTGCGCGCGGCCACCTCCGGTCGCAGCGCATGCCCGGCATGCAGCGCGAGCGCGACGACCGGTCCGTCACCGAGATGGACGACGAAGAGCTCTTCCCGCACGAGCACGCTCAGATCTCGGGAGCCGGTGTCTGGGCGGCTTCCACGCAGTCGGCGCCACCTTCGCCGGCGCCCGGCCGGACCGCCGTGGCCATCACATGCCACGGTAGTGTCGCCTCGTCCACCACCACACACACGAATCCGGCCCCTTCGAGGAACCCCGCGAGCGCCGATGCGGATACGCGTACGTCGCGAGGCGGGCCTTTCGGTGTGTCGCAGTCGGCCCAGTCGACGACGAGCAGGCGGCCACCCGACTCGAGCAGCCGGAACGCTTCGGCGTAGGTGGCTGCGGGATCCGCCAGCTCGTGGTGCAGGTTGATCATGTAGACGGCGTCGGCTATGCCGTCGTCGAGCGGTACCCGCGTCTCCTCGGCCTTCACGGGCACGATGCGCCGGTCGGCGACCTCCGGCCTATTCGCACGCATCCAGTCGAGCATCTCCTGCATGGTGTCGACAGCGTAGATGACCGCCTGTGGCGCGATCGCTGCGAACGCAGCAGCGAACATGCCGGTGCCGGCACCGATCTCCACGAGAGCGCACGCGCCGGAAGGCGCGCCGAGCGCCTGCCAGAAGACCTCCGGCGGCAGGGTCTCAAAACGCCCGGGGTCGTTGAGCCGCTCGAGCTTCTCGATGTTGAATTTGAGGTGTGCCATCGGTGCCTCCCGTCGGGGCGATTCTCTCACAACCGATGCCTCACGGTGGCCTCCTATGCTCACGCATCGCGCGCGCGGCATTTGGGTATCTGCATTAGATAGGGCCCGCACATGCGCTGGGGGCGCGCGGACCCGTACGCACCGGTGCCGTGCGTGATGCGCGGCCGTACGGGGGAGGCACGGAATGGACCGTTCCTGGGCACGTCGGCTTGCGGCTCTCACCCTTGTGGTGGTGATGGCGCTTGGCGGGGTGGCCGGTGCGGCGCCGACGTTCTCGCCATCCAAGCTCGCGGGAGGCGGGACGTTTTCGGCTGTCGACCCGGAGACACACGCCGACCAGGCGGTCTGGACCTCCAACAACCTCCTCGACTCTGACCGCTACCTGACCGTTCGGGACTTCAAGACGGCGACGAACGTGACGATCGGTACTAGCAGCGACGATATCGAGCAGGTGCACGCTGATATCTCGAACGGCCGGATCGTCTACGAGTACGATGACGGCGCGGACACCGACATCCGCATGTGGGACAGCTCGATCAACCTGCACATGCCCATCGCGGAGACCGCGAGCGATGAAGTGGGACCCCGCATCGACGGCAACCTCGTGGTCTGGTACATACCTGCGGCCGATGAACTCAGGTACCGGGATCTCGGCCGTGGCATCACGAGCGCGGTCGTCCCCGGCGCCCACGACGTCGAGTACTGGGACGTTGATAACGGCGCGATCATCTGGTCCTACGAGCATGACGCAGCCAGCGATCGTATCCTGCGCTTCCGACCGGGGATCGACACCACGGCCAAGTACATCTACAACGATCTCGACGACAAAGACATTCTGTCACTCCAGATGCACGGGACATACATCGCCTTCACGCAGGAGCATGCTGACGGCGGAGGCAACGACGCATGGTACGCGGACATCTCGAGCGACTACGGGATCATTCGGAGCAAGGTCGAGGGAAGCGCGGACACGGATGAAGAGCAGTACCCTGCCGTGTTCCACCGCGGCGTGGTCTGGGAAACAGACAAGATGGGCATCTGGGACGTGCTCTTCCGCACCATCTATCCGCAGGACGGCACGCTCGCCGCGGTCGGCGGCGGGGCGGGCGAGACCGAGACCCAACGAGACGCGTCCATCTTCGGCCGGAGGGTTCTCTACGAGGACTCCGCCGGGGCGCTGGATACCGAAGTGTGGATATCCAAGGCCACTCCCGAGGTTGACCGCACCTCCGGAACCAACCGGTACCTGACAGCCGTCGAGACGAGCAAGGCGTACTTCGGGCGGGCTAACAACGCGGTGCTGTGCACGGGTGCGAACTTCCCGGATGCGCTTGCCGCGGCACCGCTCGCGCGCCTGCTCAAGGCTCCCCTTCTGCTCACGCGACAGGACGCGGTCGATGACGCCACGATGGATGAGCTCAATCGACTGGCCGTCTCCGACGTCTATGTCATCGGCGGGCCGGACGTCGTGTCCAACGCCGTCATGAACCAGCTCGCCTCCGAGCTGGATATGACCGTCCATCGCATCTCCGGCGTTGACCGCTACGCGACATCGGTAGCGGTCGCCAACTTCATGAGCTCGCGCCTCACGGGCGTCTACAGCGTCCGACGAGCGTTCTTCGCCCGGGGCGACAACTTCCCGGACGCACTGGCGGTCGGCCCGGTGGCAGCCACGGCGATGTCACCGATCATCCTCGTGAAGACCAACGAAGTTCCGGCGGTCGTAGCCACGGCTGTCGACAACCTCAACCTCACGAGCGGCGTGATCGTGGGCGGCTCCGATGTGGTGAGCGACGGCGTGAAGACGACGCTGCGCACACTGATGATCGCCAACGGCGGTGACGACCACGACCCGCTCATCATCGAGCGGTGGTCCGGTCCGGACCGCTATGCGACCGCAATCTCAGTCATCGAGCACGGCCTCGAGGCCCGCTGGATCGATCTGGACACGGTGGGCATCGCCACCGGTCTGAACTTCCCCGACGCGCTCGGCGGCGGGGCGGCGCTCGGCTGCTACGGCAGCCCGCTGCTGCTCACGCGGGCGACATCGGTACCGGACAGCGTCACGACCTTCCTGGTGGTGCACGAGTACGAGATCGGGCGCATCGACGTGTTCGGCGGCGCCGACGTGGTGAGCGATACGGTGAAGAACACGATTGCAGGTAAACTGAAGATGTAGGCACCGGAGCAGGAGGCTCTATCGCATGACAGGGGCGCACACGGGCGCCGCGAGATGAAGGAGTTGGTCTTCGTGAAGCGTGCGTTCGTGTGCGTCCTTGCTGTTGCCCTGCTAGCAATCGGCCCGCTCGGGAGCGCAGGTGCGCTCACGATCGACGACTACCCGCGTTTCTACCTCGACCGCGGGCCGCTCAGAGACGGCCCTCTGCAGCAGCAGAACCCCGAGATCGAGGGGGACACCATCGTCTACCAGTACAGGAATCCGCTGGCCTTTGACCCAGAGGACCGGTTCTGGAACATCGCCGTTCACAACCTGCGCAACGGCGTCGGGACCAACTTCCCGATAAGCGCTTCGGACCAGGAGAACCCCGACATCGCTGCGGGCAGGGTCGTCTACGAGTCGCGCCAGTCCGGCAACGGCGACATCTACTGGCGTGACCTCAGGGACATCGGGGGAGGCTCAGGACGGCTGATCGGGAGCGGGATCGCCGCGCAGGTGCACCCCCGCATCAGCGCGAGCCACGCCGTCTGGAAGAACCTCGCGAACGGCAACCTCGAGTACTGGGACTTCGCGGCGCAGACGATGTCGACCGTCCCCGAGTCCACCGGTGTGGAGCACTGGGACGTGGACGGAGACATCGTGGTCTTCTCCGTTGCCGGCGGCCCACAGGACAGGCTCTACAGCTGGCGGCTAGGCGAGATGGAGCTTCCTGCCGAGATCTATCCGGGCGTAAACCCACTCGCCGGTTACCCGTCGATCGAGCACATCCGCCTGCACGCGAGGCGCGCGTACGTACAGCTTGCGGGACTCACCTCACGCACCGCACTCATCGACCTGCGCTGGCGCTCGAGAACCTACCTGCCGGAGTTCTCGCAGCAGATGACACGGCCGAACCTGTTCGACCGAAGTCTCGTATGGGAAGCATGGGATACTGACCCCGATGCCAACCGGGCACTGCACTTCTTCATCGTCGGCCCGAACTCGGTCCTTGACGCGACCAATGACGACACGAAGAACTTCACGCGGCCGTCGCTCTTCGGCAACCGCCTCGTCTACCAGGCGGGCACCAACGGCGACATCTGGATGGCGGCTGATAGACCCCGCGTGGACCGGACCGAAGGGCCGGACCGCTATGCGACGGCGGTCGAGATCTCGAAAGCCTACTTCCCCGACGGGCCGGTGAACGGCTGGGACGGCAACATCACCAACAGCTACACCGTCGTGCTCGCCACCGGTGAGAACTTCCCCGACGCGCTTGCGGCCACACCGCTCGCCGCGCAGATGGGCGCGCCACTCCTGCTCACGCGCGGCGCCTCGCTCCCGCAGGTCGTCATCGACGAGCTCGAGCGACTGAAGCCGTGGCGCGTCATGATCGTCGGCGGACCGGACGTCGTGTCCAAGGGGGTCACTGACGCAATCTTCGCTATGGGTGCGCAGGTGGACCGGGTTGCCGGTGACGACCGGTACGAGACCTCGGTCGAGGTCGCCCAGAAGTATGTTCAGCAGCTCGGGTTCGACGGCATCGTCTGGGACAAGGGCGTCTTCGTCGCCCGCGGCGATGCGTTCCCGGACGCACTCGCGGCCGGACCGGCGGCCGCCGGCATGCACCGGCCGGTCCTGCTCACGCGACCGGCCGCTCTTCCCACGAGCGTCAACGACTGGTTCGTCGACGTCGAGATCGAAGATGCGGTGATCATCGGCGGCGTCACCGCAGTCAGCGACGACGCCAAGGCACAAGTGGACGGCCACCTCGCGTGGATGAGCAGCCCGCCCTCGGAGCGTTGGTACGGTGACGACCGCTACGAGACCGCGGCGGAAATCGCCCGCAACTCGTACTATCTACGTGCGCTCGACTTCGACATGATCGGCATCGCCACCGGCGAGAACTTCCCCGATGCGCTCGGCGGCGGCGCGGCGTGCGGCTACTACGGCAGCCCACTCCTGCTCACCCGGAACGCATCGGTGCCCACGGGCCTGTCGGACTTCCTCACAACGCACGAGTACCGCATCGGCCGTGGTGACATCTTCGGCGGCGCGGATGTGGTGAGCG
>JAFGUS010000155.1 GCA_016938395.1 Coriobacteriia bacterium | reverse complement strand
GAGATGTTCGGCCTGCTGCGCACGCTCGCACGGACGCGCGGGATCCCGTGGGTACTCGACGGCACCAACGCCGATGACGTGTCCGACCAGCGGCCGGGCCGACGGGCCGCCGCCGAGTACAACGTCGTGAGCCCGCTTCTGGAAGTGGGCCTCCACAAGGACGAGATTCGCCACCTCTCCGAACAGCTCGGCCTGCCCACCTGGGACAAACCGCAGGGCGCCTGTCTCGCAACGCGCTTCCCGTACGGGACGCCCATCACCGAGCAGGGGCTCGAGCGCGTCGCCCGTGCCGAAGCTGCCTGCCGCGCGCTCGGCCTGCGCCAGGTGCGCGTGCGCACGCACGGCGACGTGGCCCGCATCGAGGTCGATGCTACCGAGATGGAGCGCGCGTTCGCACTGCGCGATCAGCTGGCCGCGGCCGTGCGCAACGCCGGCTTCAGCTACATCGCCCAGGATCTCGAGGGGTACCGGGCGGGATCGCAGAACGAGGCCGGTGTCGTTTCCGGCGAGTGAGCGGAGCGCGCGCTCGCGCGTGAGGGGCCGCGCATCGCCGAGTGTTCGCTTGCGCGTGACCGCCACTTACTCGGTCATCACCCGGAGCGCCGCCCGTACGGCCGCCGGCATCCGTTCCCGCAAGCGCGCCGGGTCTCCCATCGCCTGCCCCAGGATGCGCGTAGTGAACGGCTGCGCTGTCGCCACGATGTCGATCTCCGGATAGAGCGCTCGCGCGACACCCTCCACGGTTGCGAGCGACTTGATGAGCAGTCCGTACCCCGACGGGATCTGGACGCCGTGCTCGCCCAGTAGTCGTAGGAAGCCGAGGCCGAAGTGGGCGAAGTCGCGCGTGCCATCCGGCCGCGTGGTGCCATCGAGCAGCGTGCCGAGACCCGCCCGGACGGCATCGATGTGCTCGGTGGGCACGTGCACGCCCAGTTTCTCCGAGTACCTGAGGGCGCGCTCGGGATCGCGGTACACGAGCGCCGCCATCACCTGCGTGATGTTCATACGCTCCTCGGGCGTGAGGTACCCCACGATGCCGAAGTCGAGGTACGCGATGGTGTTGTCGGGTGTGACGAACAGGTTGGCCGGATGCAGGTCGGCGTGGTACCGGCCGTAGACGAACACCTGCCGCATGAACGCCGTCGCGCCGTGCACGGCCAGACCGAAGGTGTCCACGCCTTGGGCGCGCGCCTCGTCGAGCTCGCTCAGGCGCCAGCCGTGCATGAACTCCATCGTAAGAACCTGGGATGTGGTGAGCGGCCACACCGTTCGGGGCGCAACGACCCTGGGGTCATCGCGGAAATCGAAGAGGAATCGATCGGCGAAGCGGCCCTCCACACGCAAGTCGAGCTCGCGTTCGAGCGTGACCGCGAACTCGTCGAGCAGCGCCGCCGGATCGAATCGGCGGGCAAACCTCGTGCGCCCCACCCAGGAGGCGAAGCCGCGCGCCACGGCGATGTCGGAGGCTATCGACGCGGCGGCGCCGGGACGGACGACCTTGACCGCTAGCTCGGTGCCGGCGGGAAGCTCTTCGCCCCAGACCGGACGGTACGGGGCCGTAAGCGTCGCGCGGTGCACCTGTGCGATAGAGGCCGAGGCGAGCGGTTCGTCCTCGAAGGTCGCCCACAGATCTTCGGGAGCGGCGGCGAACTCGCGCTCGATGACCGCGCGTACCACACCCGGCGCCAGCGGCGGGACCGCGTCCTGAAGAGACCGCATCTCAGTCACGAGCTCCTCGGAGAACTCGTCCGGCCTCACCGAGATGAGCTGGCCGAGTTTGACGAACGCGGGGCCGAGTTCCTCGAAGGCGCGGCGGAGCGCACGCGCCCATGCCGCGCGACGTCGAACCGCAGGGGCGAGCCCGAAGCCTGCCGACGGCAGCGCCGCAGCGAGATGCCGCGTCACGACCGCCGCGATGACGAGCCGGCGTGAGGCCACGGCCGGACCCTAGCCCTCGAGCTTACGGAGCACCGCTGCAAGCATCGACTCGATGCTGTCGAGCCGGCCTCTGAGTTCGGCCACCTCGAAGCGGACCTCCTCCAGGGCGGTGTCGCGCGGCTGCTCGATGGCCACCTCTTCGCCGCGTGCGCGCGCTTCAAGATCGCGCTTGAGGCGTTCCTTCTCCTCGGCGACCATCGCCGCGAGGCCGTCCACGAACGCGTCGGGGCCGCCGGTCATGCCCTCGGGCCCGTCTGCCGCCCCGCGCGCCACGGCCGCCTTGAGGCCCTCGTCGGCCACCTCGTGCGTGAGCATCCACGCAGCAAAGAACCGCATCACATCATCGGTCACAACGACCCTCCCGTCTCAGCGTGCACGCAACAGCCGCAGCCCGTTGAAGATCACGATGAGCGCCACGCCCGTGTCGGCGAACACCGCCATCCACAACGTAGCGTTCCCCGAAACCGCGAG
>JAFGUS010000154.1 GCA_016938395.1 Coriobacteriia bacterium | reverse complement strand
GGGTACTCGGTGAGGTCGAAGACCTCGAGTCCCGAGGCCATGAAGGAGCGGCCGAGGGTCTGGCCAGCCGCCTTGATGCCAAACCCGGCCTCGCCGCCGATCTTGACGCGCAGTTCGCTGCCGGTAGGGGGTGCTGGCATGAGCGGACCTCCTTACGGTGAGCCGAAATGGTACCGGAGAGTGTGTACCCCAGTGTACCTGTGCGGGCACCGTGATGGGTCATGGGGCGTTGCGCATGTCGGACGGGGGGCGTAGCATGCGTGGTAGTACATTCAAGGTACTACCTTCGTGGAGGGCGCATGGCCAAGGTCAACGTCTACGTGCCTGACGAACTGCTCGAGGTCGTGGATGCCGGCGCGCGGGCCGACGGCAAGAGCCGCAGCTCGGTGGTACAAGAGGCGCTGGCCGAGTACGTGACCGCGCGCAACGAAGCCGGGCGCCGTACCGCACTGGAGCGTGCGATCACGACCGCCGAGGCGATCGCGGGGCGTTGGAGCGCTGCCGACGTGCTGCCCGACGTGGGTGCCAGCGAATACCTGGTGGGCCTGCGCGCCGCGGATGACGGCGATCCGGACGCCCGTATCGTGAAGCAGATCCTGTCGGAGCGTGGAGAGCCAGCGGATGGATAAGCGGCTCGTGGTACTCGATGCATCGGTGGGTGTGAAGTGGTTCGCCCCCGAAGCCGGGCATGACGTGGCTCTCGACCTGTTGCGTGCGAGTGCGAGCGGCTCGATTGTGCTGGTCGTGCCTGACCTGTTCGTGTACGAGGTCCTGCGCACGGTGCAGCGCAAGGCGGGCAGCGAGGTCGCGGCGGAGGCGGTCGCGTTCTTCGAAGACGCGGGCCTGGTGAGTGTCCCGCCCACTGTCGAACTGCTGCGGCGGTCACTCGAGATGACCCACAGCCTGCGGTGTGATCTCTACGATGCGTGCGCCCCGGCTCTCGCGGACATGCTCGATGCACGGCTGTACTCGGCCGACCGGAAGGCGCACGGGCGCTATCGCGACGTGGTGCTTGTGGGCTAGCCGACCGCCGGGCCGCCCTTCTGCCCGCCCTCCCGCGACAGCGCCGCCCCGAGCGGTGTACCCTTGATGCCCCGGGGAGGTGATCGCGTGGAGCAGGGCCCGAAGACGGTCGTCGTCGGCGTGACCGGCGGCATCGCCGCGTATAAGACGTGCGAGCTCGTCCGCGCGCTCGTCAAGCGCGGTCACCGCGTGAAAGTGGTCATGACCGAGGCTGCCACGCGGTTCGTCACGCCGCTCACCTTCCGCACGCTCACAGCTGAGCCGGTCACCGTCTCGATGTGGGCGGACGATCCCGACGCGAAGATCCACCACATCTCGCTCGCCGAGGAAGCCGACGTGATGGTCATCGCGCCCTGCACGGCCAACGTGCTCGCCAAGCTCGCTCAGGGCCGTGCCGACGACATGCTCACCACCACCGCGCTTGCCACAGAGGCACCACTCGTGATCGCACCCGCGATGAACGTGCACATGTGGCGCAAGCCGATCACGGTCGCCAACGTGACCGCACTCCGGTCGCGGGGCGCCTCGATCGTCGAGCCTGGCACCGGCGAGCTCGCGTGCGGGGATGTGGGGGAGGGACGACTCGCGCCGATCGAGGAGATCCTCGCGGCCACCGAAGGCGAGCTTGCGCGTGTCCGCGACCTCGACGGTGTACGCGTGCTCGTGACCGCCGGCGGCACACACGAGCCGATCGACCCCGTGCGGTTCATCGGCAACCGCTCCTCGGGCAAGACCGGCTTCGCCATCGCGGCGGAGGCGGCGCGCCGCGGCGCGCACGTGACGCTCGTGACGGGCCCGACACACCTCCCGGACCCCGTCGGGTGCCAGGTCGTGCGCATCGAGACGGCGCTGCAGATGCACGCCGAGGTGATGGCGCGGGCCACCGAGGCTGACGCGATCGTGATGTCGGCGGCGGTGGCCGACTTTCGTCCTGCGGAGCCCGCAGATGGCAAGATCAAGAAGGACGAGGCGCCCGAGGCAATCGCCCTCGTGCGCAACCCCGACATCCTCGCCGAGCTCGGAGCGAGCAAGGACATCGATGCGGTGCTCGTGGGCTTCGCCGCCGAGACGAGCGATGTGGAGGCGCGCGCACGCGAGAAGCTCGCCGCCAAGCGCTGTCACCTGATCGTTGCCAACAACGTGAGTGACCCAGCGCTCGGCTTCGGCACCGACGAGAACGCCGTGCTGTTCGTGACGGCCCAGGGCACGGAACACACGGGTGTGCTGCCCAAACGCGCCATCGCCCGGGAGGTCGTCGACCGCGTGGTGGCGCTGCTGCTGGCGCGCTAGGCCCCGCTGCACCCTGCCGCGCTGCCACTCGTCCCGCTGGCCCACGCCTCCCGCCGTCCCGCGTCGAGCCACGACATCTCCACACCTTCCACCCGGGTTTGGCAAGCCGCTTGCGTAGGCTGTGCCTTGTGCCCGCGGCCGGAGTCGTCCTCCGTGCCGTGCGCGGCACCGGACTGTACCCGGACTCCGGAGGCTTATGAAGGTACGTCGACGCACTGCGTCCATCGCAACGGTCGCACTGATCGCCGCTCTCGCGGTGCCGGTGGCGGCCCACGCGAACGAGGCCCCTGCCGTTGTGGCAGCGGCTGCGGCCGCCGAGAGCGCGGCCATCGAGTACTCGAGGGCATCGGCCGCCCTCACCCTCGCCGAGACGCGGCTTGACGCCGTCCTCGGCCACATCGCGATCATCGAGGCACGACTGCCCGAAGGTCCCGCAGAAGAAGCGCTGTCTCTCCTGAAGGCTGTCGGCGCGGCATTCGTGCCGCCGTTGGCCGATGAGACCGATGCCCTCAAGGCCGACCGCCTACTCCTCGTCTCGCTCTATGCCGAGCGTGACACGCTGCTCGACGAGCTGGATGCAGCCGAGACCGCGGCATCATCGGCGAGAGCCACGGCGGTCATCGCGGGCGAGCGCGAGCAGGCCGTGCGCGAGGCCGAGGCGGCGCGCATTGAGGTCGAACGCCAGGCGCAGATCGAGACGTACGGTCTCTTCCCCGTGGCGGGCGAGTGCGAGTACGTCGACAGCTGGGGCTTCGCTCGCAGCGGCGGACGGAGCCATAAGGGCACCGACATCATGGCCGCAACGGGCACGCCGCTCGTGGCGGTGAAGGACGGCACCGTGCGATCGAAGTGGAGCGGTCTCGGCGGGCTCACGATCTGGCTCACTGCCGAGGACGGTACCGAGTACTACTACGCGCATCTGGATACCGTCACCATCAAGAACGGCAGCGTGAAGGCAGGGGACGTCATCGGGACCGTCGGCAGCACCGGGAACGCGAGCACGCCCCATCTCCACTTCGAGATCCATCCCGGTGGTGGCGCAGCGATCAACCCGTACTCGATCCTGCGTCGGATGGTGGCGTAGGCGCGGCACCGCATCGGACGGTGAGGAACGCGCGGTCCGTCACGGCTTGATGCAGCGCGCCGCGAGCCGTACTATAGGTTCTCGCTGCCCACGGGGCAGCGCACGAACGGGCTGTGGCGCAGCTTGGTAGCGCACTTGACTGGGGGTCAAGGGGTCGCAGGTTCAAATCCTGTCAGCCCGACCAGCGTCTTCGGCGGGACTCCGAAAGGGGTCCCGCCCGTCTGTTCGCAGGAGTATCCATCTGAAGTACCCCCGCCGATGCCGGCGGGGGTACTTCGCTTTTCGGAGTGTGGTCAGGAGTGGACGTTGTGCCATTGCGAAGCCGGTGCAGCAATTGCTAGCAATTGTTAGCAACGGCTAGCATCGGGTATACAGTAGGTAGCACGTAGAGAAAGGGTGGATGTGATGTCCGAATTGGTGAACGTGCCCGTCCCCGTCGAACGGCTGCAGGAAGTCTATGCGCTCCTGGCGCGCGACCCCTCCAGGCCGTCAACCAGTCACGAGGTTCTTCAGGACGGTTACCCCGCCGGCTGGAGCAAGGCACTGGTCGATCGGATGTTCATCGAGTCATCGAGCGCCATGAGGCGGATCCTGGTTGCTATCGCGCAGACCTCGCCGAAGTGGGTGGCAACCGGGGAGATCGCCGCTGCCTGCGGGCTGACCCCTCGGCAGGTGATCGCGTCACTCGGACCGTTCGAGAAGCGCGTCAGGGGTCGATATGCGATGAGCCACTGGCCGTTCGCCGCGCGGCAGTTCGTTGACGCCGGCATCTTGAAGTACTCCATGTCGCCTGAAGTGGCGGCGCACGTCCTGGAGCTTGCCGCGCACGCCGAGGGCGCCGGGGAGGTCGACTAGTAGGCGCTCCACGAAGGGTATCGGCCCGATAATCGTTCGCCCGTTGGAGGCGATAAGAAATGCTGTGGACCATCATCGTCGTTCTCGTACTCCTGTGGCTTCTCGGCTTCAGTTTCAACATCGGCGGCGGGCTTATTCACGTCCTGCTCGTCATCGCGTTGATTGTGCTCGTGTACAACCTTCTGACCGGCCGCCGAGGGTAGGCAGCGTGGTCACCAGGAGTGAAGCCGAATCATCCGGAACGGCATCGGACGCTCGGTCAATGGAAGGACCGGCTCGCGGCATAGGACTGTGAGCCGGCACGAAAGGGAGTACGCCATGTCAAACGCTCGTATCGCATCAGTCGATCATCGCAGTCAGGTTCACACCGAGGTTCGCCGGCCGATCGAAGCGGTGATCTCGCGCGTCGTGATGTTCATCTTCGGCGTGATCGAGGTACTCATCGCCATCCGCTTCGTGTTCACGCTCTTTGGCGCCAACGCCGAGGCCGGGTTCGTGAAGCTCGTGCATGACCTGTCCAGCATATTCATGGGTCCGTTCAACGCCATCTTCGAAACGCAGAGTGTGTCAGGGGCCACCTTCGAGTGGAGCGCTCTCGTCGCAATCGCCGTCTACGCGCTCATCGCATGGGGAATCGTGGCTTTGGTTCGCGCCGCGAGTCCACGCAGGCATTCGGAGACCGTCGAGCGCGTCGAGCAGGTCGAGAAGGACGACAACGTCGTTGTTCAGTAAGCGCGGTGCCCGCTTTCGGCGTCGGGCAGGCACGGATGCGTCTACCAGGCCCGACCAGCTAGAGAGAACGGGGTCCCGAACGGGGCCCCGTTTCGCATCCCGTCGTCGCACTTTCTTGCGCGCCCGGGCAGTACGGCCGCTCTGAGGGGTGAGGCCTACACGCGCACCCGAGTGGGCCTCGGTTGAACACTCCCGAGGCTCCGGACGGATTGAGAACCTGCAGTGGCCGGGCACATAGATTCACAGGTGCGCCTGCAGCCGCGGAGCGCATGCTTGTGCGGTGCTCGCGATGGCATTCGGCAGGTGGGGTGGGTGAGAGGGCCGCGTCGTGCAGCATGCGTCGTCGGTGTGGCCGTTGTGGCGGTGTGGTCCCCTCTGCTCATCGCCGGGATCAGATCACTGCGATCGCGCGGACGGTTGGGCGGTTCGGAGGTCCTGCTCGTCACGGGGCCCTACGCATGCGTCCGGCATCCCCTGTATGCGGGTTTCTCCCTGACCGCGGTTGGACTGGGGCTCATCCTGGGTTCGCGGCGTCTCGTGCTGGGCGGCTCCGGATGGTTGCTGGTGACGCGGCTGTGGTCGCTGCAGGAGGACAGGGGGCTCGCCGAGCGTTTCGGTCCGGAGTATGCCGCCTATAGGAAGGCCACCCCGGCGCTCATCCCCGATGTGGCTGGCCTGCTGAAGTCACACCTGACGCTCCGAACGCCACAGCCTCCCGCAGGCTAGAACACGATCACCTTGTCGGCAGCCTGAGCATCCCCGCGTATGCGTATACTGTGCACGGACAGACGAAACGGGGGTCCGGGACCAGCGGTCCGCGGCCCTCCTGCGTTACATCCCAGAGGTGGCACGTGACACGCGAGCGTTCATCGAGAGGGCGCCGGAGCAGGCGCACATCACAGTCTCGGCGGCAGCGGCCGGCACGGACCGAGTCGGCATCGCCGCAGGGGCGGACCGAGCCGGCGCAGCCCGCAGTGGTCGATGGCGAGGGGGCGCCGCGCCCTCCGCGCGCCTCAGGGTCGCGTGACACCTCACGTTCGCGCACCGGCACTCGGCGAGCGTCCGGCTCTGCGAGGAAGGGTCGCGAGTCGGCGGAGCGCCCGCCGCGCTCATCACGGACGCGCGATGGCTCGCGACGTGCGGCCCGCTCCGCCGACCGCCCGAGCCGCCCATCGCGCGCGGCATCGTCCTCGGCCCGCCCGCGCGAACGGCGCGCGAACACCGGTCGCGTCGTGCTCGGCATCCTCGGGATCCTGCTGCTCCTGGCCGTGGTCGGAGGCGTGGCGGCGAGCTACCTCTTCTACCGGCCTGCAACGACGGTCGCTGCCGGGCAGCCCGTGCACATCGTCATCGAGCCCGGCTCCACCACCGCCGAGATCGGCCGTGTGCTCGCGGAGGCAGGTGTCGTGGACAACGCGCTCATGTTCCGGTGGGACGCGCGCGGGGCAGGTGTGGACGGCTCGCTCAAGGCGGGCGAGTACGACATGACCACGGGCATGACGTTCGAAGAGGTCGTCGCACAGCTCACCGCGGGCACGCTGGTCGAATACGTGGACGTGCCCATCCCCGAGGGCTTCACGGCGGTCCAGGTCGCCGAGCGCGTCGCCGAGTTGACCGGTTTGCCACGGGCAGAACTCGAGGCTCTCGTGACGACTGGCGCCGCCGAGTTCGCCGCCGAGCACCCGTATCTCGAGGGCGCCTACGGCAACTCCCTCGAAGGCTACCTGTTCCCCGCGACGTACCGGGTGGTCGAGGGCTCGACATCCCGTGATGTCGTCGAGATGATGCTCGACCACTTCGACTCGCAGGTGGCCACGCTCGACCTCTCGTTCGCCGAGTCGCGGGGCCTCGACCTTGGCGATGTGGTGATCATCGCCTCGATCCTCGAGCGCGAGAGCCGTCTTGCCGAGGAATTCCCGCTCGTCTCCTCGGTCATCTACAACCGGCTCGCCATGCCGATGAGGCTCCAGCTGTGCGCCACCGTGCTCTACACGTTGCCGGGTGACAAGCAGTCGCTCACCAACGAGGATCTCGAACACGAGAGCCCCTACAACACCTACCTGCACGACGGACTGCCCGTCGGCCCCATCTCCAATCCCGGTCTGCGTGCACTCGAGGCAGCGGCCAACCCGCCGGAGACCGACTATCTCTACTACGTGCTCACCGGCGAGGACGGGTCGCAGACGTTCACCGCCACCTACGATGAGTTCCTGCGCGCGAAGGCGAACGCGCAGTAGGAGCTGCGGCCTCAGCCCTGGAGTGACGCTCGAACTCCGAACCGGACGAGCGATAAGGGCCCGCCGCGCGGTATCCTAGTGTGAGACGTGACAGCCGAGGGGAGGGCCATGACGGCGCAGATCACCGCACGGTGGATCGCCGATGGCGTCGTGCACTCGGACGGTCTTGAGAGCGTGCCCGAGCACCCGGTCGGCCCGGTCTGGATCGACGTCCTCGAACCCGATGAGGCCGCGCTCGCGGCGCTCCACGAACGCTTCCCGTTACCACCGCTGGCGGTCGAGGACTGCCTGCACTTCCCCCAGCGTCCCAAGCTCGATGTCTATCCCGAGGTCACCTTCCTCGTCTGGATGCTGCCGCCCGCGCCGAACGACGACGGCGCGGAGAGGCGCGAGATCGACATCTTCCTCGGGGAGGAGCACCTCGTCACCGCTCACCGCGGCGAGGTGGAGGCGATAGACCGCGTGGCCGCGCACGCCGGGGAGTATCTCCCCCGCGGCGTGGAGTGGACGCTTCACGCCATTTTGGACGACGCGGTCGACGCGGTCTTCCCGGTCGTCGAGACGCTCGCCGACGAGCTCGAGCAGCTCGGCGATCTCATGCTGGCCGACGCGAGGCCCGACCACCTGCAACGCCTGCACACGGCCCGGCGCGCGCTCGTGGCGCTCCACAAGACCGTCGGGCCGGAGCGGGACGTGGTGCGTGGGCTCGCGCGCCTCGAGGCGTTCGTCGAGCCGGACGCGTACATGTACTTCCAGGACATCGGGGACCACCTCGCCCGGGTTACCGACCAGATCGACACCTACCGCGAGGTCGCGAGCACGACGATGGACATCTACCTCTCGGCCCAGAGCAATCGCATGAACCAGATCATGAAGACGCTCACCGTGGTCGCGACGATCTTCATGCCGCTCACCCTCATCTCGGGCATATACGGAATGAACTTCCGTTACATGCCCGAGATCGAATGGCGCTACGGCTACTTCGGCGCACTTGGCCTGATGGGCGCCGTCGCACTCGGCATGGTGCTGTACTTCCGAAGGAGGGACTGGTGGTAGAGGAGCACGATACCCAGCCGGCTCGCGGGGAGGTTCACCACACGATCTACTCTGTGGCGAACCTCATCACCATCCTGCGGTTGGTACTCATCCCGTTCTTCTTCACCGTGCTCGTCGGGGGCGAGGGCGAACGCTCTCGTCTCGCGGCGTTTCTCATCTACGCAGTGGCGGGTTCGACCGACTGGGTCGACGGCCAGATCGCGCGGCGCACGAACACGGTCACGCAGTTCGGCAAGATCGTCGATCCGCTCGTCGATCGCCTGCTGCTCGCCTCTGGTGTGGTGGGGCTCTACCTCGTCGGCGACCTCCCGCTGTGGATCCCGGTCCTGCTCGTGGCGCGCGATGTGTACCTGCTCTACGGCGCATACCGGCTTGAACGCGACCGGATCATTCTGCCGGTCAACTACACCGGCAAGCTCACCACTGCGGTCCTTCTCGCCGGACTCAGCTCACTCATTGCGCGCTGGCCGGTGTTGCCGGGGCTCGGCGTGCTCGACTCCGTGTGGCTGCCCGGCCTGGGGGCCGAGCGCGCGGCGCTCGGCATCTGGTTCGTCTATGCGGGGATCGTGCTCTCGGTCGCCGCTGCGGTGCAGTACACGTTCCTTGCGCGCCGGGCGATCGGTAACGCACACGCGTCGGGGTAGCAGACCTCCACAAACCGAGGGGAGCGGTCATGAAAGCGGTCGTCATGGCAGGTGGGGAAGGAACGAGGCTGCGCCCGCTCACGAGTCTGCGCCCGAAACCGATGGTCCCGGTCGTCAATCAACCCGTGATGGAGCATATCCTCGGCCTCATCAAGCACCATGGCATCACCGAGGTCGTGGCAACGCTCGCGTTCATGCCCCAGGTTATCGAGGACTACTTCGGAGACGGCGACGAGTGGGGCATGCACATCAGCTACGCGGTCGAGGAGACCCCGCTCGGCACCGCGGGGTCGGTGAAGAACGCGGCTGACGCGCTCACCGAGCCGTTCATCGTCATCTCCGGCGACGCGCTTACCGACATCAACCTCACCGAGGTGATCGAGTTCCACCGGGCGCACAACGCGGTGGTGACCATCGCGCTCAAGCGCGTGCCCGACCCGCTCGAGTTCGGCGTGGTGATCACCGATGAGAACGGCCGCATCGAGCGGTTCCTCGAGAAGCCGTCGTGGGGCCAGGTCTTCAGCGACACCATCAACACCGGAATCTACGTGGTCGACCCGCTCGTCTTCGATTACATCCCCGAGGGCACGCCATGCGATTTCTCCTCGGAGGTCTTCCCGGCGCTTATGGCCGATGGCCACCCGCTCTACGGTTGCGTGGTGGACGGCTACTGGGCCGACGTCGGCAGCCTCGAGGGATACGTGCAGGCCCATCGGGACATTCTCGACGGCAAGGCGATGATCTTCATCCCGGGAGCCAAGACCAAAGACGACGTGTGGGTCGGCGCCGGCGCCGAGGTGGACGAGACAGCCGAGATCGGCACGAAGGTCGTCATCGGCGCCAACGCGCGTGTGCGTGCGGGTGCGAAGCTCGGCCCGTACACGGTCATCGGAGACAACTGCCTGATCGGCATCGATGCCGAGATCGAGCATGCGACCGTGTGGAGCGACGCGTTCGTTGGCACCCGCTCACAGGTACGCGGAGCGGTTGTGTGTCGCGGCGCCGACATCCGCGCAGGAGCGCGCATCGCCGAGGGTGTTGTGATCGGTGACGAGTCGATCGTCGGCCACGGTGCCACGGTGGGTAACGACGTGCAGGTCTACCCGTACAAGCGCATCGACGCGGGTGCGCTGGTGACGTCGTCGGTCATCTGGGAGTCGCGAGGGGTGCGGTCGCTTTATGGCGACGATGGCATCGCCGGTCTCGTGAACATCGACGTCACACCGGAGCTGGCGCTCCGGGTGGCTCAGGCGTTCGGCAGTCTGTTGCCGGGCAAGTCGCACGTCGTCGTGAGCCGGGATGCGAGCAGGTCGGCACGGATGCTCAAGCGAGCGGTGGTTGCCGGGCTCAATGCCACGGGCTGCCATGCGCGCGACCTGCGCGTCGCCTCGCCGGCGATCACGCGGTTCACCACGCGCGACACGCGCTGCCGCGGCGGCATCCACCTCTGCATCGCCAATAACGACCCCCAGACGCTTGAGATGCACTTCTACGACTCGGACGGCATCGATCTGTCCACTGGCCAGGAGAAGAAGGTCGAGCGCCTCTACTTCAGGCAGGAGTTCCGCCGGGACTTCTTCGAGGAGGCCGGCGAGATCATCTACCCGCCGCGTGCGCTCGAGTACTACACCGAGGGGCTCGAGGCGGC
>JAFGUS010000153.1 GCA_016938395.1 Coriobacteriia bacterium | reverse complement strand
GAGACCATCACGAGCCTCGACCTGCCGGCCATCGCCGACAACCTGGCCACCGCACTCAAGCTCGTGGTGGGCCCGGATGTGGCAGCAGCTGCGGCCCGGCAGGTACGCGACCTGGCCTAGCGGTGGGGCAGGCGGCCGTCGTCGCGCAGCGAGCGGTCAGGCCGGGCCGATCAGCTCGCCGAGCAGCGACAGGTAGTGTCCGAGCAGCCGTGTCACGAGGAAGTGCTCGCGCACGTGCTCCACGCCACGGGATGCGATCTCACCGGCGAGCAAGGGGTCGGCGAGGAGTGTTGCAACCCGATCCGCGGTCTGGTCGAGGTCCGTGGGGTCGACGAGGAAACCGGTCTCGCCGTCGATCACCTGCAGCGGGATGCCGCCCACCGCACCGGCAACCACCGGCGTGCCCTTCCACATCGCCTCTGAGACGGTCAGCCCGAACCCCTCGCGGAGCGACTTCTGCAAGATGACGCTCGACACGCGCTGCAGCGCGTTGATGACGATGTCGCTCGCGCCGAGCAGGAAGATGATGTCGCCCGAGTCGATGAGCCGCCCGGCCCGCTTGCGGACTCGCTCGTAGATGGCGAGCCCCTCGGGGTCGTCGGTGGCCATGTTGCCTGCCAGGACGAGCCTGCAGTCAACGCGCTCGCGAACCCGCTTGTAGACCTCGACGACGCCCTCCGGGTCCTTCCACTTGTCGAAACGTGAGACCTGGGTGATGAGCGGCTTGTCGAGCGGGATGCGGTGCCGCTTCATGTAGCGCAGGATCGTGCGCTCGGGCAGGCTGATGTTCTTCTGGTTGAGCGGGTCGATGGCCGGGTTGATGACGCGCTGCTCCACCGTGAGATCGGGCCGAAGGTACTGCTCGTGGCTCACGATCATGAGGTCGTAACGCATGATGTAGCCCTTGAGGAACTCCCAGAGGCCGGGGTCGGGCGCGGTGAGGTCGATGTGGCAGCGCCAGATCCACGGCTGCCGCTTCTTGTAGAAGCGAATGATCGGCAGCGGCTGCGGGTCGTGGATGATCACCGCGTCGTGCTTGGAGATGTGGTTGTACTGCGAGAAGCTCTCGTTCGCCTGGATGTAGAGACGCTTCTTGTTGTCGGTCAGGTTCACCGGGTCGCCCTGCAGCCCGTTGTGGAACTTCTTGGTCACACCGAAGAAGTCGTCACTGCCCACGAGCACGCGCCAGCCGGCGTCTACGCCCACGTCGTTCATGAGCGGCACGAGTGCATAGAGCATCTCGGCCACACCGCCGCCCTGGGCGGTGGAGTTCATGTGCACCACGTGCTTGTCGTGCAGTTTGGAGGCGCGCCGGTGAAGGTCCGCGATGATCTCGTCGGATACGATTCCCCGGTAGTCTTCGAGTCGCTTCATCGCATCTCACGCTCCTTCGCGTCGGTTGCCAGTTCTGTCAGTAGGCCCCGCACGTCATCGACCGAGCGCACCGAGTTGCGCGCGTGGGTCGAGCCCGTGCCCACCTTGATGGTCCAGGCGCCGTCCGGCGCCGCGTCGAACACATCCTCATCGGTGCGGTCGTCGCCAACCGCGAGGATGAAGTCGATGTCTTCCCGGCACATCCAGCGGTGTGCGGCGCGTCCCTTGTTCACGTTGGAGGCCTTCACCTCGAGCACCTTGTTGCCGTCCATCGCGGCGAGACCGAGGTCGGCAACGACGCTCACGAGCGCCTCTTTGAGCTCGACGGCCCGCGTCTCGGCGAGTTCGGCGTTCGCGGCCCGGTAGTGCCACACGAGCGAATAATCCTTCTCCTCCACGAACGAGCCCGGTGTGCGGTCGACGAACATCTCGAGGAGCGGGAGGATTCGCGGCTTCCACTCGTCCGACATCGGCTCGATCGTGACCCATCCCGCACCACGCTCCCGCAGCCACACGCCATGCTCGGCGACGATGTCCACGTTCAGATCGCCCAGCCAGTTCTCGAGCGTGTCGCGGTCGCGCCCGGAGATTACCACCACGTCGTTGGCCTCGTCTGCGGCGAGCCGGGCAACGAGGTCCCGCACGTCGGAGGAGGGCGCCACGTCTTCGGGGCGTGGCGCGAACGGCATGAGGGTGCCGTCGTAGTCGAGTAGCAGCAGGCGGCGACCGGCGTTCCGGTACGACGAGACGAGCTCGCGCCGCTGGCGTTCGCCGAGCAGGTGGGCGTCCAAGCCGCTCTGGAGCGCCTTGATCCGCTCGAGGCCGCCGAGGAACTCCTCGGCCCACTTGGTGACCGTATAGCGGCCGAGGCGCCGCTGCATGAGCGCGTTTCGCTCGCGGATGTCGTCGTCGGCCATGGTGAGTGCCTCGTGAAGCGCCTCGACGACCTGGTCGCGATCGAACGGGTTCACCTGGATGGCCTCGCCAAGCTCGCGTGCGGCGCCCGCCATCTCGGAGAGCACGAGGACGCCGGTGCCGCCGTCGTGTGCGGCGAGGTACTCCTTGGCGATGAGGTTCATGCCGTCGCGGAGCGGTGTGACGAGCGCGACGTCGGCGGCGCCGTACAT
>JAFGUS010000152.1 GCA_016938395.1 Coriobacteriia bacterium | reverse complement strand
TCGCCCGAGGTGCAGAAGGCCGCCCTCGACAAGCTGCTCGCCGTGCAGACCGAGGACTACCTGGGCATCTTCGAGGCGATGGACGGGCTGCCCGTGACGGTGCGCCTGCTCGACCCGCCGCTCCACGAGTTCCTCGACTCGCCGCGCGAGCTCGAGGTGGAGATCGTGCGCGCCGAGTGCAGCGGCGCATCGGCCGAGACGCTTGCGTCCAAGCGCCGCCTGCTTCACCAGATCGATGCGATGGCCGAGATGAACCCGATGCTGGGGCTTCGCGGCTGCCGCCTCGGCATCATGTACCCGGAGCTCTACGCGCTGCAGGTGGAGGCCATCACGCGGGCGGCATGCCGCCTCAAGAAGGCCGGCAACGATCCGCGGCCCGAGATCATGATCCCGCTCGTGAGTGTGAAGGCGGAGCTTGCGACGCTCCGCGGCGAGACCGAGCGCGTGATCGCGGAGGTCACGGCGGCCGAAGGCGTGACGGTGGACATCCCGATCGGCACGATGATCGAGCTGCCGCGGGCGGCGGTCTGCGCCGACGAGATCGCCGAGCAGGCCGACTTCTTCAGCTTCGGCACCAACGACCTCACGCAGACCACGTTCGGCTTCAGCCGAGACGACATCGAGAGCAAATTCCTGCCCCGCTACCTCGAGCGCAAGGTGCTCCCGCGCAACCCCTTCGAGACGGTCGACGAGGGCGTGGCCAAGCTCGTGGCGATGGGCTGCGAGCGCGGACGCTCGGTCAACCCGAAGATCAAGCTCGGCGTGTGCGGCGAGCACGGCGGCGATCCGGAGTCGGTGCACGTGTTCTTCGGCATCGGCCTCGACTACGTGAGCTGCTCGCCCTACCGCGTGCCGCTCGCACGCCTCGCGGCTGCACAGGCCACGCTCGCGGGCACCGCCAAGGGTTCCGACAACCGCTGATAGGTGATAGGTGACGGTGGCGTCGGCCCCTCGCCGGCGCCACCGGACACACCTCGAAGGAGCCGCGTGACCGACGACATCCTGATGCGCGAAGCGTACGAGGCCGAAGAGGCCGAGCGCCTTTCGCCCCGCGCGGCTCACTCGCGGGCCACCCGCGGCCGCGAGCGGCCGCTACCCGCCGACCCGTACCGCACGGAGTATCAACGCGACCGCGACCGCATCATCCACTGCAAGGCGTTCCGGCGCCTGTCGCACAAGACGCAGGTGTTCCTC
Source organism: Coriobacteriia bacterium (assembly GCA_016938395.1). The sequence goes on along the minus strand of JAFGUS010000152.1, from coordinate 14,455 downwards.
GCGCCCGAGGGTGACCACTACCGCACGCGGCTCACCCATACGCTCGAGGTGTCGCAGATCGCGCGCTCGGTCGCCCGGGCTCTGCGCCTCAACGAGGACCTCACCGAGGCGGTCTCGCTCGGTCACGATCTTGGCCACACGCCGTTCGGACACATCGGGGAAGACGCGCTCAACGACGCCTTGAAGGAAGTGAGCGGCCGGTATCCCAACGTGCCGTACCCGTTCCGGCATAACCGGCAGTCGCTCAGGATCGTGGAGTCGCTCGAGTACGGGGGCAAGGGGCTCAACCTCACCTGGGAAGTGCGCGACGGCATCCGCAACCACACCGGTCCGCAGCGGGCGGCCACGCTTGAGGGCCAGCTCGTGGCCATCTGCGATCGCGTAGCGTACGTGAACCACGACATCGACGACGCGATCCGCGGCGGGGTGCTCACCGAGCAGGACCTGCCCGAGGCGCCGTGCGAGGTGCTCGGCCACACCCACGCCGCCCGCATCACCACCATGGTGCGGAGCCTCGTGGAGACCACGGCGGTCTCCGAGACGGTGACGATGGACCCGACCACCTACAAGGCGCTCATGGACCTGCGGTCGTTCCTCTTCGACAACGTCTACCTCTCGCCCGATGCCAAGGCCGAGGAGCCGAAGGCATACCGCGTGGTACAGACGCTCTTCCACCACTACCTCGCCAACCCCGGGCACCTGCCCGAGGAGGTGCGCCCCGAGAAGGAGTCCCACCTCGTGCAGGCCATCACCGACTACGTGTCGGGGATGACCGACCGCTTCGCGATCCGCACGTACGAGCAGCTCATGATTCCCAGCCGCTGGCGGGGATGAGGGGCGCTGCGGGTACGGCCGGCACGCGGCGGCGCGCACGACGCGGCTGACACCGATCGCACGACGCGGCTGACGCCGCCCGGAGGCGCGGCGGCGCACCCCTTCAGACGTTGCCGAGTTGTTGCCGCTGGGTACGCAGTCGGCTATCATCGCGTGAGCGCCGAGGGGGCCTCGTGCATCCCTTACGCTTCGTACGCTTGTCAGCTGTGAAGGGAGACGCACGTCCATGGAGCAGTGGATCGCCTGGCTCGCTCCGGTAGCCGCCGTCATCGGTTTCGGTGTGGCGCTCTACCTCGCGAGCTGGGTCCTCAAGCAGGACCCGGGCAACGAACGTATGCAGGAGATCTCGAAGGCGACGCAGGAGGGCGCCCTGGCGTTCCTCATGCGCGAGTACCGCGTACTCGTCGTCTTCGCGCTGGTGGTAGCCGTCGTTCTGGGCTTCGCAGTGACGTGGCTCACCGCGATCGCGTTCCTGACTGGCGCCGTCCTGTCGGCAGCGGCGGGTTACATCGGCATGTCGATCGCCACCCGCGCGAACACCCGAACGGCCCAGGCTGCCACGGAAGGCGTCCACAAGGCGCTCAAGGTGGCGTTCCGCTCGGGTCTCACGATGGGCCTAACGGTCGCATCGTTCGGTCTCGGCGGTCTGTCGCTCTGGGCGATCACGATGCTGATCATGGGCGAGAACCCCGTTGCCAATGCCGAGATCGTCAACGGCTTCGCGATGGGCGCCAGCTCGATCGCCCTGTTCGCCCGTGTGGGCGGCGGCATCTACACCAAGGCTGCCGATGTGGGCGCCGACCTGGTGGGTAAGGTCGAGGCGGGCATTCCCGAGGACGATCCGCGCAACCCGGCTGTCATCGCCGACAACGTGGGCGACAACGTGGGCGACGTGGCCGGCATGGGCGCGGACCTCTTCGAGAGCTACGTGGGCTCGATCCTCGCCCCGATGGTGCTCGCCGTCAGCCTGTGGTTCGTTGCGGGAGAGCCGAAGTCGATCGATCTCATGTACGGCCTCACGGTGCCACTGCTCATCGCGGGCTTCGGCATCATCATGTCGATCATCGGGCTGTTCGCGGTCAACGCCAAAGAGGGCGCCAATCTGCACTCGGCGCTTAACAAGGGCACGTACGTGGCGGCCGTCCTCGAGGTCATCGCCATGGGCATGCTGTTCTGGCACTGGTCCACACGCGTGGGTGCCGACCCGGCCCGCATCTGGTACTTCGGTTCGGTCGTGGCGGGTCTTGCCGCCGGTATCGCTATCGGCAAGATCACCGAGTACTACTGCTCGGACCACTACAGCCCGGTCAAGAAGATCGCCGAGTCCTCCGAGACCGGCGCTGCCACCAACATCATCCAGGGCCTCGGCACCGGCATGATGTCCACCGCGCTCCCGATCCTCGTGGTGAGTGTCGGCATCGTCGTCTCCTATCTGGCTGGCAACGCCGCCGTTCCGGACAACGACCTCTCCGGCATCTACGGCATCGCGCTTGCCGCGCTCGGCATGCTGTCGATCACCGCGATCACCGTCGGCGTGGACGCCTACGGGCCGGTGGCCGACAACGCCGGCGGAATCGCCGAGATGGCGCACATGGGCAAGGACATCCGCAAGATCACCGACTCGCTCGACAGTGTTGGCAACACCACCGCCGCCATCGCCAAGGGCTTCGCGATCGGCTCGGCGGGTCTTACCGCCCTCGCGCTGTTCGTGGCGTTCCGCCAGAGCCTGCAGGTCGGGTTCATCGCGCGCGGCATGTCGGCCGATGCGATCCTCGGCACCATCAACATGTCGCTCGAGAACCCGTACGTGATCGTGGGCCTGTTCGTGGGCGGCATGCTGCCGTTCCTGTTCGGCGCGCTCACCATGGGCGCCGTCGGTCGCGCGGCCTTCGCCATGATCGGCGAGGTCCGGCGCCAGTTCCGGGAGATCCCCGGCATCATGGAGGGCACCGGCAAGCCGGACTACGCGGCCTGCGTGGACATCTCCACCAAGGGCGCTCTCAAGGAAATGGTCGTACCCGGCGCCATCGCCGTGGTCGTCCCGATCGTCGTCGGTATCGTCGACCTGTCGATGTTGGCAGGGCTCCTCGCGGGCGCGCTCGTCACCGGCTTCCTGCTCGCCATCTTCATGGCCAATGCGGGTGGCGCATGGGACAACGCCAAGAAGTACATCGAAGGCGGCCACCACGGCGGCAAGGGCTCCGAGGCACACAAGGCCGCTGTTGTGGGCGACACCGTCGGCGATCCGTTCAAGGACACCTCCGGTCCGTCGATGAACATCCTCATCAAGCTCATGACCGTGGTCTCGCTCGTCTTCGTGCCGCTGTTCCTCAAGGTGCACGGCGGGTAAGCGCGTCAGCTGAGTGAAGTACACTGCTCCCGGGTACCCTCTGCGGTACCCGGGAGTACTTTCGTTTGCGAGGAGGTGTCGTGGGCCGCATACCCGATGAGGACGTCGCGCGCGTCCGCGACGCCACCGATCTTGTCGCACTCGTCTCCGAGGGCGTGGTCCTCAAGCAGAAGGGCCGCCTGTTCTGGGGCAACTGCCCGTTCCACGGCGAGAAGACGCCGAGCTTCAAGGTGGACCCCGCCACGCAGCTCTGGCACTGCTTCGGCTGCAGCCGGGGCGGCGACGCCTTCGGCTTCATCATGGAGGCCGAGCACCTCGACTTCCCCGACGCCGTGCGCCGCTTGGCCGAGCGGGCCCGCATCGAGATCCGTGAAGAGGGCGGCCAGGGCGTGCCCACAGGCCGCAAGGAGCGGCTCATCGCGGCGTCGGAGGCCGCAGCGGCGTTCTTCCACCGCGAACTCACCGTGTCGCGTGGTGCGGGAGCGAGGGAGGCACGCGACTACCTCGCCGGCCGCGGGTTCGGCTCGGAGGTGGCCAAGCGCTGGCGGCTCGGCTACGCACCGCCGGGGCGCGACTCGCTCGTGCGCGCGCTGACGGGTGAGGGCTTCTCCCGGGACGAGTTGGTGGAGGCCAACCTGGCGCTCGCCGACGGCGCGAGCCTGAAAGACCGCTTCTTCAACCGCATCATGTTCCCGATCGCCGACCTCTCGGGGCGCGTGATCGCGTTCGGCGGCCGCGTTGTGGGCGTGGGCGAGCCCAAGTACCTCAACTCGCAGGAGACGCCGATCTTCCGCAAGTCCAACACGCTCTACGCGCTCGACCGCGCGCGTGCCGAGGTGGTCGTGGGCGGCACGGCGGTTGTCGTAGAGGGCTACACCGACGTGATCGCGCTTCACGAAGCAGGGATGCCCGTGGCGGTGGCGACGCTCGGCACCGCGCTCACCGAGCAGCACGTCAAGCTGCTCGGCCGGTTCGGCAAGCGTGTGGTGTACCTGTTCGACGGGGACGAGGCGGGCAGGCGCGCGGCGATGCGCGCCGCCGAGTTCGTGGACTGGACGGCAACGCCCGAGGCGGGCCGCCAGCGCGTGGACCTCCACGTGGCGCTCATCCCCGGTGGCATGGACCCGGCGGACTACGTGGCCGCCGAGGGAGCCGACGCCGTGCGCGCCGTAGTGGAGAGCGCGCCGCCACTCCTGCAGTTCGTCATCGATGCGCGGCTTGCCGAGCACGATCTTGCCACCCCCGAGGGCAGGAGCGCCGCGCTCGCGAGCGCGGCATCGGTGCTCACCCCCGTGCGCGACTCGCTTCTCGGCAAGGACTACATGGGCTACCTTGCGGGCAAGCTCGCCACCGACTTCGCCACCGTGCAGCGGGCGGTGCCGCGCGCCCGGCGCGCACCTGCGCGCACACAGCCCGGGGTGGGGGAGACGCCCGAGAAGGAGCAGCCGCCGGCGCCGCTTTCGGCCGAGGCCAAGGCCGCGCGCGAGCTCGTGCGCATCGCGGCGATCGCGCCGGTAGTGCGCCCCAGGGCACGGGATTTGCTAACTGAGGGGGCTGTGGCCGACGAGACCGCGAGCAGGCTGCTCGCGCTCGTACTGGACGCGGGTGACGCCGTGGACAACGAACTGTTCGCCGCGGTGTCATCGCGCGATCGGGAGGCTGCGGAACTTCTCACGGAGTGGTTGGTGGACTCCCGTGATGTGGAACAAGTAGAGTACGCGTTTCGGGAGATTTCGGCCCGCGTCAAGGACTTGACGCTCGGGCGTCTAATCTTCACTAAGAAGGCCGAGCTCGGAAAGCTCGACCCCAAACGCGACGGAGACGCGTACGACCGGCTCTTCGGCGAGATCGCCGAGTTGCAGCAGGCCCAACAGGCCTTGAGGCTGCCCAGAGCCGGCACGACCGACATGGAGACGGAGCACAGCACGTGACGGCTGCACCCAAGAAAGCGGCCGGTTCCAAGGCGCCCGCCAAGGAACCGGTCACCAAGTCCGCGCCCGAGCTGGAACTCTCGGCGGTCAAGACGCTCGTCAAGATGGGCAAGGCCAAGGGGAACCTCACTGACGAGGAGATCCAGGGCGCGCTCTCTGACATCGACCTGTCCGAGGACCAGTTCGAGAACGTCTACGCCTTCTTCGTCAAGAGCGGCATCGATATCGCCGAGGAGCACATCCCCGAGGATCTCGAGGACGTGCCCGCCGACGAGGACGCCGACCCGCCGGTGGATGAAGACGTCGAGACGGTCGAAGTCGTCGTCGTGGAAGAGAAGCCCGCCACCAAGGCTCCGGCCAAGCGCAAACCGCGCCGCAAGGTGGAGACCACCGCCTCGGCGCCGCTCACGAGCGACCCGGTGCGCATGTACCTCAAGGAGATCGGCAAGGTCTCGCTTCTGACCGCGCGCCAGGAAGTGGACCTCGCGATGAAGATCGAGGCCGGCCTTGAGGCGCTCGCCACACTCGAAGAGGCTGCCGAGAAGGGCATCACGCTGGAGCGGGCCGAGAAGCGCCGCCTCGAGCGCATCGAGCGCATCGGCGTGGAGGCCAAGAAGCAGCTCGTTGAGGCCAACCTGCGCCTCGTCGTGTCCATCGCCAAGCGCTACGTGGGACGCGGCATGCTCTTCCTCGACCTCATCCAGGAGGGCAACCTCGGCCTCATCCGCGCGGTGGAGAAGTTCGACTACGGCAAGGGTTTCAAGTTCTCCACCTACGCCACATGGTGGATCCGTCAGGCGATCACGCGCGCGATCGCGGATCAAGCGCGCACCATCCGCATCCCGGTGCACATGGTGGAGACGATCAACAAGCTCATCCGGATCCAGCGTCAGCTGCTCCAGGAACTCGGGCGCGAGCCCACCCCGGAGGAGATCGGCGAGAAGATGGAGATGACCGCCGAGCGCGTGCGCGAGATCCTCAAGATCAGCCAGGAGCCCGTATCGCTCGAGACGCCCATCGGCGAGGAGGAAGACTCCCAGCTGGGCGACTTCATCGAGGACGGCGAGGCCGTGGTGCCGCCGGATGCCGCGAGCTTCTCGATGCTGCAAGAGCAGCTTGCCAAGGTGCTCGACAGCCTCTCCGAGCGCGAGCGCAAGGTGATCGAGCTGCGCTTCGGGCTGGAGGACGGTCACCCGCGCACGCTCGAGGAAGTGGGTCGCGAGTTTGGCGTCACGCGTGAGCGGATCCGCCAGATCGAGAGCAAGACGCTCTGCAAGCTCCGGCACCCGAGCCGCTCGAGCAGGCTCAAGGACTACCTGGAGTAGGCCCGGAAGCATCAGACGTTCAGAACACACCATCGGGCCCGCCACGCGCGGGCCCGATGCGTTTCGGGCCGCGGAAGGCCCCCGCGTTGCGCCTTCGAGCAGCGGTGACGTACATTGTGGTAAGAATGTATACGTCAGGAGGCATGCGATGAACACGAAACTCACGTTGCGCATGGATGCCGAGGCGATCCGCGGCGCGAAGGTGTACGCCGAGCGTGCGGGGACGTCGGTGTCCCGGCTGGCGGAGGAGTTCTTCACGGTACTCGTGGCCGGGCTGCCGGCGTCAGGTGAGGAGTTCACGCCGCGCGTGCGGGACATCGTGGGGGCGCTCGCAGGATCGGCTGTCTCGGAGGCCGACTACCACGCGTACCTCGAGGAGAAGCACCGGTGAGGGCGCTCGTCGACACGAACGTGGTGCTCGACGTGCTGCTCGCCCGTCCGGAGCACGTTCATCCAGCGGCACGGCTGCTCGCTCTTGTGGACGATGGAACGGTCGAGGGCGTGCTCTGCGCCACCACGCTCACCACGGTCCACTACCTGGCCGCCAGGAGCGTGGGCCGGAAGCGCGCCGGGCAGCTCGTGCAGACGCTGCTCGTCCTCTTCGATGTGGCGCCGGTGGATGCGGCCGTGCTTGCCCGGGCGGTGGACCGGGAAGGACCGGACTTCGAGGACGCGGTGATCACCGAGGCTGCGCTCGCAGCGGGTGCGCGCGCGATCGTGACGCGCGATGCGGCGGGCTTTCGCGGGGCGCCGCTGCCATGCGTCATGCCCGAGGAGTTCCTCGCCACCATGGCGGTCCTCGAGGACCACGTGGAGGTCGTGACACTCCCACCGTCCGCGTCAGAAGCGGTCGAATGACGAAGGCCCCGCATGCGGGGCCTTCGGGTTCTCTGTGGCTCCTCAGGTAGGACTCGAACCTACAACCCTCCGGTTAACAGCCGGATGCTCTGCCAATTGAGCTACTGAGGAATCGGCACGCCCTGGCGGGCGCCTAGCGATTATAGCAGCCGCATCGAGGGCTGCAAGGGAGAGTGGGGGAGTGCCAGGACTCAGGTTGTGGAGCCCTTCGGTTCGTCAGCGGGGACGAGCCGGATCTCGACATCGCAGCCCACCGCACGTGCGTACTTCTTGAGCGTGCGAATCGACGGTGAGTGCTTGCCGGGGCCCTCCAGGCGGGAGACCGCGCTCTTGGTGGTGCCCATCTCCGAGGCGACCTCCTCTTGTGTCAGGCCCGCGTACGTGCGTGCTGCGATGAGCTCGCGGGCGAGCAGGTACTCGTCCTCGAGACTGTCGTAGGCCTCGGCGAAGCCCTTGCGCTTGAGCGCGCGCGCGAGCATCACGTCGTGGTCGTGGCTGGCCGGTCTGTATTCACGTCCGGGCATCTCGTACCTCCTTCATTCGCCGACGCGCGATGGCCAGATCGCGGCGCGGAGCGGTTGCCGTCTTCTTGATGAACGCGTGGAGCACGACGATACGGCGGTCCACCATGAAGCAGTAGAGCGCCCGGCCGGTACCCTCCTGGCCGTTCGGTCTGAGTTCGAACAGGCCCGAGCCCAGCGAGCGTGAGTGGGGCATGCGGAGTTCCGGACCGTACTCGATGAGCAGTCCCACAAGGCGCAGGTAGTCCGCAAGCACACCGACCGGCCACGACTAGACGTCGTCACGTACGCGTTCGTTGAAGTATTCGACGGTGTATCGCATGCCGTAAGGTTAGCAAATCTGCGAACCCTCGGCAAGAGCGCGTCGCGATCTCGTCGAGCCGGGCTCCACGAACGGCCGCCGACCGATGAGTTTGAATCGTGTTGTGTGCCGGTTAAGGACATGAGCGTACGATCGTGCGTCCGGACGCACGTGCGACGGGTGCGTTGAGAGGGGGGACGTGTGCGCAAGACGGTTCGGCGCGGTCGACAGACGGTCGCCGAGTGGCTCGACGAGTGGCTTGCCGTCTACGTCGAGCCGAAGGTCCGAGACGGCGAGCTCGCCGCGTCAACCGTGACGAGCTACCGGGGTCATGTACGCCGCTACCTGAAACCCGGCCTCGGAGAGATCGAACTCGTACGGCTGCGTGCGGAGGATGTCACTGCGCTCTATCTCCGCATGGGCACGCCGCGCGAGCAGGGCGGGCTGGGACTCTCCGTGCGCTCGCGGGAGCTCACCCATGTCACACTCCGTATGGCGCTTAACAAGGCGGTCGCGCTCGGGCGGGTCGACCGCAACGTGCTCGTCGCTGGGGATGGCGTGGACCGGCCGCGCACGCGGCGCCGACGCGTGAACGCGCTTGAGCCTGCGGATGCAGCACAACTCCTCGCGGAACTCGGGCGCACTCAGGGTCGCGCGCGGCGTCTGTATCTCCCGGCGTTGCTGGCGCTCGCGACGGGCATGCGACGGGGCGAGATCCTCGCGCTCGACGTACGCGACATAGACCTTCCCGGCGCGGAGCGCACACGCGAACTCGGCCTGATCACGGTGCGCAGGGCCTGGGACAAGGAGGGGGGTGCGCCTGCTCGCGATCCGATCGAGCGCTACCGCATGCGTGAGTGGCCGAAGTCGGGCACGGAGCGCTACATCGACGTGCCACCGGAGCTCGCGGGGGCGCTTCGGGAGGCGCTCGCTGAGCGCGAGGAGCGCAAGGCGCGCTCTGGCAGCGCATGGCGCACCGAGGCCATGCGCCGTGACGGAACGGTGCTTGCGTGGGGCGAGCTTCTCGTCTGTGGTGATGACGGGCGGCCCTGGTGGCCCGACACGTTCTCGAGCGAGTGGCGTGCGTGGGCGCGATCGGCAGGAGTACGGTGCCGCTTTCACGACCTTCGTGCGACATCGGGCTCCCTCGCCCTTGCCGGGGGAGCGGACCCGGAGAGCGTGAGTGCGAGACTCGGGCACCACTCTGCGGCGTTCTTCCTGGAGCACTACGCCAAGCCGATGCACGCTGCTCGCCGGCGCGATGCTGCTATCATGGGCGAGTTGGTGGCACGGAGCCTGGAAAGCGCTTCCCACCACGAGGAAGAACCCCAGTAAGGGCCCATAGCTCAACGGTGGAGCAGGGGACTCATAATCCCTTGGTTGCAGGTTCGAATCCTGCTGGGCCCACCAGTTGCCCATGACGAGGCCCCGGCACACGCGTCGGGGCCTCGTGTCGTGTCCTGCTCAGTGAACCGCGAGACAAGCGTGAGACGCGGTCCATAGCGTGTCTTGACTTGGGTGACGTATGTGTACACACTAGTGTCACGATTGGAGGTCCTCAATGAAGTTCATCAGTGTGCGCGATCTACGGGGCAAGTCCGCCGACGTCTGGCGGGAGCTGTCTGAGGAGCGTGAAATGGTCATCACAAGCAACGGTCGTCCGGTTGCAATACTGGCTGCCGTGAGCGAGACGAACCTCGAGGAGTCCCTCGCAGCCTTTCGGCGGGCGCGGGCGGTCGATGCCGTCGCCGCGCTGCAGCGCACGTCGGTCGCGCGCGATGCAAGCTCGCTGACGGATGCCGATATCGCTGCTGAAATCGCAGCCGTGCGCAAGGCGCGCGCCCGTTGAGGATAGTCCTGGACACGAACGTGCTCGTCTCGGGGCTGCTCTCGCCGTTCGGTCCTCCTGGTGAGATCATGCGCATGGTCTCGTGCGGTACGATCAGTCTGTCTGTGGATGCGCGGATACTCTCAGAGTACGAGGAGGTTCTCGCGCGTCCTCGCTTTTCCTTCGACCCGGGTTCGGTCGCTGCGTTGCTCGACTACATCAACGTCTGCGGCGAGATGGTGGCCTCGGGGCCATTAACGGTGCGGTTGCCCGATCCTGACGACGAGCCGTTTCTGGAGGTCGCTGTTGCCGGTATGGTGGACTGTCTGGTCACCGGAAACCGCATCCACTTCCCGGAAGAAGCGCTCGCAGGCGTACGCGTTCTCGCGCCTGCGGAGTTCGTTGAGTGGTATCGATCCACAGCGTATGAGGAAGACGTCTGACAAGCGAGCCTGCCCGCGCCGCGCAGCGGTAGCAGCCGCTCCGTACGCTTCATGCCGCGTGCTCCGCTATACTGTGTCCGCCACGCGTACCCGTCGGTCCCGCCCGTACGGCGGACCCACGAGGCGTGCGTAGGCCCACCAACCAGAAAGTGACCGGATGGCAGTGCGCAGCAGAACGGAGCGGATGGAGCGCGCGCGCAGTAAGCGCACGCGTCTCATGGTCGCATCCGGCGTGGCTGCCGCCGTTGTAGCGGTCATCGCCATCGGCGTGGGTGTGACCCTCGCCGCAACGCGTCCCACCGCCGCGGCCGAGGTGGACCTTGCGGCACTGACCGCCGCAGACGTCGCGTCGGCCGAGGCCACCGGCGCCGCCGTCCTCGTAGAGGTGCCCGACGTGACGACCTTGCCGCTTGAGGAGGCCGAGCTGATGCTCTCCGTGGCCGGTCTCGAGGTGGTGCGCATATCCACCCCGCCGGGCGATGAGCCCACCGGCACCGTGCTCGCCCAGGCCCCGGCGGCAGGGGATCGCGTGACGTCGGGGAGCATCGTGGATCTCGTGTGGGCCGATCCTGGCGCCACCGTGCCGCACACGGCAGGCGTGGCGGGCACCGCCGCCTCCGCGCTTACGGCCGAGCGTCCGCCCGGCCGCGCTCTCGTGGTCTGCATCGACCCCGGGCATCAGGCGCAGGCGAACACCGATCGCGAGCCGATCGGTCCGGGCGCGAATGAGACCAAACCAAAGGTCACCGGCGGTGGCACGGGCGTGGTCACCAAACAGAGCGAGTACGCGCTCACACTCGCCGTCTCGCTCAAGGTCAAGGAGCGTCTCGAGGCACGCGGCGTCACCGTGGTGCTGACGCGCAGCGCCAATGAGGTGGACATCGCCAACAGCCAGCGCGCCGAGGTGGCCAACAGGGCGGGAGCCGATCTGTTCGTGCGCATCCACGCCGACAGCTCCACCAACGCCGATGAGCGCGGCATCTCCACGCTCTACCCGGGCGGGAACGCCTGGGTGGCGCCCATCGAGCGCACGAGCCTCGAAGCGGCCCGAGCGGTGCATGCCGCGGTGATCGCCGCCACCGGCGCCGCCGACAAGGGCCTGGTGAAGCGGGCGGACCTCTCCGGCTTCAACTACGCCACGGTACCCGCTATCCTCGTGGAGACCGGGTATCTCTCCAACCCGATCGAAGACCGGCGGCTCGCCGACCCCACCTACCAGGACACACTCGCAGACGGCATCGCTGCCGGTATCCTCGCCTACCTGGGGAAGTGACGCTGCGTGACACCTGCTGCTGAGTTCCCGCGCACACCCGCCGCCCGCGCGCAGCGCGTGCGCCTGATCGTGACCGTCGTTGTGGCGCTCGCGCTCGTGGCCGTAGGCGTGCTTGCAGCCCTGCGCTCCGGCCTGATCGGTGCGGGGCCCGGTGTGGCGCCCGAGGACCTTTCGCGCGTGGCGCTCATCGCCGCGGCGCCTGACGAGAACGGCGCTGTGGTCGCCCAGGTGATCGTGCTCGTGGACCTCACCGAGAGCCCGCCTGTGGCCGAGGCGCTCAGCCCCGCCACGCCGGTGACGATTCCCGGCACGAGCTACGCCACGCTTGCCGACGCGTACCCCTTCGGGGGCGGTGCGGGCGTGGCCAATGCGATCGCCCGTGCGGGCAAGGTTCCCGGTGACGCGCCGGCGTACGCAGCCATAACCCCCGCTGCGCTCGCGAGCGCTGTTGACGCGGCGGGCGGCGTGCGCGTGAGGCTTCCCGCCGAGATGGCGGTCTTTGACGGCGAGACGCTCTTCACGTTCCGCTCAGGGATGAACACGCTTAATGGTGCCGACCTCGCGGCGGTCTTCAAGGGCGCGCCGTATCTGGCCGAGGTCGACCGCGCGGCGCTCGACGAGGAGCTCGGCCGCGCGCTCGTTGATCTTGTGGCCGCCTGGCCTGCAGGACTGCAGGCGGCGGCGGAGAATGCCGATATCAGTACGGACATGTCTGCGGCCGCACTTGTTGAATTTTCCGAAACATTGACCGACGTGCCGTAAGACGTGGTAGCATTCCGATAATCGGCTCTGCGTGCACCATCGGCGCGGGGCGCACGTGAGAAGCACTCAAGGGCTCGTCACGGAAGGCGGGGGACATGGCAGCAGCGCACACCGATGAGGTCGCGAAGAGCAAGTCGCGGCTGTTCGGGGCACTGGCGATTCTCGTGTTGGTAGGGGCTCTCGGCGGCACGTTCGTCGCCGTGGGCGGTGTGGATATGGTGGCCAACCTGATCGCGGGCGACAGCTCCGCGGACGAGATTGTGGCCCCGGTTCCCTCCGAGACGCCCGCAACCACCACGGAGGAGCCCGCCGAAGAGCCCGCCGAGGAGCCGGTTGAGGCCGAGGCTGAAGAGCCCGCCGAGACCGACGAGGGCGACACGTCGTCCGCGGCCGTTCCGGTTGCCGCACCTCCCACGGGTGACCAGCAGTACCGCATGTACGCCGAGCAGGTGGCGAGCCAGGAGCAGATCGGCAGGCTCGTCCGCGGCGAGATCTCCTCGCTCTCGCTCGGGGCGGTTACCATGAGCGGCTCCACCGCCAGCGTGCGGGTGACCGCCAACTCCTCAAGCGGCTCGGTCTCCGGCACGATGGTGCTCCGCGACTACAACGGCGTGTGGTACTTCTCGTCGATCACCCGCGACGGCAACAGCGGCGCCACCCCCACCCCTGAAGGCTCGAGCGGCGTGATCTCCGCGATCATCACCGCGCAGGCCAACAACCAGGCGATCCCCACCGGCATCATCAACGGCGGCTACAAGACGCTCACCGTCAACGGCGTCTCGGGCGGCTCGGGTACGGCCAGCATCCAGATCTCGCTTTCCGGCGGGAGCGCGCCGCGCACTGCCGGCACCATCACGTGCGTGAGCAAGGACATCGGCGGCGTGAAGCACTGGTTCATCACGTCGTTCGCTAAGAACTGAGAACGTCCCTCAGTTGAGGGTCTCCCGCGTGCCGGCCGTACACCGCCCCTCGGTGTGCGGCCGAACGCTGTAAGATGTCGAAAACCGGCTGAGCATCCCAAGGAGCCCCGTGGAACTCCGCGATTACCTCAACGTCATCCGCGCTCGCAAGTGGGTCATCATCCAGGCGGTGGTGATCGTTGCGGCAACCGCGCTCGTGGCAAGCCTGCTCCAGGCGCCCGTGTACGAGGGCGAGGCCAAGGTGCTCATCTCCGAGAAGGGGAGCGGCACCGAGATCTTCGGATCGATCGGGCTCGACATCTCAAGCCAGCCGGAGCGCGGGCTCCAGACGCAGGTGCAGCTCATGCAGGTGCGTCCGCTCGTGGAGAACACCATCCGCACGCTCGGGCTGGGAGAGACGCCCGAGGACCTCGCAAAGCGCGTGACGATCTCCGCCGTGGGGCAGACCAACATCGTCACGATCACCGTCAAGGACCGCGACCCCGAACGCGCGGCGGCGATCGCCAACACGCTCGCCGACGAGTTCGTGCTCTGGAGCCGTGACTACAAGCGCGAGAGCATCAACGCGGCGGTTGAAGAAGTGGCCCTGCGCCTGGAGGTTGCCAAGAACGAGATCCTGGAGCTCGGGCGCCGGATCCAGGACGAGGGCAAGAGCGACGAGCTTTCCGCCGAGCTGGCGATCGCCACGGGGAGCTACACCACGCTCGCGGGCAAACTCGAGGAACTGCGCATCAACGCGGCGCTCGAGACCGGGAGCGGCCGCGTGGTGAGCCCGGCTGTGGAGGCCACCGAGCCGGTTGAGCCGAGCCCGATGCGCAACACCGTGCTCGGGCTTGCGGTGGGCCTCGTCTTCGGGCTGGGGATGGCCTTCCTCTACGAGTACCTCGACAACACGCTCAAGAGCACCGAGGAGCTCGAGGGGCTGCTTGAGGTGCCGGTGTTGGGCATCGTGCCGGCCGAGAAGTACGAGAAAGACGAGCGCCGGCGCGCAAGCATCCTCACGCATCCCGGTAGCGCCGCCGCCGAGGCGTACCGCGTGCTCCGCAACAACCTCGATTTCATCAACTTCCAGCACGACATCAAGACGCTGCTCGTTACCAGCGCGGCTC
>JAFGUS010000151.1 GCA_016938395.1 Coriobacteriia bacterium | reverse complement strand
TCGCGGTCGGGCTGTCCCGGCCAGTCGGGGTCGTCCGGGATCTGGGTGTCTCGTACGACGTTGTCGGTGTCAGCGCGGACGCCGATCCAGTCGTCGAAGTTCCCGTCGATCGTGATCGTGGTGGTGGTGAAGGCCGCGCCCGGCAGCGGTCCAAGAACGATGGACGTAGCGACGGCAAGCGACAGCGCCGCGCTCGCCACAGCGCGCGAGCGGTGGGAACGCCGAAGCAGGAAGCGCCTCGCACGCCTCCTGGTTGCCGCGCCGTTAATGGTTGCTGGCGTCACCGGTGTCCTGCCCATTCACCCGGTCCCGCGGATGGGCCCCTCCTATACGAAAGGGGACCGCTCACCGGCGGTCTCCATCGTTGTTAGAGTCTACTGCAGAGATGAATCGCTATCGACTCAACGAGTCGGCAGGTTCGGGTTCAGAAATGTTACTTCTGACGAATGCTATTTCTACGCCGACAGACGGTGACGTTCCGCCGTCTGTCGGGGACGCGCGGCGGTCGCCCGTTACCCGTGGGGCCCGATCCTGGGTCAGCCGCGCGGAGAACCGCGTCGGCGCAGGATGAGCCCTGTCGTGCCCAGCACGGCCAGCCCGGCGAGGCCTCCGAGTACCCAGGCCAGCGGCGAGCGCCGGTCCGGTTCGGGCTCTACGGCATCCCCCGACCCGGGCTCCTCGGGCGCGACCTCGGGCGTGTCGTCGGGAACCTCTGCCGCAGGTGTCGCGGTGTCCTCATCGGCCGGGGTGTCGGTTGGCTCCGCGGACTCCTGGGGTGCACTCGGCGGGCTGCTTGTTGGCCTCACCGGCGTCGGGCTGCCGCTACCGTCGGTCGCATCGGGCGCTGGCCGCTCGTCCAGGTCGCACCAGGCCGCCTCGAAGGTTCCGCCCGAATGCTGGATGCGGATTCCCACGACACCCTCGTCGAAGCTCCAGGCATCCGCGCGGCCGTCCGGCGGCGATACCACCGTCAGCGCTCCCGTGATCAGGTCGAGCGCACGGACCTGGCCCCCTCCGCCCGCCGGCACGACGTTCATGACGACCCGGTCACCTGAGACATAGGCCGCGGAGAGGTAGTCGGGGTACGCCGAGTACACGCGGCTGACCGCACTGGTTCGGGTGTCCCATACGTACAGATGGCTGCGATAGTCCGGCGTTTCACCGGTGATGATGATCGTAGACCCCGACATGTCGACGCCGAGCGCGGAGAATCGCTCGATGACCGCCGACCTGATCGCGCCCGTGGCGGTGTCGTGCACCCACACGACGGTGCTGTCAGGCGGGAAGAGTGCCGCGAGGTCCTCTGACCGTGTCTCGCCGTTGTCCGCCGGGATGTGCTGTGCCCAGCAGACCCGTCCCTGATTGATGGCGGGCCCGGCGGCCGCATCCATCCCGAGCGTGAGAGGCTCGCCTCCGCCCAGCGGCGCAACGATCACCGATGAGTCGGTGTCTTGCCATGCGAGCAGGGTGCCGTCGGTTACCGGGGGGCTGTAGAACGCCGGTGACGTCTCGCGAGAGACTCGCGCTCCCGTCACCATGTTCCATGCCCGTATGGTGGCGGTAGACTCGACACCCATCTCGTGCTCGCGCACGTAGACAGCCCAGTCTTCGCCAGCCTGCAGGAATGCGACACCGCCGCCCTCGCTGCCCGGGTCGAAGGTGGTGCGCCGTCCGGTGAGCCGATCGATGTACTGGCCGACGTACGGGGTGTGGGTCACCGTTCCGTCGTCGTGGAAGATCTGCCGCGTCTCGTTCCACACGAGATGCGGTCCGGACACCACGACCGCCTCCTGGTAGAGCGTGTCGCTCGTGACCTCATGGATAACGTAGGGCCACGTGGCCCCGGCCGCAGCCGGCGAGAGCGCGAACACAGCCGGCAGCGTCATGGCCGCGAGCACCACCAGCATCATGGTCGCGGCCACCGTCCGTGTCCCTGCTCGGCTCATGGCTGACCCCGCCCCCCCTTGCCGGCGGACCCCCATCCGCTCCGGCACGCCACACCTTCAGAGCGGCAGGTCCCAAATCCGCCACGTCTTGTATCGCTTCCCGCCCATCGACTCGGCGGCGCGGATGATGAGGTCGTTGACCTCGAGCAACAGCGAGACGTCCACCTCGCGGTATCCCTTGCGCAGCGAGTGCTCGTGCACCTCTTGGTACAGGAGCGCGTCGGCGCCAAGCCTGCGGAATCCGGGCACGATGCCGAAGAAGATGAGCCGCACCCGCGGGATGGAACGGCGGGTGGCGAAGAGCCGCGCGATGCGCGCATAGTCGCTGTCGCCGTACAACTTCCAGCGTGGCCGGAGCGCGTAGTTGGGGTCGGGGAACGCGCCGAGCACGGCGATCGGCTCGCCCTTGTAGTAGGCGAAGCGAATCAGCCCGGGATCGATGATCGGCTTGAGCGCCTCGACGAGCGCGTCGACCTCCCAGTCGGTGATCGGGAGGAAGCCCCAGTTCTGCGCCCATGCCTTGTTGTAGATATCGATGACAATCCGCAGGTCCGAGTCGAACCGCGACATCTCGAGTGGTCGGGTCTCCAGATGACCGCGCGCGCGGACGCCGTCGGCGATCTGACCGATCCTCTCCTCGATGGGCAGGGCGAGGTCGATGAGGTACGCGTGGTAGTCCATGGCCTTGGCAAACCCGAACCGCTCGATGAACTCGCGGTAGTACGGCGGGTTGTAGGTGTGCTCGACGTAGACGTCCTTGTCGAACCCGTCGATCAGGCAGGCCTGGCGCTCGTGCGTGGCGTTCGAGTACTCGCCGGGGCCTCGCAGCACCTCGGCGCCCTGGGCTTTGGCCCAGTCGCGCGCTGCGGCGAGCAGCGCCTCGGCCACCGCATACTCCTCCACGCACTCGAAGAAGCCGAAGAACGCGTACTTGCCGCTATAGAAGTCGTTGAAGCGGTTGTTCACGACTGCGGAGACGCGGCCGAGAGGCTCACGGCCCCTGAATGCCATGAAGTGCGTGGCCGACGCCGCGCTGTGGTACGGATGTTCCGGCGTGAGCAGGCCCGTGAGGCCGAGCAGGCGGTTGCCGAGAAGGTCGGCGTCGAGCTGTGGGACCCAGTACGGGTTGTCCTCGTAGTGCTTCCAGTGGAACGCCACGAACTCCTTGATGCGCGGGTCGCCGAGTGGGATCTCTTCGATCCGTACGGGCAGCGCCGGTTCGCTCATCGCTCCTCCTCGTCTGCGGCATCGCCGACGAGCGTAGCACTGGCCGTGGTGCTGGTACACTGTACGGCGGCCGGAAGGACCTGACAGATGCCCGGTTCGTTCGCTGCAAGTCGCAC
The DNA here is from genome assembly GCA_016938395.1 of Coriobacteriia bacterium. The sequence goes on along the minus strand of JAFGUS010000151.1, from coordinate 9,818 downwards.
AGGGATGAGCGTGGCGCGCGGGCTCGCCCGCGTGCTGCCCCGGGCGCTTGCCGACAGCCTCATCGGCCTGGTCGCCTCGCGCATTCTGGCGAATCCAGATTCGGCACTCGTCCGGGCATCGCGTGTGAACCAGTGGGTCGCATCAGGCGGGACGCTCGCTGGGGAGTCGCTTGATGCCGCGGTGTGCGCCAACGTGGAGATGATGGCGCGCGTGCTCTACGACCTCTACCACGTAGCCGGCACCGGCGCCGCCGAGGTCGCGTCGGTGGTTGTTGACGAGGCATTCGAGGCCTTCGTCGAGCGCGAGATCTCCGGCGCGGGTCCCTTCGTGTACGTGGGGGCGCACTTTGGCAACTTCGACCTCGTGGGCCGCGCGCTCGGTTTCCACGGTTGGCGCATGCAGGTGCTATCGGTACCCGAGCCGACCGGCGCCTACCAGTGGCAGAACGAACTGCGCGAGCAGGCGGGGTTCGAGGTCACGCCAGTGTCGATCGACGCTCTCAAGCAGGCCGCGCGAGGTCTGGCCAACGGGCACTCGGTCCTGACGGGGCTGGACCGCCCGCTTCCGGAGCCGGACAAGGCACTACCGCGGTTCTTCGGCCGTCCGGCCCCGCTGCCGTTGCTGCATGTGCGGCTCGCGATGCGGGCCGGCGTGCCGGTGGTGGTGCTGGCCGGCTTCCGCCGCGCCGACGGCCGGTACAGCCTCATCGCGTCCGACCCCATCGAGCTCGAGCCCGGCACCCAGACGCCCGAGCTGCTCGCTGCCAACGCCGAGCGCTGTCTGGTGCCGGTGGAGCAGTGGATCTCGGCATCACCCGAGCAGTGGGCGATGCCGCATGTGGTGTGGCCCGACGTGCGTGTGCCAGACTGAGGGCAGAAGAGGACGTCTGATAGCAGGCAGATCGAAGCCGACCGCTTGCCCCCTCGACAAGGAGCCATCCGTGTCTGACATGAGCGACATCAAACAGCACCAGCGCGTGAACCAAACGCTCACCGCGCCGATCGAGCGGCCGGCACTGCAGTGGCTCGCGGCGCACTCGCCCGCGTGGATCACGCCTGACGTGCTCACCTCGCTCGGCGTGGTGGGTTCGGTGATGTGCTTCGTGGGCTACTGGCTTTCCGGGCAGGACGTGGCGTGGCTCTGGCTCGTGAACGCCGGGTTCGTGGTCAACTGGTACGGCGACTCACTTGACGGCACGCTCGCGCGCTATCGCAAGATTGAGCGTCCCAAGTTCGGCTTCTACATCGACCACACCGTGGACGCGGTGGCCGAGTTCCTCACCATCATCGGCATCGGCATGTCGCCGTTCCTGCGCATCGACATCGCGGCCTTCGCGCTCATCGGCTACCTGCTCATGAGCGTGCACGTGTACGTGCGCACCGCCGTGGACGGCGTCTTCAAGATCAGCTACGGCATCATGGGGCCCACCGAGCTCCGCATCATCATCGTGCTCGTGAACATGGCGATCCTGCTCGCCACCGACTGGTTCCTGACGCCGCTCGTGCGCGACCTGCCGGTTGTGGGCGACCTGCTGCCGTTCGACATCGTCGGCATCGGGCTTGCCGTGGCGCTCTCCGTGGTCTTCCTTGTCTCCTCGGGCAAGCACGCGCTGCGCCTCGCGCGCGAGGGGAAGTAGCATACCAGCGGCCGCCATCCAGGCGATCGTGAGCCGCCTCGCCGTCGAGCCGGGAGGGGAGTGCTGATGCATCTGTTCGGCCCACGCACGCTGGGTCTCGCGCTCGGAGGGGGTGCTGCGCGCGGCCTCGCGCACATCGGCGTCCTCAAGGTCCTCGACGCAGAGGGGCTCAGTCCCGACGTCGTCACGGGCACGAGCATGGGCGCCGTGGTGGGAGCCCTGTATGCAGCCGGCATGACCCCGGCCGAGATCGAGACGATCGCCCTGGGCCTCGACGTGAAGGGACTGCTCGGCCTCGCCGATGTTGCGATCGGCAAGGGTGCGATGCTCAACGGCGACAAGGTCGAAGCGTTCCTCGCCGAGCGCCTGCCCGCCACGTTCCAGGAGCTGTCGCGCCCGTTCGGCTGCGTGGCGACCGATCTCACCAAGGGCGCGGTGGCCGAGTTCACGAGCGGTGACCTGGTGACCGCCGTGCGCGCGAGCATGTCGGTGCCGCTCGTGTTCGTGCCGGTGCGCACCGCCGATGCCGTCTACGTGGATGGATTCGTCACCGAGCCGGTGCCGGTATCGCTTGCCGAGCGACTCGGCGCCGACGTTGTGGCTGCCGTCGAAGTGTCGGGCGCGGGTGTCGTCACGCTCGATTCCGACGACGGCAAGGAGCAGGGGCTCTTCAAGACGCTCCATGCCGCGCTGGCCGGTGAGGAGAGCTGGAAGCGGGGCACCTCGAGTCTGGAGATCGCCGCCGCCACCCTCGAGACGTTCGAGCGACGGATCACCGAGGCGAGCATCGCCGACGCCGATCTCGTCATCTCCCCGGAGGTGCACGGCATCTCGGGATTCGAGTTCATGGCGGCCGAGCGCATCATCGCCGCAGGTGAAGTGGCCGCGCGGGGTGCACTCGAGCGGTTGCATCGCAAGACGCGGCGGTAGGTGAGCGGCGCGCGGCACGGGCCGGGCCTGATAGAATCCGTGGGGCCGCCTCGCGGCACCCACGACCCGACGACGAAGGAGCCCGCACGTGCCGCTCTCCCGGACCGCCCGCACCGTTCTCCTCGCACTCATCCCGGTTGCCGCCGTCGCCTGCGCGGTCGCCATCCTGAGCATCCCGCCGGATCAGAAGCTCGACACGATGGTGCGCTTCGTGATGTTCCACGGCGCGTCCACGTGGGTGAACATGGCCACCTTCACGCTCGCCGGTCTCGCGGGTATCGCGTACCTCTTCGGCGCGAGGCGGCTGCTGCCGTGGGGTCAGGCCTTCCGCTGGTTCTCGCTGCCGCTGTGGGTCGTCAACACCATCCTGGGCATCCTGTCGATGCAGCTGCTCTGGGGTGGCATCCTCTGGAAGGAGCCGCGGCTGCTCATGACGTTCGGACTGCTCGCGGGCTCGATCGTGATCGTCGCGATGCAGCTCATCGTCGACTCACCCAGGGTGCCCGCGGCGCTCGATGCCGTGCTCGCCGCCTCGCTCTGGTACCTCGTGATCTTCCTGCCCAACCTGTTCCACCCCGATAGCCCGGTCTTCAGCTCGGGCAACAGTGCCTACATCACTGGCTTTCTCGGTATGGTGGTCTCGATCGCGGTGATCGCGATCGCCATCGTCACGCTGATCGCGCGTCGCGAAGGCTCCTCAGAAGGGGGTGCGTGATGGCTCGGCCGACGAAGTACGCTGGCGTCATCTGCGCGGTGCTCTCGGTGGTGGCCGTGATCGGCATCATCATAGGGCTACTCGCCAAGAGCCCGGTCGTGGTGCTTATCGCGATGGCGCCGAGCGTGGCCTACGAGGTCTACCGCACGGAGGGCGAGACTACGCGCTGGGCGTCGTGGGCGCTCGCCGCCGTGCTTGTCGTCGAGTTCGTGCTCGTCGTCTTCAACGTGGGCATCGACATCGGCGCGTTCCTCGGTACAGGCACGCAGGAGGTCGCGGGCTACGCGATCCCGCTCGGCGACCTGCGCGTCGTGGGACCGGCCCTGATCGCGGTCTGTGCGCTCATCCTGGTCGCGCGCACGCGCGGCGTCTATACCAAGTGGCTTGCGGTGAACATCATCGTGACCGCGCTCGCGCTCACCTACGTGCTCGATCCCAACGTCTTCACCGAGCTGCTGCGCCAGGGCGCGCAGGAAGGGCTTGGCGCGCTGGAGTGATGAGGGCCCCTACGCCTCGATGACGCCGAGTTCGCGGCCGATTCTCGCGAAGGTCTCGAGCACGAACTCCATCTGCGCGTCGGTGTGCGTGGCCATGTAGCTCGTACGCAGCAGCGCGCGGCCGGCCGGCACCGCGGGCGGGCGGACGGGATTCACGAAGATGCCCTCATCGAGCAGCCGCTTCCAGAACGCGAAGACGAGCATATCGTCGCCTAAGATGATCGGGATGACCGGCGTCTCGCTCGTGCCCGTGTCGAAGCCCAGGTCGCGATAGCCGGCCTGCATCGTGCGTACGATCTCCCAGAGGCGCTCGCGGTGCTGCGGTTCGCTCTCCATCACATCGAGCGCCCCGAGGCATGCGCCTACACTCGGCGGGGCCATCGCGGCCGAGAAGATGAATGGCCGCGAGTTGTGCTTCACGAAGTCGATGAGGAGTTCGTCGCCGGCGATGAAACCGCCGAGCGAGGCGAAGCTCTTGGAGAACGTGCCCATGATGAGGTCGACGTCATCAGTCACGCCGAAGCGCGCTGCCGTGCCGCTGCCGAGCGGTCCGAGCACGCCGGAGGCGTGTGCGTCGTCCACCATGATGCGGGCACCGTGCTTCTTGAGAATCGGGAGCATCTCGGGCAGCGGGGCGATGTCGCCCTCCATCGAGAAGACACCGTCCACCACGACGAGGATGCCACCGTGCTTGTTGTCGCCAGCGCGCGTGAGCGCATCGTCGAGGCTTGCTACGTCGTTGTGCTCGAAGCGCACGACCTTGCCGTAGGAGAGTTTGCAGCCGTCGTAGATGCTCGCGTGATCGTCCTTGTCGATGACGACCGTGTCGTGGCGGCCGACGACCGCCGAGATAGTGCCGATGTTGGCGCCGAAGCCGGTGGAGAACACGAGTGCGCTCTCCTTACCGACGAACCTCGCGAGCCGGCGCTCAAGCTCCTCGTGTATGTCGAGGTTGCCGTTCAGGAGACGTGAGCCGGTACACGACGTGCCGTACTTGGCGAGCGCCTCGGAAGCGCGCTCGCGTACACGGGGATGCGTGGTGAGCCCGAGGTAGTTGTTGGAGCCGAGCATGATGAGTTCGCGGCCGTCGACGTTCACGCAGGAGTCCGACTCGGACTTGATGACCTTGAAGTAGGGGTAGTAGCCCGACTCGCGGGCGGCGCGAGCGTCAGGGTAGTCCCATGCTTTCTGGAAGATGTCCATGCGTGCCTCTCTCGCGGGCGGCTGGGGCGCGTGCCCGCGGCCATATCCGCACATTGTAGCGGTTCATTGGTTTGCGCGGGGGTGAGAGCGGTCTCTCGAAGCAGTGCGTGAAGGTGGCCTGCGCGCTGGTCGCCCCTTGGCCCGCGCCGCGCGTGGCGCGCCGACCGGGTATCCGCTATGCACACGCCATCACGAGGACTATGATGGCCCGGACAACCGAAGACGGTGCAGGTGCCTGAGGCAACTCAGGAGAATAGGGAAGCCGGTGCGATTCCGGCGCGGACCCGCCACTGTAAGGAAGCGAGCGCGCTTCCAAAGCCAGGAGACCTGCCTGCACCAGCGCGACGCGGCCTTCGTGGTACGAGGCACACTCGCAGCGCTCGATCAGGCGCTCCGACTCAAGACCTCGAGGACCACGAGACCCCGCCACCGGCGAGGGTCTCGATGCTTTCTCGGGGCGCGTCTTCTCTTCGGCCGGAGTACACGTTCGAGACGCAAGGAGGCACCAGATGGATCCATCGCACGGTACGATACGCGCCGCCCGCACGTTGCCCGCACCACCTACCGCCCCCGCACGACACCGCCCCCGCGTGGCCCCGCTCGCCGCACTCGCACTCGCGGCTGTGCTCGGACTCGCCGCGCTGACCGGCTGCGGCGCTGCCGAAGAGCCTGCCGCCGAACCATCGGCCGAGGCCTCGTTCCCCGTCACTGTCACCGATGACGCGGGTCGCAGCGTGACGATCGCAGCGCGACCCGAGCGCATCGTGAGTCTCGCACCGGGCAACACGGAGATCGTCGCGGCGCTCGGCGCGCTCGACAGGCTGGTGGGCGTTACCACGTACTGCGACTATCCGGCCGAGGTGGCTGACCTGCCCAAGATGGGCGACTTCATCGGCCCCAACCTCGAGGCGATAGCCGCGGCCGATCCCGACCTCGTGCTTGTCACCACCGGCGTACAGGCCGAGGTGATCACGCAGCTCGAGGACCTCGGCGCGTCGGTCGTGGCCATTGACCCACAGACGCTCGAGGGTCTGTACGTCTCGATCGGCACGGTCGGTGTCGTGATCGGTGAGGGCACGGCCGCCGCCGATCTCGTTGAGTCGATGGAGATCCAGGTCCACGACATCTCCGAGCAGGTCGAGGGCGCCCCGGTGCGCTGCTTCCTGGAGATCGCGCAGGACCCGCTGTTCACGGTGGGTTCCGGCACGCTTCTGAACGAGCTCATCGAGTATGCGGGCGGGGAGAACGTCGTGGTCGAGGCGGGCTACGTCGCCTACTCGGTGGAGCAGCTCATCCAGGCCGATCCCGACGTCTATCTCGCCACCAAGGGTTCGATGAGCGCGCCGGCTGACATCACCGGCCGTCCCGGCTACGACGCTATCTCCGCAGTGGCCGAAGGCAGGGTGTTCCTGCTCGACGACAACCTCGTGAGCCGGCCCGGCCCGCGGGTGGTCGAGGGGATCCGGCAGATCGCCGAGGCGCTCCACCCGGATGTCTTCGGCGAGTGACGTGACGCCCGCCCCCGGCATATCCCGCCGCGTCCTCACCCTGGTGGGTCTTGCGGCGGCGCTCCTGCTTGCGATCGTCGCAGGTGTGGCGCTCGGCGCGGTGAGCATACCGGCGGGCGACGTCGTCTCCGCTGTGACCCGGGCGCTCACGGGTCACAGCGGCGGCCTGGCCGATGCGGTCATCATCGACCTGCGATTGCCCCGGGTGCTCCTCGCGGCGCTCGTGGGGGCATCGCTCGCACTCGCCGGCGTGCTCTATCAGGCGCTTTTCAAGAACCCGCTCGCCGACCCGTACATCCTCGGCGTGTCGGCCGGAGCCGGCCTCGGCGCCACACTCGCGCTCGCCGCCCTCGGCACGAGCTACGCGGCGCGGGCCGTGGGCGTACCCATCGGCGCCTTCATCGGCGCCGCGCTTACCATGCTGCTTGTCGTCCGACTGGCGTCGCGCCGCGGCCGGCTCGACCCCACGTCGCTGCTGCTTGCCGGCATCGCAGTCTCCTACACACTGTCGGCACTCACGTCGTTCGTGCTCGTGTACGACCGCGAGACGATGACGAGCGTCGTCTTCTGGATGATGGGTGGCCTGCAGAACCGTTCGTGGGAGCACGTCGGGATGCTCACCGTGATGTTCGCGGCCGGCTCGGTGATCCCCGTGCTCTACCATCGCGAGCTCGACCTCATGCTGCTCGGTGACGAGCGGGCGGGTCAGCTCGGCGTGCCGGTGGAGCGCTTCAAGCTGATTGCGCTCGCGTCGGCCTCGCTCGTGGTGGCGGGCGCGGTATCCGTCTCGGGGCTCATCGGGTTCGTGGGCCTCATGACGCCGCACATGGTCCGCCTTGTCCTCGGCCCGCGGCACCGCATGCTGCTGCCCGCCTCGGTACTCGCCGGGGCGATCGTGCTCGTGATCGCTGACCTGCTCGCGCGAGTCGTGCTCGCACCGGTGGAGATTCCCGTCGGCATCGTCACGGCGCTCGCCGGCGGGCCGTTCTTCGTCTGGCTGCTCGTGCGCAAGGAGCGTGGCCGATGAGCGCCCCCGCGACGACGCCCGCGCTCGCATTCGCTGCCGCCACCGTGGGCTACGCTTCGCGCGTGGTGGTGCGCGATGCAACGTTCACCGTCGGTGCTGGCGAGTTCGTCGGACTGGTCGGCCCGAACGGCGCGGGCAAGTCCACGCTGCTCCGCGCGGTCACGGGCGGAGCCGACGTCCTCGGCGGTGACGTCGCGTGTCTTGGCGCATCCGTGCCGTCGATGCCCGATCGCGAGCGCGCGCGTCTCGTGGGTGTCGTTCCCCAGACGCAGCTCGCGCTCTTTGCCTTCACGGCACGCGCTTTCGTGGAGATGGGGCGTCATCCGCACCTGCCGCGCCTCGGCGCGCTCGGTCCGGCCGACCGGGCGATCGTCGATGACGTGATGGAGCGGACCGACACGGCGCACCTGGCGGACGAGCTCGTTGACGAACTCTCCGGCGGCGACCTTCAGCGGCTCACGCTCGCGCAGGCGCTCGCACAGGAGCCGCGGGTGCTCTTGCTCGACGAGCCCACGAGCCACCTCGACCTGAACCACGCCCTCCAGGTGCTCGACCTCGTGCGCTCGCTCGCCGATGAGGGCATGGCCGTCCTCGGCGTCTTCCACGATCTCGAGATCGCCGCACGCTACGCGGACCGCATCGCCATCGTCGCCGACGCGTGCGTGCGACCACCCGCCCCGCCGGCCGCGGCGCTCGACGCCGCAACGATCGCCGAGGTTTTCGGCGTTCGGGCGGTGGTGCGCACCGACCCGGTGACCGGCACCGTGGCGGTCACGCCGGTGCTGCGCGGCGCCGACCTGGCGGCCACAGGCGACGTGCCGCCGGTGGGCCTCGTGTGCGGCTCGGGGGCCGGCGCGTTCCTTCTGCGGCGGCTCGCGCTTGCCGGGTACCCGGTCTTCGCGGGTGCGCTCAATCGCGGTGATGTCGACTACGCGGTCGCAGAGGCGGTTGGCGCCGGAATCGTGGCGCTCCCGCCGTTCGGCGAGATCGACGATGCGGCTGCAGCGCGGGTGGCCGAAGGGTACGCGGCGTGTGTCCGGATCATCGTCTGCGAGACACCGTTCGGAAGCGCGAACCTGCCCAACCTGGAGCAGGCCGTCCGGTCGGGCAGACCGCTCGTGCTCGTTGGCAGCTTTGGCGAGGACCGCGACTACGCGCACGGTGAGGCTCGTCGGCTCTGGGACGAGGCGCTCGCGCGCGGTGCGATGCGGGTAGACACGGAAGAAGAGGCGCTCGCGATGGCGAGCGTCGCTGCGGAGGAGGCGTGATGACCACCATCGACTACGGCATCGTTCAGGTCTACACGGGTGACGGCAAGGGCAAGACGACCGCGGCGGTGGGGGCCGCGGTGCGGGCGGTCGGCGCCGACAGGTCCGTGGCGTTCGTGCAGTTCATCAAGGGTGGAGCGCAGTCGAGTGAGCTCGCCGTGCTTCGAGACATCGGGGTCCGTGTGGAGCGTCCCGCGAAGCGCTCCACGGGTCTTCTCGGCAACGGCATCACCGACGCAGACCGTCAGGCGGCAGCCGAGGCGCTCGCCGTCGCGCGCGAGATCATCGATTCCGGCGCGTACGACTTCATCGTGCTCGACGAGGTATGCATCGCGATCCGCTACGACCTCGTTGCCGAGGCCGACGTGATCGCACTCTTAGACGATCGCTTTCCTGGCGCCGACATGGTGCTCACGGGTCGCGGTGCATCGGAGACACTGATGGAGCGTGCGGACCTCGTGACCGAGATGGTCGCTCGCAAGCATCACTACGACGCGGGCAGGGGGGCACGCCTCGGCGTCGAGTACTGAGGGTGCGCTCTTCCTAGACCGCGCAGCCTGCAATCTGGTTGCGCTCGACGGTCTCGAGTCGCACGTGCGTAGACACTCCGAGTGAACGGGCGAGCGCGCGCTCTGCGGATGCCGCAGTGTTGTTCTGCTCCGAAAGGTGCAGGGCGAAGACGTGCTCGAGTCCCTTCCAGCGGAGCCCGGCAAGCGCCCGAGCGGCATCGTCGTTTGAGAGGTGGCCGCGTTCGCCGGCGATGCGGCGCTTGAGGAACGGCGGGTACGGCCCCTCGGCGAGCATCTGAGCGTCGTGGTTCGACTCGAGGCCGAGCACATGGACACCGGTCAGGGCCTCCATCACCTCGGTCGTGACGACACCTGTGTCTGTGGCGATCGCTGCGCGGTGCCCGCGTCGGCTCTCAAAACGGTATCCCACCGGTTCGGCCGCGTCGTGCGTGGTGCCGAAGGCGGTGATCTTCATCCCGGCGACCGCGAGTCGCTCTCCGCGCGCTATGGCGATCGTCTCGGGT
>JAFGUS010000150.1 GCA_016938395.1 Coriobacteriia bacterium | reverse complement strand
TATCTCGCAGGGCGCGGCCTTTGGCGCGGCCCTGGCGATCATCGGCTTCGGCGCCGGTGTCACCGGCACCGCGGCTGCCGATGCGGTTCGGATCCTCGACGTCTGGTCGGTTGCCGGCTTTGCGTTCGCCGGTGCGATGGCGGCTACCCTTGCCGTTGTCGCGATCTCGCGCACACGCGGTGCCACGCCGGAGACGATCGTGCTCGCGGGCGTGGCACTCGGGTCGCTGTTCTCGGCGGCCACGGCGCTCATGCAGTACTTCGCCGAGGACACGCAGGTTGCAGCCGTGGTCTTCTGGACGTTCGGGGATCTGGGGCGCGCCACCTGGCGCGACGTCGGCCTGATGGCTGCGGCGGTCCTCGTGTGCGGGGCATACTTCCTGTGGCACCGCTGGGACTACAATGCGCTGGAGACGGGAGCCGAGTCCGCGCATGGCCTGGGTGTGGAGGTCGAGCGCGTGCGTCTCCTCGGCATGTTCGTCTCGTCGCTCGCCACGGCGGTGATCGTCGCCTTCCTCGGCATCATCGGGTTCATCGGGCTTGTGGCGCCACACCTCGTGCGGCGAGTGATGGGAAGCGACCACCGATTCCTGCTACCCGCCTCCGCGGCGGCCGGTGCGCTCCTGCTTCTGGTGGCCGACACGGTGGGCCGCACGCTCATCTCACCGGTGATCCTGCCGGTGGGGGCGATCACCTCGTTCCTCGGCGCGCCGCTGTTCCTCTACTTGCTCGTCACGAGGAGGCGGTCGGCATGATGCTACGCGTCAACGGCGTCACGTTCGCCTACCGGAGTCTCCCCGTGCTCGACGGCGTGGACTTCACCGTGCGCCCGGGCGAGTTCCTCGCCGTGCTCGGCAACAACGGAGCGGGCAAGTCGACGCTCCTGCGCTGTATCACTCGCATCGTCAAGCCGAAGGGCGGTGTGGTGCTGCTCGACGAGAACGACGTGCACGCGCTTCGCGGTGACGAGCGGGCACGGCTCATCGGCTACGTACCGCAGCGGGCCGAGGCGAGCCACATGACCGTGTACGACGCCGTGCTCCTGGGCCGGAAGCCGCACATCGCCTGGGATGCGGTTCACCACGACTATCATGTCGTCGAGCGCGTGCTGGCGTCGCTCGGCCTCGAGGGCCTCGTGATGCGGCCCATCGACGAACTCTCCGGCGGTGAGCTGCAGAAGACGGTCATCGCGCGGGCGCTCGCGCAGGAGCCGAGCGTGCTGCTGCTCGACGAGCCCACCTCGAGCCTGGACTTGCGCAACCAACTCGACGTGCTCGCCACCGTCAAACGCGTGACTGCGGCCGAGGGCGTGGCTGTGGTCGCGGTCATGCACGACCTCAACCTGGCACTCCGCTTCGCCGATGCGTTCCTGCTCCTCGCCGACGGACGCGTACACGCCTGCGGTGGACCCGAGGTTGTGACGCCGGAGACCGTCTCGCATGTGTACGGCGTGCCGGTGAGTGTGACGTCCGTCAACGGCTCACCCCTCGTGGTGCCGCTGTAGCACGGTGGGTGCTGCGCCGGGCGCTCTGCGGGTTGACCCGCTCGGCCCAAAGGCATGGAATGGAAGCGGTAGCCCGCCAGAGGAGCTGGTGTGCAGCAGTCGTCCCGCCCCATAGACGCCCTCGTGGCCGAGAT
>JAFGUS010000149.1 GCA_016938395.1 Coriobacteriia bacterium | reverse complement strand
TAGCGGTGGAAACCGGTACGCGCCTCATCGGTGCCGCGCCGGACGGTGATGGTCGCCCAGATCGCGTGGCCGAGCATGAGCCAGAGCGCGAGCTGCGCGGTGATCGTGTGCGCGCTGAGCCAGTCGACACCCGGCTCGATGAGGTCCATCGCGATGGTTCCTGTGGTGTCGAACACGAAGCCGGTCCAGAACGCGACCACGTGCCACGGCTTGAGGTAGTGCGCGATCCGCTCGGCCCACACGCCGAGGGTGTAGAACACGAGCGCGAGCGTGATCAGGATGGTCGAGACAAGCGTGATGGTGTCCATGCGCGCAGCATATCAGGTGCGCGGCGTCAGCCGTTCGTGTGGAGCGTCAGCCATTCCCGCCGGACGCCGCCTGCCGCCTGATCTCATCGAGCAGACGCACCATCGCGTGGGTGTCGAGTCCGCAGTACTCGGTGAGGTCCTCGAGCACCTGCTCGGCCTCGGCACCTGTGGTCTGGCCGCGCAGCACGCGCAGGTACCGGGCGCTCGCCGTCTGACCGTCGGCGATCGCGAGGCCCGCGTACGACATATCCGGACACCATGCCGGCAGTACGAACTTGATGCTCGTACGGCCGACCGCCCGCGGGTGTCTCGTATGGAGCCTGATCACGCGCTCCAGATCGAAGAGCCGGGGCCTCAGGGCGGCGATATCCTGCGCGAGATCCGGGAGCGCTTCGGCAAGCCGCTCGAGCACGGTGCGCTCGTACGAGGTGTAGTGCAGGACGGACCCGGTCGTGCCGAGGTCGGCGAGCAGCCGCTCGGCACGTGGCCGGCGTGGATCGGCATCCCCCCGGTGGAGGTACTCCCGGTGCTCGACGACGCCATCGAGGTGCTGGACGTGCACCGAGTACTGGAACGGCACCGTCTGGTACGGCCGCGTGCCAGGCCAGAGCGGCAACGCCGGAGATACCGTCTCGAAGTCGAGGTGGTAGACGGGCCATGTCAGCGAGCCGAGCTCGCGAGCCAGCCCGTCCGCATCCGTATACGGCTCGCCGCTCGCCACGAGTGCGATCGCCGCACGCTGCGCGGCGCTCAATCCCGGAAACGACTGAGGCACGTCGGCAATCGCCGTGATGCCGGCGTCGAGCAGCGCGTGCAGTTGGACGTCGGTGATACGCGGAAGTGCCGTCACCGGATACTCGTCGGGCAGGAAGGCGTGGCAGTAGGGCGCGAACTCGCATGCATAGGGTGAGGAGCAACACGCGCCGATCGTGTGCACGGGCTCCGGGCCCGCGAGCATCTCGGCGAAGCGAGCAAGGTGGCCCGGGACCGACGGCATGAAGGCGCGCGCGTCGGCGGTCACGTCCTCGACGGCGAACAGAGCGCTCACGTCGTAGGAACCACCGGTGTACACGTACGAGTTGTCGATATGCACGATGTTGATGGTGCGGAGCGTC
>JAFGUS010000148.1 GCA_016938395.1 Coriobacteriia bacterium | reverse complement strand
TCCCAGCCCTCGGCCCAGGGCTCGTCGCCCACGACCACCGGGGCCTCCACCGGCACTTCATCCCCCGGGACTGCCCCCGTATCGTCGGACGCGTCACGACGCTCGCCGGAGCCACCGGTAACCTCCGCCGCTCCCGCCGCCGAAGCCACCCGGATGGCCGGCTGCTCCGGAACGCCGGGGGGCTCCGGTGCCGGGAGCCGCGTGAGGGGCAGCAACAGGGCGGGCAGCAGCCGCTCCGCCGGGTGCGACGTCGCATGCGTCGCGAACCGCTCGAACTCATCGTGGGCGCGCTCATCGAGTACCGCCACGACCTCGGCGATGTCATCTGTCGAGACACCGGCGCGCCGGGCCGCAGCCACGCGGTCCGGGTCGTGCAGCATGTCGAGGAAGATGTGGACGTCGTGCAGGTCGCCGAGCGTGTCCTGGAACGCCGTGAGTGTAGCGTGGAGCTCGTCGAACTCGTCGCCGTAGCACGGCGCGAACGCCTCGACCGCGTAGCGCAACCGCTTGTAGTCGATGCGCAGCGCGTGCTGCTCGGCAGTGTTCGGCTCCTCGAGCGCCGCTGGCTGCGCTCCGAACACGACCGCTGCGCGCTCGGCGACCGCCGCGTGCGCGAACGACGCGAGCGGCAGATCGGCTCCCGCAGTCCCCTCGATCGTATGGACGACCGCCGTGAACGATGCGCGGCTCTCGGCGAGGTCGAGCGTGGCGAGTTCCCGGTTGAGCGCAGCCAGCTCGTGCTCGCGCTGCCCCATACGGTAGCCCACCATGAACGCCACGCAGCGGCGCCCGCCGCTCTCAAGCCCCCTGCCGAGTCGCGCGAACGCATCGATGAAGACGTCGGAATCCCGCACCGGACCGAGCGAGCGCGTCACCCGGCGCGCCCGCCTGTACCAGCGGCGGAAGTCGCGGTGCGGATAGAGCGGCGCGAGCAGCCGCATGGCCTCACGCAGCCGCCGCGAGGCGACGCGCATGTCGTGCACGGCATCCATGTCGGCACCGCCACGCGCGTCGTCTTCGAGCGCGAAGAGAGGCTCGGCTTTGGCGAGCAAAATCCGTGGCGCGGCCTCACCGAGTGGGGTTCGGGCGTCCACGCCCGGAATGGCGAACCTCTTGTCCACACGCGCTCCCATCAGTGGCATTGCGGCGGATGCGGACCCGCGCGGTCGGGCCGCACAGCATCGGGCCCACCCCGATGATAGCGCGGGATGGGCCCGATGCGTCTGTCCGGGTTGCCCCAGCTCGATCGAGCCGGCGACGCACCCGACGCTCTGTGCCGCTACTCGGCCTTCGGCGCGCTGCCCGAGCCGATCTCGATCTTGGTCGTCTTCGGGCGAACCGCTTCGAGCGCCTTGGGAACGTGCACCTCGAGGATGCCGTCGGTGTACTCGGCCGTGATCGCCGAGACGTCAACGCTCTCCGGGATGGTGAGCGACCGCTCGAAGCTGCCATAGCAGCTCTCACACACGAGCCAGTCCTCGCCCTCCTGCTTCTCCTCCTGGCGCCGCTCGCCGCGGATCGTGAGCACGCCGTCGGTCACCTCGACCTCCACCTGCTCCGGATCGATGCCCGGAAGCTCGGCACGCACGACGATGTCGTCGCCCTTGCGCTTCACATCGATCTTGGGCATCCACGCGACCGCTCCTTCCGCACCCACCTCGGCTGCGCCGAGACGGGAGAAGATGCGGTCCATGTCGCGCTGCATGCGCAGCGCCTCACCGAACGGATCCCACCGTACGATCGCCATGATCATCACCTCCACATGTCCGTTGCACACCCTGCGGCATGGCGTACCGCCGGGCTGCACCTCTTGGCCACGTCCAGCGCGGGCACCTTCGCCCACGCGGAGTCTCCTCTCCTGGCGCCGCCGCGCGGGCAGCGCACGCCGCTATCCGACGTGCCCCACGCTGCGCACGCCGATCTCGTCGTCGATCACGTCGATCACCACGGAGTCGCCATCACCGAGGCGGCCCTCGATGAGCTCTCGCGCCACACGGTCGACGACCTCGCGCTGAATCAGCCGCTTCAAGGGTCGCGCGCCGAAGACCGGATCGAACCCGTCGAGCGCCAGACGCTCGGCCGCTGCGGGCGTCACCTCAAGCGCGATCTTGCGCTCCTCAAGCCGCTCCCGGACGAGGGCGAGCTGGAGGCCGACAATCTCGGTCAGCTGCTCCATCGACAGCGAGTGGAACACCACCACGTCGTCCACGCGGTTCAGGAACTCCGGCCGGAACGTGGCCCGGAGCGCCTCGTCGAGCATCACGCGCATCGCGGCCTCGTCGCCGCTCCTGGCAAACTCGCTGATGTACTGGCTGCCCACGTTGCTCGTCATGATCACGATCGTGTTCTTGAAGCTCACCACGCGACCCTGGCCGTCGGTGAGCCGACCGTCATCGAGTACCTGCAGCAGCACGTTGAACACGTCGGGGTGCGCCTTCTCGATCTCGTCGAGCAGGATCACCGAGTATGGGCGCCGCCTGACCGCCTCGGTGAGCTGCCCACCCTCCTCGTAACCGACGTAGCCCGGCGGCGCGCCGATCAGGCGCTGTACGCTGAACTTCTCCATGTACTCGGACATGTCGATGCGCACCATCGCGCGCTCGTCGTCGAAGAGGAACGCCGCAAGCGTCTTGGCGAGCTCGGTCTTACCCACACCCGTGGGCCCCAGGAACAGGAAGCTGCCGATGGGACGGTCGGGATCCGAGAGACCGGCCCGCGAGCGCCTAATCGCACCGGCCACGGCGGCGACGGCTTCGTCCTGGCCCACCACCCGTTCGTGAAGATGCTCTTCGAGCGTGGCGAGCTTGGCCATCTCGCCCTGCATGAGACGCGACACCGGGATACCGGTCCACGCGCCGACGACCTCGGCGATCTCGGCTTCGGTCACCTCCTCGCGCAGCATCGCCGAGCCGGCCTGCAGCGCATGGAGCCGTTCGTCGGCCTCGGCAAGACGGGCCTCCAGGGCAGGGATGCGTCCGTAGCGTATCTCGGCGGCGCGCGACAGGTCGCCCTCACGCTCGGCACGCTCGCCGTCGAGCTTCGCCTCGTCGAGTTCTGCCTTGAGGCGCTGGACATCGGTGATCACGCCGCGCTCGCTCTCCCAGCGCGCTTTGAGCCCGGAGAGTTCCTCGTTGAGCTCCGCCATCTCGGACCTGAGGGAGTCGAGCCGCTCCGCCGAGGCCGCGTCGGTCTCTTTCTGGAGTGCCTGCTCCTCGATCTGGAGCTGCCGGACCTGTCGATCGAGCCGGTCGATCTCCTCGGGCATCGAGTCGATCTCGATGCGCAGGCGCGATGCCGCCTCGTCGATGAGATCGATCGCCTTGTCCGGCAGGAAGCGGTCGGCTATGTAGCGGTCCGAGAGTGTGGCGGCTGCGACGATCGCACCATCGGCGATACGCACGCCGTGGTGCACCTCGTAGCGCTCCTTGAGGCCGCGCAGGATCGCGATCGTGTCCTCCACGCTCGGCTCGCCCACGAACACCGGCTGGAACCGCCGCTCAAGCGCGGCGTCCTTCTCGATGTGCTCCCGGTACTCGTCGAGCGTGGTGGCGCCGATGGCGTGCAGTTCGCCGCGCGCGAGCGCGGGCTTGAGCATGTTACTCGCGTCCATCGCACCCTCGGCCGCTCCCGCCCCCACGAGTGTGTGAAGCTCGTCGATGAACAGCACGAGCCGACCCTCGGCCTGCTCGATCTCGCGGAGCACGGCTTTCAGACGGTCCTCGAACTCGCCGCGGTACTTCGCACCGGCGACCATCGCGCCCAGATCGAGCGCCACCACGTCCTTGTCGCGGAGCGTGGAGGGCACATCACCGGCCACGATGCGCTGGGCGAGTCCCTCCACGATCGCGGTCTTGCCGGTGCCCGGCTCGCCGATGAGCACCGGGTTGTTCTTGGTGCGGCGCGAGAGCACCTGGATGACGCGGCGGATCTCCTCGGTCCGGCCGATGACCGGATCGAGCTTGCCCTCACGTGCCGCAGCGGTGAGGTTGCGGGAGAACCGCTCGAGCGCCTGGAACTGTGCTTCGGGATTCTGGTCGGTCACGCGCGCACCGGCCCGCAGCTCTTCGAGCGCCTCGAGCAGCCGCTTCGCGGTCACACCGGCCTTAGCCAGGATACCCCCGGCCTCCCCTTTGTCATCAGCGATGGCGACGAGCAAGTGCTCGGTGGACACGTAGGCGTCCTTGAGCTTCTCGGCATGCTTAAATGCGTCGCCGAGCACGGTGTTGATCCGCGGGCCGATGCCCGCAGGCCCGCTCACGCCGCTGCCGCTCACCTTGGGCATTGCGGCGATGGCCGACGTGACCTCGGCCTCCACCAGGTCGGGGTCCGCTCCCACTTTCCCCACGATCGGGCGGACGATACCTTCGGCAGCATCGAGGAGCGCCTTCAGCAGGTGCTCGGGCTCGATGACCTGCGACGAAGCGTCATCAGCGATGCCCTGCGCCGCCTGGAGCGCCTCCTGCGCCTTCACTGTCAGTTTGTCCAACCGCATGTCACTCAACTCCTACAACCGGCGCCCGGCCGTAATCTCGCTACCCGGCATCCGGCCTTAGCATCGGTAACCTCACGGGCTACCGCTTGACCGTTCAAGCCGGCGCCGTCCTGTTCTTCATCACGCGTGAGTACACCCACGCCACGAGCAGTCAAAGCGGTCCTCCGGCGATCTCACCCGAGCGCACTCCTTCGAGGAACCGCACGAGGGCGCCGCGCGGATCGCCCTTCCTGCTGCCATCGCTCATCGTTGCTCCCGCCTGACGATGCCGCCGCGCGGCACATGGACGATGTCGGCCCGCGTGCTCCGACGGAACTCGTTGATCTCCCTGACCAGACGCCGCTCGGCTTTTGACGCCGCGGCCTCGGCCGCGGCAAGCTGCGCCTCGAGCCGCTCCTTTTCCATCTCGAGCTCGATGATCCGCATGACCCCGGCCAGGTTCACGCCCTCGTCCTGCGTGAGACGCTGGATGAGCCGCAGCCGTTCGATGTCGGCCTCCGAGTACAGCCTCGTTCCACCCGGCGACCGCCTCGGTTGCACGAGCATCTTGCGCTCGTAGATGCGAAGCGTCTGCGGGTGAACGCCGGCGAGCTCGGCCGCCACGCTGATCATGTAGACCGGCAGGTCCTTGCCGCCGCTGCGTTGCTGTCTCACCACGGCCGGACTCCTTCCCTACGCGATGTGCGCCCTGACGTCCTCATCGCGCGACGACTCGAAGCGGCGCAACAGCTCCTTCTGCTCGCTGGTGAGCTTCTCGGGCACCGCGATCCGGACGCGCACCTTGAGATCGCCGGAGCCCTTGCCCTTGAGCTTGGGCGCACCCTTGCCCGGCACTCTGAGGACCTTGCCGTCCCGCGTTCCCGGCGCCACCTTGAGCTTCACCTTGCCGCCGTCCGGGGTCGGCACCGTCACCTCGGCGCCGAGGGCGGCCTCGGTGATCGTCACCGGCAGATCCATGACCACGTCCGCACCATCGCGGGTGTAGTACGGGTGCGGCTTGATGTGCGTCACCACGTACAGGTCGCCCGCCGGGGCACCACCCGTGCCCGACTCGCCCTTGCCCGCGAACCGCAGCTTGCCACCATCGGTCACGCCTGGCGGGATGTTCACGGTGAGCGGCTTCGCGCGCACCACCGTGCCCTTGCCTTTGCACGTGACACACGGGTGCTCGACGATCTTCCCGCTCCCGCCGCATCGCGGGCAGGGACGCGAGAAGCCGAACACACCCTGGCCCTGGCTCACATGACCGCTACCGGAACACGTGGGGCAGGTGCTCGCGCTTGTGCCCGGCTTCGCGCCCGTGCCCTTGCAGGTGGGACACGGCTCCGTCCGCTTCACATCCACCTTCGTCGATGTGCCCGCAAGCGCCTCGTCGAAGGTCACGGTCAGGTCGTACTGAAGGTCCGTACCGCGGCGGGCGCTCGCCTTGCGTCCACCCCCGGCGCCACCACCGAAGAAGGTGCCGAAGAGGTCACCCAGGTCGCCCATGTCCACGGTGGTGTGGCCAGCTGCGCCACCCGGAAATCCGCCCGGCCAGCCACCGGCACCACCCGGCCATCCCGCACCAGTGCCTCCCGGCGCGCCACCCGGCGGCATGTTCCCGCCGAAGTAGCGGCCGTAGGTGTCGTACTGCTTCCGCTTCTCCTCATCGGAGAGGATCTCGTACGCCTCGTTGAGCTCCTTGAACTTCGCCTCGGAGCCGCCCGTGTCGGGGTGGTGCTTGCGGGCCTGCTTGCGGTACGCCTTCTTTATCTCATCGGCGGTGGCCGTCTTCGGCACGCCGAGTATGTCGTAGTAGTCCTTGTCGGCCATGACTTACTCCCCTGCCGAGGGACCTCCGGTGCTTACCACGACCGTCGCCGGCCGGATAACACGACCATGCATCCGGTAGCCCGACTGGTAGACCTCGATCACCGTACCTTCGGGGACGTCGGTCCGCTGCGCCTGCCCGACCGCCTGATGCTCGTTTGGATCGAAAGGCTTACCCGCCGGGTCGATGCGCTCAACACCCTCCTTGGCGAACACGTCGAGTACCTGCTCGAGCACCATCCGGACACCGCCCGCGAGTTCGGTGCCGCCCCCACCTGCCTCCACGTGCATAAGCGCGCGCTCGAGGTTGTCAAGTGCGGGCAGGATCTCGGCGATCACCCGCTGCCCGGCGCGCTTGGCGGCATCCTCCGCATCGCGGGCGACCCGCTTGCGGTAGTTGTCGAACTCCGCCTGCACGCGCTGAGCGGTCTCCAGGTGGGCGGCCGCCTCGCGCCGGGCCTGCTCCAAATCCCCTTCGAGCACGTCGCCGCGGAACTCGAACTCCGCGCCCAAATCGGTCTCAAGCTCAGGATCGGTCACGGGCGAGCCTGCCGGGGGAGCCCCGAAGGGAACCTCAGCAGGGCGGTCTTCCCGAGGACCGAGACCGGAGGGGTTACCCCCGGCCGGATCTCTGCGCGTGCGGTCCATGGCCACTACTCCTCGTCAACGACCTCGTAGTCGGCCACTTCTTCATCGCCGGCGCCTTCGGCAGACCCGCCACCGGCCGCCTGCTCCTCGCTCACCTGCTGATACACGATCTCGGCAAGCTTGTAGCTCTTCTCCTGAAGCGCGGTCGTTGCAGCGCGGATCGCATCGATGTCGTCACCCTCGAGGGCTTTCTTGACGTCGGCGATCGCCGCCTCGATATCGCTCCTCGTCTCCTCGGGCACCTTCTCGCCGAGGTCCACGAGAGTCTTCTCGGTGCCGTACACGAGACTGTCGGCGGTATTGCGCACCTCGGCCTCTTCCTTCTTCTTGCGGTCCTCATCCGCGTGGCTCTCCGCATCGGTCACCATGCGCTCGACCTCCTCGTCGGAGAGGGCAGTCGTGCCGGTGATGGTGATCTTCTGCTCCTGGCCGGTGCCGAGGTCCTTGGCCGACACGTTCACGATACCGTTGGCATCAATGTCGAACGCTACCTCGATCTGCGGGATGCCGCGCGGCGCCGGCGGGATGTTCATCAGGTGGAACTTGCCGAGCGTCTTGTTGTACGCCGCCATCTCGCGCTCGCCCTGCAGCACGTGGATCTCCACCGAGGTCTGGCCGTCGGCCGCCGTGGTGAAGGTCTCACTCTTGCGGGTGGGAATCGTGGTGTTGCGCTCGATGAGCTTGGTCATCACGCCGCCGAGGGTCTCAACGCCCAGCGAGAGCGGGGTGACGTCGAGGAGCAGGATGTCCTTGACATCGCCGCCGAGCACGCCGCCCTGAATGGCCGCGCCGATGGCAACGACCTCGTCAGGGTTGACGCCCTTGTGGGGGTCCTTGCCGGTGATGCCCTTGACGAGTTCCTGAACCGCCGGCATGCGTGTCGACCCGCCAACCAGGATCACGTGGTCGATGTCCGACGCCTTGATGCCCGCGTCCTTGATCGCAGTCTCCACGGGCTTCTTGCACCGATCGAGCAGGTCGCTCGTGATCTTCTGGAACTCGGCGCGAGAGAGCGAGTAGTCGAGGTGCTTCGGGCCCGACGCATCCGCAGTGACGAAGGGCAGGTTGATCTGCGCGGTCTGGGTGGTGGAGAGTTCAATCTTGGACTTCTCCGCCGCGTCCTTCAAGCGCTGCAACGCCATCTTGTCCTTGCGCAGGTCGATGCCGTGGTCGCCTGAGAACTTCTCGGCGAGCCAGTCGATGACCCTCTGGTCCCAGTCGTCGCCACCGAGATGGTTGTCGCCGCTCGTGCTCTTCACTTCGAAGACACCCTCGCCGATCTCGAGCACCGACACGTCGAACGTGCCGCCGCCGAGGTCGAACACGAGGATCGTCTGGTCGTGGGCACCCTTGTCGAGACCGTAGGCGAGCGCAGCGGCCGTGGGTTCGTTGATGATGCGCTTGACCTCGAGGCCGGCGATCTTGCCAGCGTCCTTAGTGGCCTGGCGCTGTGAGTCGTTGAAGTACGCCGGGACCGTGATCACGGCCTCGGTGACCGGCTGGCCGAGGTACGCCTCGGCGTCCGCCTTGAGTTTGCCGATCACCATCGCCGAGATCTCCTCGGGTGTGAGGTGCTTACCCTCCACCGCAACGACGGCGCGACCGTCCTTGCCCTTCTCGACGGTGTAGGCAATCGTTCCGCGCTCCGAGGAGGTCTCCTCGAACTTGCGGCCGATGAAGCGCTTGATGGACGTTACGGTGTTCTCGGGGTTGGTGATGGCCTGGTTCTTGGCCGCCTTGCCCACGATGCGCTCGCCGTCTTTGCGGAATGCGACGACCGACGGCGTGGTGCGGTCGCCCTCGGCGTTCACGATGATCGTTGGCTCGCCGCCCTCCATGACCGCGACCGCCGAGTTGGTGGTCCCCAGGTCGATGCCGATGATCTTGCCCATGGTCCGTGCTCCTTTCGGATCCTCCCCGGCAGACTCCGGAGCGGCTTGTTGACTACTGATGAGATGCCACGGCCGGGAGGCGATTCGCACCGCCGCGCCGGACTCCGTCTCCTGAAGTATCAAATCTTAGTGATGCATTGTCAAGTTATGTGACTGTGCTTATGTACTATACCCGCCAGACGGAGTCGCGAAACCGCACCACGGTATGGCTGCACCGACCCTCCACCAAACCGGCCACATCCGCTCTTGCGCACGGCACGGTGCTTCGGTACTATCCCCGCGACATAACCGCCGCCGCGCAAGAGCGGCGAACGCACCGAAGGAGATTTCATGCCCCGACCGATCATCAACGAGGACGACTGCTCCGGATGCGGCATCTGCGTGGATGCGTGCCCCGAGGGTGTGCTCGAGCTCGTGGATGACGTGGCGCAGCCGGTGAACGAGGACGACTGCACCGCGTGCGGCACCTGCATGGAGGAGTGCCCGATGGGCGCGATCACCGAGATCGAAGAGGACTGAGCACATCCACTCCGTCACCGCTGGCGGGCGTCCCTCTCAGGGACGCCCGTTCTTCGTTTCGGGCGCCGGCCTCAGCGCCTGTAGCTGACCCCACACGCGTCGCTTGAGCTGGTCGTCAGCGAGCGACGCCTCAAGCCCATCGATCGCCACCACATCCCTGCCGAGCACGCGCAGCATCACGCCCGGGTGGGGCACGTCGATCTCAAACGCCGCAGCGAGATCGGCGGAGGCACGGGCATCAAGCGCGACGATGACGCGGGGATCCACGGCCTCCACGATAAGGCGTAGCCGCTGCGCGCGGGTCGCCTCATCAGCACGGCCTACCCGCGAACACATCGCGTAGCGCGCACACGAAAGGCCGAGCGCATCGAGGGCCTTCCCGGCCGCCTCTCCATCGGGCCCGGCCAACACCCGGCGTGCCTTCCGGTCCGCTGGCCCCGGCTCTCCTTTGACGAGCAGCACATCGGCCATCTCGTCGCCGATCGACGCCACCTCGGTGGCACCCTTCACGAGCGCGTCGGCCCCGGCAATCTCGGCTGCCGCCTTCGCCCGATAGAGCGCATCGAGCCGACGGGCCTCGGCACCGGTATCCGGCGCGTTGCTCATGCCTGTTGCGTGAACCAGGCGGCTGTTCCGCCCAGACCAGTCTGTAGATCCACGTTCGCCCGCCAGCCGAACGTCCGCTCGGCCTTCGCGAAGTCGAGCACGCTCTCCTCCACGTCACCGGGCCGTGCGGGCTCATGCTCGATGTCGCCCAGGTAGCGCGTAGCCATCCGGAGACCCTCGACGAGCATCAGAACCGACGTTGCGCGCCCGGTCGAGATGTTGTACGCGGGACCGTCGGGACCAGCACCCGCGAGGATGCCCTCGTGAAGTGCGGCCTCGACGAAGGCGTTCACCACATCGGCGACGAAGATGAAGTCGCGCGTCTGAGTGCCGGTGCCGAAGATCACCGGTGTTCGACCCGAGGTCATGCGCGACGCGAACTCTGCAACCGCGCCTCCCTCGCCCTCCGCGCGCTGCCGTGGGCCGTAGACGTTGGCGAGACGCAAACACGCGAAGTCGACACCGGCCGGACGCAACACCTCAGCGAGCACCGCTTCGGCATCGAGCTTGGAGCGCCCGTACGGTACCGCTGGCTCGGTGGGGGATGTCTCGGTGAGCGGCAGCTCCTGTGGCTCGCCATAGACCGCCGCCGACGAGGCGAAGAGCACGCGGTGCGCTCCCGCGGCCGCCGCGGCCTCGGCTACCGCCCGGGTTCCACCCACGTTGACCCGGCGGTCGTTGTCCGGATCGACGATCGACGCCGCTACGCTCACTTGGGCTGCGAGATGGATGACCACGTCGGGTCGTGCCTCAACGATGACCTCCGCAAGGCCAGGCTCCGTGACGTCGAGCCGCCTGAAACCGGCAGCGGGATGCACGTTGGCCACCGACCCGGTAGAGAGGTCGTCGATGACGAGGACCTCCCAACCGCCGCTCAGGGCCGCGTGCACGATACTGCTACCAATGAAGCCCGCGCCGCCGGTGATGACCGCTCGCATGTGTGCTCCTCACTCCGATGTCTCAGTGATCCGCTGCGCCTCGACAAGGCTCGCCTGTATCGCCAGGCGATACGCTGCACTGTAGGGCGGATGACAGGCCGTCAGCGTCAGAGTGGGCTGCTCGGTAGAGGCCACTACTTCTACCTGGTTCGGCAGTACCACGAGTGACGCGGTGACTTCGTACCGGTACCGCCGATACGGCGAGAACAGGTCGATGGTATCACCCTCGGCCACCTCGTCCAGCCGCCGGAAGGGAGCACCGTACGTTGTGCGGTGACCCGAGATGCCGCAGGTCCCGGTGGGGCCGGGCAGGTCCGTCCACCCGATCCAGCCGGGACCCTGGCGGAGCGTGGCGGGCGTGGCGCCCTTCACCACGATGACATCGAGCTCCATTGCGGGGATGACGAGCCTGCCGAACGGCTCCCCGTCCTCGAGACCCTCCCAGTACGCACGGTCCTCGGCGTCCCAGTCATCGAAGTCGAGCGCGGCAGGAGGCTCCTCCTGCTGCTCGACGAGGGCCTCGGGCACGCCTGTGGTGAACGTCTGCACCTCGGCCGCCTGTTCGCGCAGATCACGCTGACCAAGCCAGCCCACGAGCTCGGTGAGCGCGTAGTAGGAGATGAGGCCGAGCGCGATGCCAAGGAGCACGTTGCTCGCGGCTCGTCGCCATGAGATCCCACGCACCACGTCCACCCTTCTCCCGCATCGTGTTGCTCTGAGACGACCGTCACAGCCAGTCTGTGACGTACCGCACAGAACCGTAAAGTCCATGCACGGCCGTGCCGATACAGTAAGTGTACGTGAGGGTTTGAAAAGCGCACATCGGATCGCTCCCCGAAAAGGCACGGTCGGCCGAAAGGCCGGCTT
>JAFGUS010000016.1 GCA_016938395.1 Coriobacteriia bacterium | reverse complement strand
GGTTCGGGTTCGGGTTCGGGCTCCGGTTCCGGCACGGGCTCGGGCTCCGGTTCCGGTTCCAGCACGGGCTCGGGATCCGGTTCTGGTTCCGAGTCCATCCCGGTTTCGTCTTCGGCCTCAGCCTCTAGCTCGGTATCCGCCCCGACCGCCACAACGAGTGCCACCGCGGTGCCGGAGTCGACCTCTGTGCCCGCTGCCGGGGTTTGGGCGATCACCGTCCCGGATGTCTCGTTGGCAATCTGCTCGGTGAGTTCGCCGAGCACGAGTCCCGCCTCCTCGATATCCGTTGTGGCGCGCGAAACGGTCATACCGATGAGGTCAGGAACCATCGCAGGCTGATCGTCAAAGAAGATCAGCCACACGCCCGCTGCAAGAACGAATGCCGCCAGCAGGCCCACGGCCACCCACACACCGGGTGCAACCCGCCTCACCTCCGGCGCGATACCTCCACTTGCCGCCGGAATCACGGATGTCGGCGGCTGCTCAGCCGACGCCACCGCCTCTGGCCTGGGCAGGGGCTGTGTCGGGCTCTGGTCGGTGGGTGTCCTCTCTTCCTCGGTCTCCTCCATCTCCAACACCTCGCACACCAACGTTCCGGGCGACCCTCAGGTCACCCCTGACAACCTAGATCCCGCTGATCAGGTCTTTCACGACCTTCGGATCCGCAAGCGTGGACAGGTCGCCGAACGCCTCCATCTCGCGCTCGCCCGCCGCAATCTTGCGCAGGATGCGGCGCATGATCTTGCCGCTCCGCGTCTTGGGAAGGTCGCGCGCGAACTGGATGCGGTCCGGCTTGGCGATCGGGCCGATGAGCTTGCGCACATGCCCCGAGAGGATCGTCGCCAGATCGTCGGAGGCGATCGCACCGTCGCGGAGCACCACGTAGGCATGGATGCCCTCGCCCTTGACCTGATGCGGGAACCCCACGACCGCCGCCTCGGAGACCGCGTCGTGGCTCACGAGCGCGCTCTCGATCTCGGCGGTGCCCATGCGGTGACCGCTCACGTTGATGACGTCGTCCACGCGGCCCAGCAGCCAGAAGTCGCCGTCGGCGTCCACGCGGGCGCCGTCACCGGTGAAGTAACGTCCGGGGAACCGCTCGAAGTAGACCTCGCGCATACGCGCGTGGTCGGGATCGCCCCACGTGCCGCGCATCATACCCGGCCACGGCTCCTTCACCGTGAGGTAGCCGCCGTCGCCCGGCTCGGCGCGGCTGCCGTCCTCGGTCACGACCTCGGCCACAACGCCGTAGAACGGCCACGAGGCCGACCCTGGCTTAAGCGGGGTCGCGCCGGGGAACGGCGTGATGAGGAAGCCGCCGGTCTCGGTCTGCCAGTACGTGTCCACGATCGGCACGGCGCTGCGTCCGATGGTCTGGTGGTACCACTCCCACACCTCGGGGTTGATGGGCTCGCCCACCGTGCCGAGAAGCCGGATCGACGAGAGGTCGTAGCGGGCTGGCCAGCCCGAGCCGTGCCGCATGAGTGCGCGGATGGCGGTCGGGGCGGTGTAGAAGATGTTCACGCGGTACTTCTCGACGATCGCCCAGAACCGCGCCGGGTCCGGATACGTCGGCACGCCTTCGAACATGAGCGTCGTGGCGCCGGCCGCGAGCGGGCCGTAGACGATGTAGCTGTGCCCGGTGACCCAGCCGATGTCGGCGGTGCACCAGTAGACGTCCTCGTCGCGGTAGTCGAGCACCGATTTGAAGCTCATGAGCGTGTAGAGCAGGTAGCCCGCGGTGGTGTGCAGCACACCCTTCGGCTTGCCGGTGGAACCGGACGTGTACAGGATGAAGAGCGGGTCCTCGGCCGACATCGCCTCGGGCGGACAGGGCTTGCGCACCTCGGGAGCGGAGACCTCCTGGTGCCACCACGTGTCGCGCCCCGGCTCCATGTCCACGTCACCGCTGCCGCGCTGGACCACGATGCACGCTTCGATGCTCGGGCACTCGAAGAGCGCCTCGTCGGCGGCTACCTTGAGCGCCACCTTGCGCCCACCGCGGATGCCCTCGTCGGCGGTGATCAGCAGCTTGGCGCCGCAGTCCTGGATGCGCTCGCGGAGAGCGCTTGCCGAGAAGCCGCCGAAGATGACCGAGTGGATCGCGCCGATGCGCGCGCACGCGAGCATCGCCATCGCCAGCTCGGGGATCATCGGCAGGTAGATGGCAACCCGGTCGCCGCGCTCGATGCCTTTCTTCTTGAGCACGTTCGCGAACCGGCTGACGATGTGGTGCAGCTGCTGGTAGGTGTAGGTGCGCGACGAGCCGTCGTCGCCCTCCCAGATGAGCGCGGCCTTGTTGCGTCGCCAGGTGTCCAGGTGCCGGTCGAGGCAGTTGGCGGCCACGTTGAGCTCGCCGTCCTCGAACCAGCGGAAGTCGAGTTTCTCGAAGCCGCCCGAGCGCGCGGTTGAAAACGGGGTCATCCACTCGAGTTCGTCGCGCGCTGCATCACCCCAGAACCCCTCCGGATCCTCGATCGAGCGGCGGTACGCGCTCTCGTAGGTCTCACGGTCGGGCACGGCGGCCCGCCCCGCGAACTCCGGCGGTGGCGACACGATGCGCGCTTCCTCGCCGACGTGCTCGATGCTGGCCTGGGACTCATCGCTCATGGGTCTGCTCCCTCGTCTCGGGTCCTTCAGAGGCTATTCCCCTTGCAGGAAGACTCACTCATGTAGGATAACGGGATATCCGGTGGGGAGGGACCCGTGTGAGCGCAATCGCCCGCAAGTACGACGACCTGCGAAACCGTCTGACGAACCTCGGCAACGTCCTCGTCGCCTACTCGGGCGGCGTGGACTCCACGTTGTTGGTCTTCACCGCCCACGCGGTGCTCGGTGACCGCTGCCTGGCCGTCCTCGCGATCTCCGACGTGCACCCCTCGGCCGAGATCGACGAGGCACGTGCCACCGCGCGCACGCTCAGCTTGCACCTCGAGGAGGCCGAGACCTACGAGCTTGCCGACCCCCGCTTTCACGCCAACACCACCGACCGCTGCTACTACTGCAAGGCC
>JAFGUS010000147.1 GCA_016938395.1 Coriobacteriia bacterium | reverse complement strand
AGCGACTTGGCGATCATGCTCCAGGAGTAGAGCACGCCGAGCGCGAGGTTGATGCCGAGTCCGGCGAACGTGACGATCCAGCCGCGCATGTTTGAAGAAGAGCTCATGCCTGTGACCCCCAGACGGCACTGATGTGCATACGACTGGTCCAGTATGCACATCAGTGCCGGGAGGCCATAGCCGGGACGGGCGGACGGATGCGTCCGGTCGGCGAGCGGCGACATCGGCGTACCATATGATCGAGGTGACGAAGGGCCCCGGCACACTGCCGGGGCCCTCGCTGTATCCGCCGATCGCATTGTGGCCTGAAATACCGCTACTTGCCCTCGCCCTCGGGCGCGCCTTCGAGCTTCGGCGCACTGCTGCCACCGATCTCGATCTTGGTAGTCCGTGGCTTGGCCGCCTCGAGCGCCTTGGGGACGTGCACCTCGAGGATGCCGTCCTTGTACTCGGCGGTGATGGTGGCCGGATCGACGCTCTCAGGGATGGTGAGCGAGCGCTCGAAGCTGCCGTAGCAGCTCTCACACACGAGCCAGTCCTCGCCCTCCCGCTTCTCCTCCTGCTTCCGCTCGCCGCGGATCGTGAGCACGCCGTCGGTCACCTCGACCTCGACGTTCTGGGCATCGATGCCCGGCAGTTCGGCCCGGACGACGATATCGTCGTCCTTGCGCTTCACGTCCACCTTGGGCATCCACGCGACCGACTCTCCGCCCACCTCGGCGGCGCCGAGGCGCGAGAAGATGCGGTCCATGTCGCGCTGCATGCGCAGCGCCTCACCGAACGGATCCCACCGTACGATCGCCATGCTGATCACCTCCACTGTCGTCAACGCGCACCCGCCGTCATGGCATCCCGGCGGGCGGCACTTCTTCCCTACTGAGCGTGCGCCACGCCCCGCACGCCGAGTTCGTCGCCGATCACATCGATCGTGACCGTGTCGCCATCACCCACGCGGCCCTCGATGAGCTCGCGCGCCACGCGGTCGACCACCTCGCGTTGGATGAGCCGCTTGAGCGGCCGCGCCCCGAAGACCGGGTCGAACCCATCGAGTGCGAGCCGTTCGGTGGCGGCCGGGGTCACCTCGAGGGTGATCTTGCGGTCGGCCAGCCGCTCGTGGACCAGCGCAAGCTGCAGGTCGACGATCTTCGCCAGCTGTTCCATCGAAAGCGAGTGGAACACCACGACGTCGTCCACACGGTTGAGGAACTCCGGCCGGAACGTGGCGCGCAGCGCCTCGTCGAGCATCACGCGCATCGCCGTCTCGTCGCCGCTCTTGGCGAACTCACTGATGTACTGGCTGCCCACGTTGCTGGTCATGACCACGATGGCGTTCTTGAAGCTCACCACGCGGCCCTGACCGTCGGTGAGGCGCCCGTCGTCGAGCACCTGGAGCAGCACGTTGAACACGTCCGGATGCGCCTTCTCGATCTCGTCGAGCAGGATCACCGAGTACGGCCGCCTGCGCACCGCCTCGGTGAGCTGGCCGCCCTCCTCATAGCCCACGTAGCCCGGAGGCGCGCCGATGAGTCGCTGCACGCTGAACTTCTCCATGTACTCCGACATGTCGATGCGCACCATCGCGCGCTCGTCATCGAACATGAACGCGGCGAGCGTCTTGGCGAGCTCGGTCTTGCCCACGCCCGTGGGGCCGAGGAACAGGAAGCTGCCGATCGGCCGGTCTGGGTCCGAGAGGCCAGCGCGCGAGCGCCGGATTGCGCCCGCCACCGCGGAGACCGCCTCGTCCTGGCCGACGACCCGCTCATGCAGGTGCTCCTCGAGCGTGGCGAGTTTGGCCAGCTCACCCTGCATGAGCCGCGCGACCGGGATGCCGGTCCACGTGCCCACGACCTCGGCGATCTCGGACTCGGTGACCTCCTCCCGGAGCATGCCAGCGCCCGCCTGCAGCTCCTTGAGCTTGGT
>JAFGUS010000015.1 GCA_016938395.1 Coriobacteriia bacterium | reverse complement strand
CTCGTCGGGATGTGGCTCAGCTTGGTAGAGCGCTGCGTTCGGGACGCAGAGGTCGTGGGTTCGAATCCCGCCATCCCGACCATCAGACCATGACCGACAGGCCGGTTCGCCGGCCTGTCGTCGCGTTTCGGGAGAGGTAATGCTGGACTGGTTCTTCCATGCGCTTGGCTACGGCCTCTGCCACCAGCTTCCGGAGCGATCGTACTTCGCCGGTGGCTATCAACTGCCCGTGTGCGCGCGCGATACGGGTATCTACCTCGGCTTCGCCCTGGGCATCATCGTGCTCTGGGCGCTCGCGCGGCGTAGTCGGCCGACCGAGCTGCCTCGGTGGCCCGTCCTCGCGCTCATCGGCTTGTTCGTCGGCTCGATGGCGTTCGATGGAGTGACGTCGTATGCGGGACTCAGGCAGACGACCAACGATCTCAGGCTCGCCACCGGCCTCGTGACCGGATGGGGTCTTGCGGCGCTGACCGTCCCTATGGTCAACGCGCAGCTCTGGCGACGATCCGGGTCGGGGCGTGTGCCTGAAGGCACGGGGCAGGTCCTGCTGTGGGTGGCCGCACTGGTGGTCGCCTTCGGGGTCACCCGCTGGTTGCTGCCGCTCACCGGGGTCGTCTATCCGTTGGTGGCGTCCGCCGCGATCATTGTCACCTTCGTGACGGTCAACCTCGTCTTCGTCGGTCTGATGCCCCCCTTCGAACGGGCCGCCGACCGGTGGCGCGATGCAGGTCTGCAGCTGCTCATCGCGGCGCTGCTTGCTGCGGCCGAGATCGCGGGGGCGGCGGCGTTGCGTGTCGGTCTGGAGCGCCTCGCCTGATTCGGGTGGTACCTCGGGTCCTGTGCTCGGGTCCGTGTCAGACCCGGCAGCTACGCTTCTTCGCAGAATCGCGAAGGAGGCGTTGACCGTGGTGCAGCTCTCACTCTTGGCCAGCGAAGCGGGGATCTCTCTGCCCGTGTGGCTCGACGTACTCGCCCGCGAGGCCCGTAGGCGCGGAGTCGCCGACAACCACGTACGCGATGCGGTGCAGGCCAGCGCCTTCCGCTTTAATGCGTGGGATGGGCGGGAGCTTGCGGGTGACCGCCAGGCTCGCGTGCGTGCCTACTTCGAGGCCGTGATCCGCCGGCGCGTGCTTTCGAGGCGCGATGCCGTCTCAGTCAGCGCCCGCCGGCGTCTCGTGGCTGCCTCCATCGAGGCGGACCTTGTGGGGGCCGGGTGGTCACGTGTGAGGGCACGCGAGGAGGCACTGAGGGTGCTCGGCGTGGGCGATGACTCCGCGGGAGCTGCTTAGCGAGCAGACTGGGCGGCGAGCACGGCATTCGTGTCGGAGGAGAACACCCACAGGCGGCGGAAGGCGAGCGGCTGGCCCTGGTCACCCCACGCCTCGACGACCACCCATGCAGGCTCGGCTTCGTACGTGCACCGTTCGACGAGAACCGGCACCGCGTGCACATCGGGCGGGAACTCCTGCGTGAGGACGTTCGCGAGCGCGGCGACGTCTTCGCCATTCTGGCGAAGGTCCGCGAGGATGCGCTGGCGTTCCGCGGCGACTTCCTCGGGCTCGATGTCCGCTGCCGCGCCTGTGTCGGCTGATGACAGGAGTGCGGTAAGGTCGTCGGCTGTATACGAACCGCCCTCGGGTATATAGGTCGCAGTGAACGGCTGACCGCACGCCGCTATCGTCACGGCACCAAGAACCATGATGCAGAGTACCGCTGCTCGCATGTTCATCGGTCCCACCCCGTTGGTCGCCGTCACCGTCAATAGTAGACCATCCCACGGCGCCGTGAGGCTCGAGGAGGTACTGCGTATGCACTCGATAATCTGCTTCACGTCCGACTTCGGTACCGGTGATACCTTCGTGGGGATCTGCCACGCGGTCATCCACCGTGCGTGTCCCCAGGCACGGATCGTCGATCTCGCACACAACATCCCGCCGTTCGACGTGCGGAAGGCCGCCGCGGTGGCCGCAGCGGGCGTCTGGCAGCTGCCGGACGCCATACACCTGGTGGTCGCCGACCCCGGAGTCGGCGGGGGCAGGATGGATCTCGCACTCGTGACGGGCGACGGGAGCATCCTCGTCGGACCCGACAACGGTGTCTTGATACCGGCCAGCTGGCGGTCGGGCGGTGTGACAGCGGCATACTCGCTGGTCCCCGAGCACCTGGACTTCCGTCAGCCGCTGCCGACCTTCCACGCCCGGGACATCCTTGCGCCTGCGGCCGCGGCTTTGGCATGCGGCGTCGCACTCGAGGCCATAGGGGAGCCCGTCGCCATCGACGAGTTGGCCCCCGCGCCATTCGGGCCGTGCCGCCAGGAGGGCGACGCGCTCATCGCCGAGGTGATCGACATCGACCGCTTCGGCTCCCTGCGTATGGCGGTATCCGCCGAGGAGGTTCTCGATCGCGGTCTGGATACCGGACGATTGGAACTCGCGTTCGGCCATCTGCGGATTGAGGTGCCGTTCGGTCGCACGTTCTCGGATGTCAGTGAGGGTGAGCCGGTGACCCTCATCGACTCCTCCGGGTGGCTCACGCTGGCCGTGCGTCTCGGAAGCGCATCGGAGCGCTACGGCGTCGAGCCGGGGGCCACCGCCCGGATTCGGCCGCTGCCACCGGAGTAGCCATCGCATGCCGCGATGTCATACCCGCCCGCTACGCTCTGCCGGAGTAGACGACGAGCGGAGGGCAGAGATGGCAACCCGGCGATATGCGGCGGAACTTCGCCCGGGGGACAAGGTCGACGACACGTACGTGCTGCGGGGCAAGGAGATGCGGGCCGCCAGAACAGGCGAGGCCTATCTCTCGCTCGAGCTCACGGATAGGAGTGGGCGCGTCGCCGGTATCATGTTCCGGCCCGACCGCACCGCCCAGGACGTGCCGGTCGATACGGTGGTCCGTGTCAGGGGGGTGGTGACCTCCTACCGCGGGTCCGACCGCATCTCGGTTACCGGCCTGCGGCCGTCGGAGCACTACGAGGCGACCGAGGTCATGGCCGTTAGCAGCCGTGACGTGCGCGAGATGGTCGATGAGCTTCAGACGCTCACCCGCTCCGTAGACGATCCGGCGCTCGCCGCGCTGCTCCGGGGCGTGTTCGGCGACCGTGCCTTCTTCGCCCGCTTCAAGGTCTCGCCAGCCGCGCACCACGCGTGTGTCGGAGGTCTGCTCGAGCATACCGTCGCGGTCGCCGCTACATGCTCCCACCTCGCCGACGCCTATCCACTGGCCGCCCGCGACCTGCTCGTCTCTGCCGGGTTGCTGCACGATATCGGCGTGGTCGAGCAGCTCCGCGGCGGCATCGGAATCGATCTGACCGACGAGGGTCGCTTGCTGGGGCATGTGATGCTGGGTGAGCGCCGCATCCGTGCTGTCGGTGAGCGCGTTGATCCGCAGATGAGCCCCGAGGTCATGCTCTGCCTCACGCACGCCATCGCGGCGCATCACCAGGACGGTCAAGGGTCGTCGGTACCGGCCCCGGCCACACTCGAGGCGCTGTTGCTCCACCGTGCCGACGAGATCGACATCACGGCCACGGGTTTTGCCGAAAGCCTTCGGCCGGCCGGGCTGGTGCAGGAGCCATGGACCGGTCCCGACAACCCGTTCGGGAGGCCGCTGCGCGCACCCCGTGAAACAACCGCCGGAGAGGGCTCGAAGCCCCGAAGGGTGCTTCATGCGATGAGCGCCTGAGCGGCCGAGCAGTTGGGCTACAATCGATGGCGTCGGATCCGATGCGCCGCCCTCGCTGGCGCTGGAGCAAGGAGTCGTCTCATGGGATACCCCAAAGCTGAGATCGGCGTGTTCGGCGGCAGCGGCTTCTACTCTCTGCTCGAGAATGCGGTCGAGATAGCAGTCGATACTCCCTACGGCGAGCCGTCTTCGCCGGTGATGTACGGGGAGATCGGCGGCCGGACCGTTGCGTTCCTGCCGCGGCACGGGCTGTCTCATCAGTATCCGCC
The DNA here is from genome assembly GCA_016938395.1 of Coriobacteriia bacterium. The sequence continues at coordinate 10,524 of JAFGUS010000015.1, read as the reverse complement.
GCACGTCATCAACTACCGGGCGAATGTCTGGGCGATGAAGGAACTCGGGGTGAGCCGGATTATCGGGCCCAATGCATGCGGCTCGCTGCAGCCTCACGTAAAGCCGGGCGACTTCGTCATCTGCGATCAGTTCGTGGACAGGACGTCGGGGCGCAAGGACACGTTCTATGACGGACCGCAGACCACGCACGTGTCGTCGGCCGACCCCTACTGCCCGACCATGCGCCAGATCGCCATCGAGAAGTGTGAGGAGCTTGGCATCGGCGTGCATCCCTCCGGCACGGTGGTCGTCATCCAGGGTCCCCGCTTCTCCACGCGTGCCGAGTCACGCTGGTTCGCATCCCAGGGCTGGGAGGTCATCAACATGACCCAGTACCCCGAGTCGTATCTCGCCCGCGAGCTTGCGATCTGCTACTGCAACATCTCGCTGATCACCGACTACGACGCAGGCACCGCCGGCGCCGAGCCGGTCACCAACGATGAGGTCGTGCGCGTGTTCGCCGAGAACAACCAGAAGGTGAAGGATCTGCTCTTCGAGATGATCCCCGCGCTGCCTGCCGAGCGTCCATGCGTATGTGCGACCGCTCTTGATGGCGCGGTGTTCTAGATGGTGGTTCGCTGCGACATGTGGGTCGGCTGACCCATGTTCGGACTCCCGTCGCTCAAGCTGGGCCGCATCTTTGGGATACCCATCGAGGTCGATGCGAGCTGGTTCTTCGTGTTCTTCCTGGTCGCCTCGACGTTGACGACCAGCTACTTTCCGTCCGCACTTCCTGACCGCGGTCCCGTCACGTACGTGGCGCTTGGCTTCGTGACAGCCCTCGCGTTCTTCGGGTCGCTCGTGCTGCACGAGTTGGCCCACTCGCTCGTGGCCCGGGCGGGCGGTCTCCGCATCTCCAAGGTCACACTGTTCCTCTTCGGCGGCGTCTCGCAGCTCGAGGACGAGCCGCGCGGACCCGGGCACGAGTTCGTCATGGCCATCGCAGGGCCCCTTACGAGCATTCTCATCGCGGTAGGGGCCTGGTTCGCTTTCGTGGCCCTGCGCGCGGCCGGTGCGCGCGACGTGTTCTGGGTTCCGCTCGAGTACCTCGCGCTCATCAACGCGTCGCTGGCGTTCTTCAACCTGCTTCCGGGCTTCCCGCTCGACGGGGGTCGCGTCCTCAGAGCGCTGCTCTGGGCGCTCACGAAGGACCTCCTCAAGGCGACCAAATGGGCGAGCCGCGTGGGGCAGGCGCTCGGCAGCATCCTCATCGCGATCGCGGTGTTCGGGGTCCTGCAGGGGACGTTCGACCTCGTGTGGTTCGCGGTGATGGGGTGGTTCCTCACGAGTCTTGCGGCGGGTGCGTATCAGCAGCAGCTCATGCGCGCTGCGCTTGCCGAGGTACCGCTGAGCCGGATCATGTCGACGCCTGCCGTTCTGGCACCGGCCGACATCACCCTCGAGGAGATGGCGCACTCGTACCTCCTCGGCGGGCGTCACACGCGGTATCCGGTCGTCAAAGACGGGCGGGTCATCGGTCTGATCGATATCGACAGGGTCAACGAAGTGCCGCGGGAGGAGTGGGCTCTGATGACGGTGGCCGATGTGGCCGCGCGAGACCTGCGGGACGTGGTCGCGACACCACAGACATCGGTCGACGAGGTCCTCGGCCGGCTCGAATCCGCGGGACCAGGGGCCATCCTGGTCGTCGAGGACGGGCGGCTCGCCGGCATCGTGACGCGGTCGGACATCATCAGTCTGGTGCGGGAGACATCGCGTCACCCGTAACCGCACTCGCCCGGGGGCGCTTCTATACAGCTTTGTAACGCGCGGTTACCATGTCGGTAGCACGTCCGGCTGCTTGTGATGGAGTCCGCTGTGCCCGAACGCATCCCCGAAGGTGTCATCGAGCGCCTCCCGCTTTACCTGAATTCTCTCATCCAGCTCAGGCGAGACGGAGTGGCGACGGTCTCCTCGGCGCGCATGGGCGAACTGACACTCGTGAACCCCGCTCAGATTCGGCGTGACCTCACGCACTTCGGATCGTTCGGCAAGCGCGGCGTGGGCTACGACGTCGTCAACCTCGTCGACCGCATCCAGCGGATCCTGGGCGCCGATCACGTGCATCGTCTGGCGCTCGTAGGCGCCGGTAACCTCGGCTCGGCCATCGCAGGCTACAACGGGCTGCGGCAGCACGGATTCATGGTGACTGCGATTTTCGACAGCGACGCCCGCAAGGTGGGGACGCGCATCGGAGATGTCACGATCCAGCCGATCGAGCAGCTCGAGCGCGTCGTCCGCGACCAGGACATCCGGATCGGGGTCGTGGCAGTGCCGCCGGAGGCCGCCCAGGAGGCGGCGGACCGTCTCTCCGCCGCCGGCGTTCGCATCATCCTGAACTACACGTCGATGATCGTGCGTGTTCCACCGGGAGTGACACTTCACAACACCGACCCCGTGCACGAACTGCTCCATACCCTTTACTACCTCTCACGGGCCGATGGTGGAGGTCGCGTGTGACGCCGGCGCGGGCCGACGTGAGGCAGCCTCGATGCGCGTACGGACCGCCCGAGCGACGTAGCATCGGTGCGGGTAAGATGGTAAGCTGACGGTCGGTCACTCGACGATCCGGTCCGGATGTGCCGGGTCGAGGAACGGAGGAGGTACCATGGCGATCTTCGGTCTTCCCGGCGGTGCTGAGTGGTGGATCATCCTCGGCATCATCCTGCTGCTCTTCGGCCCCACGCAGCTTCCCAAGCTGGCCAAGACCTTCGGCAAGTCGGCGAAGGTGCTGAAGGACAGCATGGAGGGTCGCATCGAGGAGGACGAAGCCGAGGAGGCCGCGGCAGCCGCCAAGAAGGCTGAGACGTCCAGCGACGACTCGACCGAGTAGCAGCACGACATAGTGTGGGATTCTGAGAAGGCGCCTGCGGGCGCCTTCTTTGCTGTCGGATGGCGGTGCCGCCCCGGCATCGCACCTGGCGCGCTTCCTGCTTGTATCGGCGCTCGACCGCCGCTATACTACCCGGAGCCCTAGACCGGCCAGCCGGAACCGCCAGTTCCAGGGGATTCCGGCGGACCGACCCACAGGAGTCAGCATGCAGAAGGAAGTCGCGCTTACCCCCGAAGGCCAGACCCGGCTCGAGCAGGAGCTCGTGCACCTGGAGACCGTCAGGCGGCGTGAGGTCGGGGAGCGTATCAAGGAAGCCAAGGAGTTCGGGGACATCTCGGAGAACTCCGAGTACGACGACGCCAAGAACGAGCAGGCGTGGGTCGAGAGCCGTATCGCCGAGATCAGCCAGATCCTATCGAACGCGACCATCATCGAGTCACCGAAGCGTCGCGACCGTGTGACGCTGGGCGCCCGGGTCCACCTCAAGGACCTCGGCACGGGGGACGCGTTCGCTTACCAGCTCGTCGGTTCGGCCGAGGCCGACCCCACCCACGACCGCATCTCGAACGAGTCGCCGGTCGGTCAGGCGGTCATGGGGGCCAAGAAGGGTGACGTCGTCCGCGTGACCACGCCCCGCGGTGCCGTCATCGAGTACGAGGTCGTCTCCATCACGAAGTAACGGGGGAGCGATGACCGACGGGGGGGCCACAGACGCGCGGCCGGGAGACGAGATCGCCGTTCGCGCGCGCACGCTCGATGCGCTGAGGGCCGCCGGGATCGAGCCGTACCCGGACCGGTACGACCGCACCGCCACCTCCGCCGAACTCTCCGCCCGTTACGGTGCGCTCGAACCGGGCGACGAGGTCGCTGACGAGGTTGCCGTGGCCGGGCGCATCGTCGCCAAGCGCGATCAGGGCAAGGTGCTCTTCCTCGTCGTGCGCGATTCTTCGGGTGAGGTCCAGCTGTTCTGCCGCGTGAACGTGCTCGGCGAGGAGGGCTTCGCTGCCGCTGCCGACCTCGACCTTGGCGACTGGGTCGGCGCGACAGGCACCGTGCTGAGGACCCGCCGCGGCGAGCTCTCAGTGGCGCCCACCTCGGTGCGGCTGCTCTCGAAGTCGCTTCGCCCGCTTCCCGAGAAGTTCCACGGTCTGTCCGATACCGAGACACGCTACCGTCAGCGCTACGTGGACCTGATCGCGAATCCTGAAGTGCGCGGTACCTTCGAAACACGCTTCGCTATCATCGCGGCGACACGGCGCTTCATGGAGCGTCGCGGTTTCCTCGAGGTCGAGACGCCCATGCTCCAGCCCATCCCGGGTGGCGCAACGGCGCGTCCGTTCGTGACGCACCACAACGCGCTCGGCATGGACCTCTACCTGCGCATCGCACCCGAGCTTTACCTCAAGCGGCTGCTCGTCGGCGGCTTCGAGCGCGTGTACGAGATCAACCGCTCGTTCCGCAACGAGGGGATGTCCCCCCGACACAACCCCGAGTTCACCATGCTCGAGGCATACCAGGCATTCGGCGACATGGAGACGATGCGCGAGCTTACGGAGTCGCTCATCACCGAGGTAGCGTCCGAGGTGCTCGGCACGCTCGAGATCGAGTATCAGGGTGAGGCCGTTTCGCTCGCCTCGCCCTGGCGGCAGGCACCGATGGCCGAACTTGTGAGTGAGGCTGCCGGCCGTCCCGTGAGCGTCCAGACGCCGAAAGAGGAACTCGCTCGGCTGTGTGCCGAGCATGAGATCCCGATCGAGACGGGCTGGGGGCCGGGCAAGCTGCTCAACGAACTCTTCGAGAAGCTTGTGGAGCACACGCTCATTCAGCCGACCTTCGTCACGCACTACCCGGCGGAGACCTCGCCGCTCGCACGCCGCAACGATGCGGATCCCGATATCACCGACCGGTTCGAGCTCATCATCACCGGCAGGGAGTTCGCCAACGCGTTCTCCGAGCTCATCGACCCGGTGGATCAGCGGGCGCGTTTTGAGGCACAAGCTGCCGCCAAGGACGCGGGTGACGACGAGGCGATGTGGGTGGACGAAGACTACCTGCGTGCGCAGGAGTACGGGATGCCGCCCGCCGGCGGGCTCGGCATCGGCATCGACCGCCTGGTGATGCTGCTCACCGACAGCCCTTCCATCCGCGACGTGCTGCTCTTCCCCCACATGCGGCCGGAGGCGTAGGACCCGCACCGTCTGCCCGGCACCAGTCCCCTCGAGCCACAATCTGAGTGTAGCGCGCTCATATCCGGTGGCACTCGGCTTGCTCCACGGATGACGGATCCCGCCCGATGTCGGTCGGCGGGGTAGAATACGTGATACGGCACCTTACGCGCTCCGGCGCGCTTGGATAGGAGAGAACCATCATGTTCGAGCGTTTCACCGAGAAGGCACGACGAGTGGTGGTGTATGCGCAGGAAGAAGCGCGCATGCTCAACCAGAACTACATCGGCACCGAGCACCTGCTGCTCGGTCTCATCCGCGAGCAGGACGGGATCGCGGCCAAGGCGCTCGAGAGTCTCGACATCTCGGTGGAGGACGTCCACCAGCAGGTCGAGGAGCTCATCGGCCGGGGCACGTACGTGCCGACCGGCCACATCCCGTTCACGCCTCGCGCCAAGAAGGTGCTCGAGCTGTCGCTTCGCGAGGCGCTGCAGCTCGGCCACAACTACATCGGCACCGAGCACATCTTGCTCGGCCTCATCCGTGAGGGTGAGGGCGTGGCCGCGCAGGTGCTCTTGAACCTGGGCGCCGACCTGGAGAAGGTGCGTTCGGCGGTCATCCAGCTGCTGTCCGGCTACTACGGGAAGCAGACGGAGCCCGGCGAGGAGCGTCGCGCCGGCAGGGGCGGAGAGGCCGCGCTCCTCGATGAGTTCGGCCGCAATCTCACACGGGCCGCGAGTGAGGGCAAGCTCGATCCGGTCGTCGGCCGCGAGCAGGAGATCGAGCGGGTCATGCAGATCCTCTCGCGCCGGACGAAGAACAACCCGGTGCTCATCGGCGAGCCCGGTGTGGGCAAGACGGCGGTCGTGGAAGGGCTCGCGCAGCGCATCTCCGCCGACGAGGTGCCCGAGACGCTCAGCGAGAAGCAGCTCTACACGCTCGACCTCGCAGCCCTCGTGGCCGGCAGCAAGTACCGTGGTGAGTTCGAGGACCGTCTCAAGAAGGTCATGAAGGAGATCCGCGAGCGCGGCGACATCATCCTGTTCGTCGACGAGATGCACACGCTCGTCGGTGCCGGTGCGGCCGAGGGTGCCATCGACGCGGCGAGCATCATCAAGCCGGCGCTCGCGCGCGGCGAGCTGCAGACCATCGGCGCCACCACGCTCGATGAGTACCGCAAGTACGTGGAGAAGGACCCCGCGCTTGAGCGTAGGTTCCAGCCGATCATGGTGGGCGAGCCGAGTGTTCGTGAGACCATCGAGATCCTTCACGGCCTGCGAGACCGCTACGAGGCCCATCATCGTGTATCGATCACCGACGCCGCAGTCGACGCGGCCGCCAATCTCGCCGATCGCTATATCTCAGACCGTTTCCTCCCCGACAAGGCGATCGATCTCATCGACGAAGCCGGCTCCAAGATGCGGATCAAGATGATGACCGCGCCTCCGGGTGTCCGCGAGGTCGACGAGCGCCTGAAGCAGGTCCGCCAGGAGAAAGAAGCGGCCATCGAGGCGCAGGAGTTCGAGAAGGCCGCCTCGCTCCGCGACCGCGAGAAGCAGGTGCTCGCCGAGAAGCGCGCGATGGAAGAGGAGTGGCGCAAGCCTGAGGCCCAGCGTCTCGTCGAGGTGACGGAGCGCGAGATCGCCGACATCGTGTCGATGTGGACCGGCATCCCGGTGGCGAGTCTCACCGAGGAGGAGACCCAGAAGCTCCTGCGCATGGAGGCGAGCATCCACGAGCGGATCGTGGGCCAGGACGAAGCGGTCACCGCGATATCGCGGGCGATCAGGCGTACGCGCGCCGGGCTCAAGGACCCGGCCCGTCCGGCGGGGTCGTTCATCTTCCTCGGCCCCTCGGGTGTGGGCAAGACCGAGCTCGCCAAGGCGCTCGCGTCGTTCCTGTTCGGCAACGAGGACGCGCTCATCTCGCTCGACATGAGTGAGTACATGGAGAAGCACACGGTGTCGCGGCTCGTCGGCTCGCCACCGGGATACGTCGGGTTCGACGAAGGCGGCCAGCTCACCGAGGCCGTTCGGCGCCGTCCCTACTCGGTGGTGCTGTTCGACGAGATCGAGAAGGCCCACCCCGACGTGTTCAATGTCCTGCTCCAGATCTTCGAGGAGGGCCGTCTCACCGACGCCCAGGGCCGCAAGGTCGATTTCAAGAACGTCATCCTCATCATGACGTCCAACCTCGGTGCGCGTGACATCGTCAAAGGTCAGACGCTCGGGTTCTCGGCGCAGGAGTCAGGAGCGCTCGCGTACGACACGCTCAAGGAGCGCGTGACCGGCGAGCTCAAGAAGGTCTTCCGGCCCGAGTTCCTCAACCGGGTCGACGAGGTCATCGTGTTCCACGACCTCACGAGCGAGGAGATCATGTCGATCGTCGACCTCATGTTCGCGCGCCTGCGCGATCAGCTGCTCGCGCAGGGCATCGGCATCCAGCTCACACCGGCCGCGAGGGAACTGCTCGCGCGGGAGGGCTTCGATCCGGCGCTCGGCGCCAGGCCGCTCCGTCGTGCCATCCAGCACCTGGTCGAGGATCCGCTCTCCGAGCAGCTGCTCGCGGGCGAGTGGCTCCCCGGCGAAGTCGTGCTCGTGGACCTCGAGGATGGCGCGGTCGTCTTCCGCAAGAGCGAGGGGCAGGTCGAGGAGGCGGCGCCTTCCGTGGCCAGCGGCCCGAAGGCGACGATGCCGACACGGAGCGGACGCTCCCGGCGTGGCGGCGTCGCCGACGGTGCGGCGGGCGCCTGAGCGGTGGCCAGACCACGGAGCACCTGGCGCTGTCAGCAGTGTGACACCGCTTCGGCGCGCTGGCTGGGCCGTTGCCCCGAGTGCGGAGGGTTCGGTACGTTCGTCGAGGAACTGCCCCGCGTGCAGGCGCCCGGTACCGGCAGCGTGGAGGGTGTCGCGCGGCCGGTGACCGCCCTCGCCGACGTGACCGTGGCGGCCGGCCACCGTGTCCCCACGGGCATCACCGAGTTCGATCGGGTGCTCGGTGGCGGCCTGGTGCGGGGTTCGGTCGTCCTCATCGCAGGCGAGCCTGGCATCGGCAAGTCCACACTCTTGCTGCAGGCGGCAGGTCGTCTCGGCTCGGCCGGCGTCCCCGTACTCTACGTGTGCGGCGAGGAGTCGCTCGAGCAGGTGCGTTCGCGGGCGGACCGCGTCGATGCCGGCCCCGGGATCTCACTCGTCGCGGAAGTGGACGCGGCCGCAATCGAGGCGACGGTCCTTGCCGAGCGGCCAGCGGTCGTCATCATCGATTCGATCCAGACGTTGTTCGACCCCGGGCTCGATGGCGTGCCCGGGAGCGTCGGCCAGGTGCGTGCTACGGCTGCACGGCTGGTGCGGTTGGCCAAGACGCAGGATGTCACGCTCATCGTCGTCGGCCACGTCACCAAGGAGGGCTCCATCGCCGGTCCGCGCGTGCTGGAGCATGTGGTGGACACCGTGCTGTACTTCGAAGGCGACTCCGACCATGCGTTCCGCATCGTCCGTGCGGCGAAGAACCGCTTCGGCTCCGTCTCGGAGATAGGCATCTTCGAGATGGGAGAGGATGGGCTTGCTGAAGTAGGGCATCCGTCGGCAGCGTTGCTCAGTAGGCGCAGTGAAGGCGTCGCGGGAGCGGTGGTCATGGCCACCATGGAGGGGAGCCGCCCGCTTCTCGTCGAGGTGCAGGCCCTCGTCACGCCGAGCTACCTGCCGACGCCGCGACGGCTCTCAGTGGGCGTCGACACCCCACGACTCCTGCAGGTGCTCGCGGTGGCCGAGCGGCGCGCGTCCCTCCCACTCGGTTCGTTCGACGTGTACGTAGCGGTTGCCGGCGGTGTGCGCGTCACCGAGCCGGCGATCGACCTCCCGCTTGCACTCGCAATAGCTTCTGCCCGGCGCGACCAGGAGGTGCCGCGACAGTGTGCGGCGTTCGGCGAGCTGAGTCTCACCGGCGAGGTGCGCCCCATCCCGCACGAGGCCGCGCGCGTCAGGGAGGCGGCCCGCATGGGCTTCGATGTCGTGCTCGGGCCCACGCGGGCCGGCAAGGACGCTCCGGACGGCATGCGCGGCGTCCAGACCTTGGCCGAGGCCATCGAGGTGCTGCTGCCGTAGCGGGCGGTGCTAGCCCCCGCGAGGCGCACGTGGCAGAATCGGACATGACGATACCCGTGCCGAGGGAGGTGGCGTGGACGCGACCCGCGAGGACCCGATGCTCACCGCGCTCGAGTCCGTGGCGCCCGGGACACCGCTGCGCCAGGCGCTCGAGTACATCATCGCCGCACGGACCGGCGCTCTCATCGTGATCGGTGATGAGGAAGGCGCGGACGCCATCAGCAACGGCGGTTTCGAGATCGGCGCGGAGTTCACGCCGCAGCGCCTCTTCGAGCTCTCCAAGATGGACGGCGCGATCCTGCTCGACGCCGAGGTCACCCGCATCCGGCGCGCCAACGCGCATCTCATGCCCGACCCGTCGCTTCCCACCTCCGAGACCGGCATGCGTCATCGCACCGCGGAGCGTGTGAGCCGGCAGACCGACGCGCTCGTGATCTCGGTCTCGCAGCGCCGCGAGGTCGTCAGTCTCTATCGAGGCGGCACCCGCCTCATCCTCGAGGACATCGATGTGGTGCTCGCCAAGGCCAACCAGGCGTTGCAGACGCTGCAGCGCTACCGCAACAGGCTCGACGAAGTCTCGGCCCACCTCACCGCGCTCGAGTGTGAGGACCTCGTGACGTTCGGCGCGGTCGCGGTCGTCGTTCAGCGCTCTGAGATGCTGCGCCGAGTCGCGCGTGAGGTCAACCGACACGTGACCGAGCTGGGAACCGAGGGCCGTCTGGTGCAGCTCCAGGCCGATGAGCTCACCGCCGGTGCGGAAGACGACTACCTGATGCTCATTCGCGACTACCTGCCTGACAGCACGCCGCGCAAGGCGGCGGCGGCCCTCAGCCGCATCGGCGCGCTCGAGCCCGACCAGCTGCTCGACGTCTCGGCAATCGGTGTTGCCATGGGCTATGCGGCCAAGACCGACCTCGAGGAGCAGCGCGTCGTATCGCGGGGGTATCGGCAACTGCGCAGGATACCGCTGCTGCCCGGCACGGTCATCAACCGGCTCGTGGAGCGCTTCGGCACCCTCGCCGGCCTACTCGACGCCGACGTGGCCGATCTCGACGACGTCGATGGCGTCGGTGCCCGGCGGGCCCGGGCGATCAGCGACGGACTGCGGCGCATCCGGGAGCGCGCGCAACTCTGAGACAGGACGCTGTGCTACCATCGGCGCTGGTCAGGCCGGTGCACCATGACGGCCGAGCCATACGCATGACCGCTTGATGAAGAGGAGGTGAAGGCGCTCTTCGGACGTGACATCCGACAGCAGGGCGTCGAGTAGATGATCGTTCAGCTCGCGCGTATCGTACTGGTCACCGCGGGCGCACTCGGCGGGTTCTTCGTTTCCGGGCAGATCGACTGGACGGCCCAGACAGGCTACTCAGAAGGTTCCGT
>JAFGUS010000146.1 GCA_016938395.1 Coriobacteriia bacterium | reverse complement strand
TCCCTCAGAAGCGACAGAATCACACCGAGGCGACTCACGGTGATGGCTTCAGCATCCTCGGGATGAATCGGCGCGAGCAGTACCTGCACCCCCGACTTGTGCTCGGTCAGGAAGCCTCCGAGCATGTCGGCGTCCAGCCGATCGAAACACTGCACCGCATCGTAGATAGTGCGTTCCGGCGTGAGGTCGAGCAGTACGCCGGCATCACCAAACTGGAGGTCGAGATCGATCAGCACGGTCTTCGCGCCGGACTCTGCGAGCGCAACGGCCACATTGCTCGCGAGGAACGACTTGCCCACGCCGCCCTTGGTGCTGAAGAACGTCACGACGCGTCCGAGGGCCGGGCGCGCCTCAACGAGTGTCGCTGGCTCCATCGCCTTCGCGGCAGCCTCAGCGGCGGCGCGGAGCGACTCGGCTATCTCACTCGTGGCACTCGCGGGCACCACATCGCGAACACCCACGCGCATCGCCACGCGCATGAGTTCCGTGGTCACCTTGCGGGCGACCACCACGGTCACACAACTGGGGTGCGCCTGGTCCACGCTCTCGGCAAACGCAAGAGCCTCGGCAGTGTCCACCGAGGGTCCAATGACGAGCAGATCCGGGGAGCGCAGCGACGCAAGCACCGCCGCGTCCTCGATGGTGCGCACGTCCTCGACGCTGTCACCGCAGGCCCCCCCGATAGCCTCCCGGGCGCGCGTGCAGAATTCGACGTCGGCGTCAGTGATGAGGACCAGGCCCATTGCAGCCCCTACTCGAAGACGGAGTCGAGCCGGCGGCCAGTGGTCTCAGGTATGTCGGTAGCGGTCGCGGGAAGCAGCGCAAGCCACACCGACCCCTTCTCCTCGGCGAACACGAGCTTCTCGAGATCGCCGGGCAGAAGTGCGAGCGTCACGGTGTTGGAGACGCGCTGCTCGGTCTGCGCGGACGTGCCGCCTATGACGCCGCCACCGCCCGACTCCTCAGGTGCCGCGGCCTGCGGCTCTGTGTCGGTAGTCAGCCCCACGGCCAGCACCTTGACCTTGGGCAGGAGCACGCGCGTCAGCGCCGTCGGCTCTTCGTCGGCCTCGGCGTCGGGGTCCTCAGGCCCTGGGTCGAAGGTGACCGCCACCATCACCCAGTCGCCGGGCTTGAGCATGCCGCCCACGCACTTGACATCGTTGGCCGGAATCGAGACGGCCACGAACCCCTCGGGGATGCCGTAGGAGAGGCCGACCTCGCTCGGATAACGGAAGCGCGCGGCGGTCACCTGCTCGCCTGCTGTGAGCGGTATCGCGAGCACCTTGCCCGTGATCATCGCCGGCGAGGACACGGCGCCGTCGGCCACATACCGGCGCGGGATCTCCCGCACCTCGAGCGCGCCCGCCTCGAGCATCTCCTCGGCGGTTGCACCACGAGCGACATCGGTGGTCGCCACCATCACCTGAACCGGCTCGGCCTCGGCCGTGAGCCTGGCTGTTGTGTCGCGCAGGTAGTTGGCGGTGACCACGGCGGCGATAACGCCGAGGATCACGGCGGCAGCCAGGACCAGCAGTCTCGACTTCATCGGACAGTCCCTTCATGGTGCGGGTACGGACGTGTGCTTGTGGCGCTACTGCGGCGGCACGAGCCGCACGGTCTTCACGGCGAGGTC
>JAFGUS010000145.1 GCA_016938395.1 Coriobacteriia bacterium | reverse complement strand
GTCGGTGACCGTGCCCCTCGACCAACTCCACCCGGACCCGCGCAACAACGAGGTGTTCGAACTCGGAGGCATCGAGGATCTGGCGCGTGACATAGAGGCCAACGGACTGGCCCACTACCCCGTCGTGCGTCCCCATCCCGAGTTCGAGGATGAGTACATGAGAGTGGCTGGCCATCGCCGTCATGCAGCGCTCTCGCTGCTCGTGGAGCAGGGTCATGGTGGGCGCATCAGGCAAGTGGTCTGCCACCTCGTGCCCTCCGATGACTTGGATTCCGGCGTGCTCATGCTCACCACCAATGTTCGGCAGCGCGACCTTTCCACACTGGAACGCATCCACACGATCGCCTTTGCCCAGAGACTCGTTGCTGAGCTTCGCGAGGCGGGGCGCCTTGAGGCGGGGACGACCACGGACGGCAAGATCGCCGAACTCGTCAACCTCGCGCCACGCACTGTCGCCTACTACCGCTCGCTCACCAAACTCATCGACGGTCTTCGCGCGTTGCTCGATGAACGCCGCATCACGTTCACGACGGCACGAGAGCTCGCGCAGCAGCCCGTCGATGTCCAGGAAAGCGTTCTGGCGCAGATCGAGGCGGGGGAAGACGGCGCATTGAGTGGCGCGCAGGTCGCCGCGTTGACGGAGTCGGCGGCGGCCAAGAAGCCGACCACCGCCACGGCTCCCGACGCCGGGAAGCTCATCACCGCGCTGGAACGTGCCGCCGAAAGGGTCTCGAACCTGGAGCAGGTCAGCCCAGATGAGATCAGCACGTTCGTGCCGCGCATTGCCGCCGTGGCCGAACTCCTGGACACCATCGCCGCCAAGAGAGGGGTCTAGCGCCATGGCTGAGGCATGGATCATCACCTGCGACGAGCGCCGGGCCGGAGCGCTTACGACCGGTGTGCTTGAGGCCGGCGTGATACTTGCCGGAACGACCATCGCCAATGTGGACACGCTGAAGGACGCGGGCAGCACTGCAGCAACCGCAGGGGTGAGCGTGCTCGTCCTCGATGCCGCGAGCAGTCCCTCCGAGGCCGCGGTGCGCTCGACGATCACCGCGGTGCGGCTCGTGCGCGGCGACGCTGTGCGCGTAGTGCTCGTCGTCGACAAGTTCACGCGTCCCGGCGAGCCCCTCGTCATTTCCGCATTGAACGACGGAGTCAGAGACATTGTGGCCGCGTCGCCGAGCGAGCTTGCAGCCACGCTCGCGATGGTGCTCTCGACCGAGACCAGCTATGCCGACGCGATGCGTTGGAGAGGCGAGGACGCACCGGCTCCAGCCAAGGGCGGCTTCACGTGGCCCACGGCATCGGTCAAGCCACAAGTGGTGGAGCGCGTCGTGGAGGTCGAACGCGTCAAGTGGGTTGGAACGCCGGTCGTGACCGTCGCCGGAGCGCAGCACCGTGTGGGAACGACGCATCTCGCGCTGTCTCTCGGCCGTGTGCTGCAGGCGCGAGGGCTGCGAGCGGCCGTGATCGTGCCGACTGTCACGCTGGCGGCGCTCGGGGATACCTACGAGCTCGATTTCGAGGGACTGGGCCGGGGGCAGCGCGCCGACTTCGACGGACTGACGCTCGCGAGCGATGTCACACCGGGGGATCTGACCGGTGCCGAGATCGTCGTGTGGGACACCGGCGTCTACGAGGAGTCTGCGCACATCTTCAAGCTCGGAGCGGTGCGCTGCCTGGTGTTCGGCGGTTGTGAGTGGGAGCTCGGTGCAATAAGCGAGATTGTCAGCAGCGAGCCTGAGGACGTGATCGCCGACTTCACCTACTGCGTGACGCTCGCGACCGAGGACGATTTCGCGTTGTGTGTCGAGGATCTGGCGGGATTGTCGTGCGTGCAGGTCGCCTTCCCGAGCGACTGGAAGGACGGGGCGACGCGATCCGACCTAGCCGGGATCGTCTCCACGATCGTGGGGGAGGCCTAACGATGCTCCCCGCCCGCCGCCCGCGCCTGGTGGCGCAGCGCCGTGACGCGGAGGCCCGCAGGACACGTGCCGCCGCAGAGCAGCGCGCCCGCGAACTCGAGGCGCGCAAGATTGCCCAGGCGATCGAGCGCGATCGCGCCCACAAGCGCCGGGCTGCCACCCCGCTCGCGCGGGCCCTTGAGACCGCTGGCGGATGGATCCTGTCGATCCTCGGCGCGCTCGTTGTCTCGCTCGCGCTTACCTGGCTTCTTCGCCACCCGCAAACGCTCGAC